>CAZYCD010000030.1:0-32956 GCA_964645345.1 uncultured Micromonosporaceae bacterium
CCGGCCAGCGCACCGACCCGCTCCTCGGCGGTGCGCACGGCCAAGCGCACCTCCATCTCGTTCTGCCGGGCCTGGGGCACCAGCGCGGCGAGCCGGTCGCGCTCGCCCGAGTCGGGGTCCTCCTCGATCGGGATCGCCTCGGCCAGGCGCAGCCGCTCCTCCAACTCGGCCAGGCCGGTCAGGCCCTGCTCCCGCGCCGACTCCGCGGCCGCGCGGGCGGCGGCCAGCCGGTCAGCCTCGGCGCGCGCCGAACGGGCGGCGGCGCCCAGCTCGGCCAGCCGGCGGGCGTGGGTGTTGCGCACGCTCTCCGCCTCGCGGCGGGCCTGTCCGGCGGCGGCCTCGGCCTCCTTGGCGGCGGCCACCTCCGCCTCGGCGCCGTCGAGCTGCGCCTGCAGCAGTTCCAGCCGGGCGGTCGCCTCGCCCCGGCGCTGCCGGGCCTCGTCGACGGCGGCCTGTACCTCGATGTAGCTCTGCGCCTTGGCGGAGCCGCCGGCCGCCGCCCAGGCGCCGACGACGTCACCCTCCGGCGTCACCGCGCGCAGCCTCGGGTACCCGGCGACAAGCTGCCGGGCGGCATCCAGCCCCTCGACGAGTACCACGTCGCCGAGCGCCCGCTCCACCGCCGGGCGCAGGGAATCGTTGCAGCGCACCACGTCCAGCGCCCAGGTGGCCCCGGAGGGCAGGGTGGGGCGGGCGACGGTGCCGTCCCCTGGCGAGCCGACCAGCAGCGTGGCCCGCCCGGCGTCCTGCTCCTTGAGCAGTCGCACGGCGGCGGCCACATCGTCCACTCCGGACACCGCCACCGCGTCGGCGAGCGCGCCGAGCGCGGCCGCCAGGGCCGCCTCGTACCCGGGGTCCACCGCCAGCAGCGCGGCGACGCTGCCGAGTACCCCCGGGATCCGGTCGGTCGCGGCGAGCAGCGCCCCGGCGCCGTCCTTGCGCCGCAGCCCGAGCGCGAGCGCCTCCTCGCGGGCGCCCCACTCGGACGCCTCCCGCTCGGCGTTGCGCTCGGCCTCGCCCAGTTCCCGGGCGCGGGCCTGGGCCGCCTCGTACGCCTGGACCGCCGCGGTGTGCCGGGCGACCAGGTCGGCGTCCTCGTCGTCGAAGCCCTCGGACTGCTCCTGCGCGACCGCGAACTGCTCCTCGGCGAGCTCCGCGCGCTCCCGGGCCTCGTTCCAGGCGGCCGCGTGCCGGGCCATCTCCTCCTCGGCCGCGGTGGTCCGGGTACGCGCCGCGTTGACCTCGCCGGTCAGCGTGGCCAGCCCCTCACGCCGGTCGGCGATCGCCTTGACGGCGGCGACCAGGGCGCGCTCCGCCTCGGCGAGCTGCCGCTCCAGGCCCTGCCGGTGGGCGACCGCCTCGGCGAGGCGGGCCTCGTCGGCCTGCAACGCGGCCCGCAGGCCGGTCTCCTGCGCGCGGACCTGTTCGGCCTCGGCGGCCAACTGGTCGGGGTCGCGCCCGGGGCGCTCGTCGTCGGGCGCGGCGGACAGGTGCCGCAGCCGCTCGCTGGCCAGCTGCTCGGTCGAGCGGAACCGCTCCTGCAGCGCGGACAGCTGGTACCAGGTCTCCTGGGCGGCGGCCAGAACCGGGGCATCCGCGGCGTGTTCGGTCTCAAGCAGGGCCAACCTGGCCTGTACCGACGCCAGCCCGTCCTCGACCTCCTGCCGACGGGTACGCAGGGCGGACTCGTCCGCGATCTCCTTGTCCAACGTGTCGCGCAGGGTTGTCAGGTCGTCGGCGAGCAGCCGCAGCCGCGCGTCGCGCAGGTCCATCTGGATGCCGGCCGCGCGGCGGGCGATCTCGGCCTGCTTGCCCAGCGGCTTGAGCTGGCGGCGCAGCTCCGCGGTCAGGTCCGTCAGCCGGTTGAGGTTGGCCTGCATGGCGTCCAGCTTCCGCAGCGCCTTCTCCTTGCGCTTGCGGTGCTTCAGGACCCCGGCCGCCTCCTCGATGAACGCGCGCCGGTCCTCGGGCTTGGCGTGCAGCACCGCGTCCAGTTGGCCCTGGCCGACGATGACGTGCATTTCCCGGCCGATGCCCGAGTCGGAGAGCAGTTCCTGGATGTCCAGCAGCCGGCAGGAGTCGCCGTTGATCTCGTACTCGCTCTCCCCCGAGCGGTACATGCGGCGGGTGATGGAGACCTCGGTGTACTCGATCGGCAGCGCGTTGTCGGCGTTGTCGATGGTCAGCGTGACCTCGGCGCGGCCCAGCGGCGCCCGGCCCGCGGTACCGGCGAAGATGACGTCCTCCATCTTGCCGCCGCGCAACGCCTTGGCGCCCTGCTCGCCCAGCACCCAAGCGATCGCGTCGACCACGTTGGACTTGCCGGAGCCGTTGGGGCCCACCACACAGGTGATACCCGGCTCCAGCTTCAACGTCGTGGCGGACGCGAAGGACTTGAATCCCTTGACCGTCAGGCTCTTGAGATGCACGTGGCTCCGTGGGGTAGGCGCAGGTCGATCACTTCGTCCGGCGGGAGCCGGTACCTGCTCGGAGGGTACCCCGAGGCGGCGTGCACCACCGGGCAGCGAGCGCCCCTCGGCGCGGCACCGCGGGGCGTAGCCGGATCCGCACAGTGATGCGCGCCGAGCCCGGCAAGATGGGATCGGCGCGCTGGTGGTGCGGGTACCGCGTGGGGTCGGTGACGCCGAGGACCGGCGCCGTCTGGTCTCAGGTCAGCGCCGGCTCGGGCAGGCGCAGCAGCTCATCCGCCTCGCTGGCGGCGGCGGCGAGGCGGTCGTTTTCCGCCCGCAGCCGGGTGACCTCGAATTCCAGGCTCCGAACCTTGGCACGCAGTTGGGTGACCTCGTCGAGTAGGCGCCGTTCGGGCGCGCCACCCACGTGGCCGAAGAGGGCCTTCGCCATATCTTCTCCTTGTAATGCGCGGCCGGAGTGGCCGGCCAACGCGCGCTCCGCTGTCAATGCCATACCACATGTGCAGGCATGGCAGAGCGCGACTGGCGACACCCCTATAATCCGTCATCGACCTGGGTACGTCAAGCGTCGCCTTGAGTCCAGTCGACTCAAGTCATCGACTTCCGCCTGGCGGTTGATCTTGCCCGGCCGTGCGGCCTCGCGTACGGTCGTCCGGAGCGGACGTCCGCGCGGCGGCAGACGATGGCGGCACAGAGGCGGCGGGCCCAGGACAACAGGGAGGCCCGAGGCCGGTGAGCGAGCCGCGGGAGACCAATCTCATCGCCGGAGACGGGTCCACCGGTCCCCGGCGACCGGGGCGGCGGCGGGCGCGCGGACTGTTACCGACCGACTGGCGCCAGCTCGACCAGGTCGGCATCGCCGCGCTGGCGGCCGGGGTACTCGTGCTGATCGGGCTCGGCTTCGCCGTGCTGTCCCCGCTGCTGGCCGGGCCGCCCAAGGCCGAGGCGCTGCCGCCCGGCACCGCCGGGTCGAGCCGGCCGGTTCCGACCGGACCCCCGAGCGGTACCGCCAGCCCGTCGCCGAGCGCCAGCCTCCTGCGCTCCCTGCCGCCCGCCACGAAGCTGCCCGGCAGCAAACCCGGCGACCTGGAGAACCAGTTGGTCGCGGCGATCAACCAGGCCCGCGGGCAGGCCGGCTGTCAGCCGGTCACGGACGACGGGCACCTGCACAACTCCGCCCGGTCGCACAGCGACGACATGGCGCGCAAGGGCTATGTCGGCCGTACCGGCAGTGACGGCAGCAGCTTCAGCGACCGCATCCGCAAGGCGGGGTACCGCGACCCGCTCGCCGAGGACGTCGGCCGCGGGTACCAGACCGCCCAGCAGGCGCTGGACGCCTGGATGGCTACGCCCGACATGCGGTCGGCGATCGTGAACTGCGCCGCCAAGGCGGTCGGCGTCGGCGTGTCATTCGCCAAGGACGCCACCGTCTACTGGACCGCGGACTTCGGTCGCTGACCCGGCCGTCGCTGACCTCGCCGACCCAGCCGGTCACTGACCCGGCCGCTGCTCGTTGCGCCTTCCGGGAGGTGAGGCGGCGTGCGGGTCGCTTTGATCAACGAGGGCGGGTACCCGTACCGGGTGGCCACCACCGGTACCTGGTGCCACCGGCTGGTGGCCGGGCTGGTCGAGCACGACTTCCACCTGGTGACGATCGTGGACGGGCCGCAGCGCCGGTCCTATCCGGTACTGATCAACAATCCCAGCCTTACCGCGGTACCGCTGGCCGGCCGGCCTGTGGCGCCCGAGAAGGGACCGGCGCGCACCCAGCACCGCCGGGCGGCGACGCACGCGGCGGTACTGCTGTGCCGGGGCATGCTGGACGACTCGCCGCACGGGGTGGCCATGTTCCGCTCCGCGCTGCGACGGCTGACCGGCCTCGCCGCCGACGGTACCCACCCGCTGGCGGGCGTACCCCTCGCGCAGGTCCTGCTGGACGCGTGGCGGGCGACCGGCGGCAGCGGCCGGACGTCGCTTGCCCGGATCACCGTGGCCGACGCCGAGATCGCCGGGTACCTGCTGGAGAGCTGCCTGCGGGCGCTGTCGGTACCCCCGCCGGAGGTCGAGCTGTGCCATGTCGTCGACGGCGGGCTGGCCACCCTCGTGGCGCTGGGCACCCACTGGCGTACCGGGGTCCCCTTCGTCGTCACCGAGCACGACACGTACCTGCGCGCGGACCCGGTGGAGCGGGCCGGCCGGCGGCCGGGGGTAAGGGCGGTGCTGCTGCGCTTCCTGCGGGCGCTGACCCGGCTCGGGTACGCCGAGGCGGCCGCCATCGTGGCGCCGAGCGAGCGGATGCGCCGCTGGGCGCTGCACCACGACGCGGACAAGCGGCGGCTGCGGGTGGTACCGCCCGGGGTCGACCCGCAGGACCACCCGCGGCTGGCGGACCCGCCCGACACCCCCGTCGTGGCCTGGGTCGGTCCGCCCGAGGAGCTGCCCCTGCTCCGGCAGGCGTTCCGGACGCTGCGCGAGGCGGTACCCGCGGCCCGGCTGGTCGTGGTCGGCTCCGGGCCGCCCGAGCCGCTGCCCGACGGCATGAACTGGTCCGGGCCGGTACCGACGCGGCCGGTCGCGTTCGCCGAGGCCCAGGTGGTGACCATCTCGGGTGCGGACGAGGCGATGCCGTACCCGCTGATCGAGGCGATGTTCAGCGGCCGGCCGACGGTCTGCACGGAGCACGGCGGGCTGGCCTCGGCGGTAGGCATCGCGGGGCTGGTCGTGCCGGCGACCGACCCGCACCGGCTGGCCGCCGCCTGGGTGTCGCTGCTGAGCGACGAGCGGCTTCGCCGCGAGCTGGCAACCAACGCAAGGCGCCGCGCCCGCACGCTGTTCAGCCTGGGCGCGATGCTGGACGGTTTCCGCTCCGCCTACAGTCGGGCGGTGACCGCGCCGGCGGGCCAGGCGGACGCTCCCGCGTCCGCGACGAGCGGGCTGTCGCAGGAGCTGGACCGCGTGACGGGCACTGCCCGGCCGCCGGTCGCGGCCTTCTCCGGTCCGTCCTGGCGGGTACCGGAGCAGGTCAGCTCGCCGCGGTGGCAGCGGGTACTGGCGGAGCTGACCCGATGAGCGGGATCGGGATCCGGCCGGCCGTCCCCGAGCAGGTACCGGCGGTCCGCAAGCCGGTGGACTCCGGCGAGCTCCGGGTCGCCGTGGACGCCCCCGTCGAGCCGGCGGTCGAGCCGACGCCCGAGCCGACCGTCGAGCGGGCCGCGGAGCCGGTCGTCAAGTCGCCGGCCGATCCGCTGGACCGGCTGGCCGACACGCTGCGCCCGGTCATGACCGGGGCGCCGGGCGCGCCCGACGCCGACGAGGTCGCCGCCGCGCTGGAGAACGCCGGCCTGACCGACCAGTCCGCCCGCCAGTCCTTCGGCCAGCCTGACCTGTTCGCGCTCGCCGGGCGCCTGCTACCCCGGCTGGCCCGCTCGACGCGGCCGCGCCGGCACGCGGTCGAACCGCTCCGGCTGGACTGGTCCGGCCTGCTCCGGCCGCGGCTCGCCCCGGCCAGGCTGAGCACCGCCGCCGGGCTGTTCCTCGCCGCCTGGTGGCTGAACGCACCCCCGGCCGCGCTGATCCCCGCGGCCCTCGCGGTACCCCTCGGGGAGCTGCTGCTGGCGTGGCAGTCCGGGTACGCGCGGTGGGGGCTCGGGTACCACGACAGCCCGAGCGGCTGGCGGCACCACCTGCGCCGGGCGGCCTGGCTGACGCTGGCCGCGCTGGCCGTCCCGCTGCTCGTGGCGGCCGGGCTGGCCGGGGCGGCGAGGTACCGCGCCGGGCTGGTACCCGTCGCCTCCGGCGTGCTCGCCGCCGGCGCGTACCCCGTGCTCCTGATCCTCACGGCGCGTCGCCGGTTCCTGGCCGGCGCGTCGCTGATCGCGGTGACCGCCGCCGGAACGGCGCTGACCCACCCCTCGTTACCCCGGATGGGTCTGCTCGCCGGCGGCTACCTGGCCGGCCTGGTGCTGACCACCTACGCCGTCCTCGATCCGCGGAGTCGTGGTTGAACGTCGCACTGCCCGTCCTGTCGCTGTTCGCCGACCCGCTGGCCGACCCGGCCGGTTGGGACGCCGCGGCCGGGTACCAGGGCCCGCTGATCGTGGTCGTGGACGTCGCGCACGGGCCCGGCTCGGGGCGGCATCCGCTCTTCACGCAGGCGATCGGCCGGCTCGCCGAGGCCGGCCGGACCGTGCTCGGCTACGTCGACCTGGCCGCCGGTACCCGGCCGCCGCGCGAAGTGCGCGGCGAGGTCGGGCGCTGGGCCGGGTACCAGGTGAACGGGGTCTTCTTCGACGCCGCGCCGACCAGCCCGTTCTCCATCGGGCCGGTGGCGATGGCGGTGCGTGCCGCCCGGCGGGCCGGACTGGGTCCCCTCGTGCTGAAGCCGGTCGGCCGGCCCGATCCGCTGTACCGGGTGCTGGGCGCCACGATCTGCGCCCCACTGCCGTGGACACCGGACGCCCGGTGGCCCCGGTCGCCGTTGATCAGCGGGCGGACGCTGCCCCGGCCGCCCGCCGTAGCGGCGGCGCACCGCCGTCCGGAGCCCGCCGGCGCGGTCGGGGCTGGCAGTGCGGGCACGAGTAGGACGAGCGGTTCATGAACGGCTCGCGGCGGATCGGGGTACCGCAGCGGTGGCACGGCTCGCCCTCGCGCCCGTAGACGTTCAGCGACCGGTCGAAGTACCCGCTCTCCCCGTTCACGTTGACGTACAGGGCGTCGAAGCTGGTACCCCCGGCACGTAGCGCCTCGGTCAGCACGGCCCGGATGTGGCCGAGCAGCCGGGCCACCGCGGGCCTGGTCAGCGCGCCGGTCGGCCGCGCGCCGTGCAGCTTGGCCCGCCACAGCGCCTCGTCCGCGTAGATGTTGCCCACCCCGGAGATCAGCGTCTGGTCCAGCAGCGCCCGCTTCACCTCGGTCTGCTTGCGGCGCAGCGCGGCGGTGAAGTCCGCGTCGGAGAACAGCGGGTCGAGCGGGTCGCGGGCGATATGGGCGATCTCGGCGGGCAGCTCCGCGCCGCCTTCGGACACCGCCAGGCCGCCGAACGTGCGCTGGTCGACGAAGCGCAGCTCCGGGTCACCGTCCACAAAGGACACCCGGACCCGCAGATGGGTCTCGTCCGGCGCCTCGGCCGGCTGGAACAGCAACTGCCCGGACATCCCGAGGTGGGCCACGATCGCGTCGCCCGAGTCGAGCGGGATCCACAGGTACTTGCCGCGCCGGCACACGTCGACCATGGTCCGGCCGACCAGTACGGCGGCGAAGTGCTCGGAGCCGGGCAGGTGGCGGCGGATGGCCCTGGGGTGGTGCACCTCGACCGCCTCGATCCGCCGGCCGCGCGCCCACCGGGCCAGGCCCTGGCGCACGGTCTCCACCTCGGGCAGTTCAGGCATCTCTCGGTCCCCTGGTCAGATCGTGAACGGCCAGACGGTGATCATGTAGGCGCCGTACCAGAGGCCGAACAGCGCGTACCCGGTCAGCGCCAGTACCGCGTGGCGGGTACCCGCCCGGGCCGCCGCGTACCCGGCCGGCAGCAGGATCAGCAGCGCCGGTACCAGCAGCCGCGGCTTGGAGTGGTAGTAACCGGCCTGGCCGACCACCAGCCCGAGGACGAGCAGCCCGTACACGACGAGTGGTGGCCAGACCCGGCGGGTCACCGCGAACACGGCCGCGACCAGGGCGGCGATCAGGATGAACGCGACGCTCAGCTGCACCCAGCCGTTGCCCCGGGTGAAGGCCGTCCACAGGAAGGACCAGGTCGAGGACCCCCAGTCGAAGGTGGTGCCCCAGCCGGCCGTCTGGATGGTGAACCAGGCGTTGAGGTCGCCCACCCGCAGGCCGACCCACAGCAGGTACGCCGGCACCCCGACCAGCGCGAGCACGGCACCGACCGGTGCGCGCCAGCCGGCCCGGCCGCGGTACAGGGCGAGGGCGGCGGCGACCGCCACGGCCAGGCCCACGGCCAGCCCGGTCGGGCGGCAGAGCCCGGCCAGCATGCCGAGGAGGCCGGCGACCAGGAACGAGTCGCGGTACGCGGCGTACAGCGCGCCGATCACCAGGGCGCTGAACACGGCCTCGCTGTAGCCCATGGACAGCACGACCGACATCGGCTGCGCGCAGAACAGCACGACCAGGGCGTAGCCCAGCCGCTCGCCGTGCAGCGCGGTGCCGAACCGGTACAGCAGGACCGCCGCCACGCCGGCCGCGATCCAGGAGATCACCAGCGCGGCCCAGCCCGCGTCCAGGGCCAGCCAGTGCAGGCCGCGGATCAGCCACGGGTACAGGGGGAAGAAGGCCAGGCCGTTGCCGACCATCTGGCCGGACTTGTCGTAGCTGTAGGTGTGCGGGTACCCCTCGGTGGCGACCCGGGTGAACCATCCCCCGTCCCAGACCAGCAGCCGGTCCTTGATCGAGGGTCCGCCGGCCGGTGCGAGCAGGTCGATGAACGCGAACTGCACGACGCGGGTGAGCAGGTACAGCAGCAGGACGGCCGGTACCCCCCGGGGCAGCAGCCGTCGTGGTGTCGCCGCGTCGTCCGCCTCGGCACGCGCCTGTTCGGCCACGTCCGTCATTCCGGCTTCTCCTCGGCCTGCCCGACGACCGACAGGTCGCGCCAGGCGGCCGCGGCGGCTCGCTGCTCAGCCTCCTTCTTGCTGCGCCCCTCGGAGCCGCCGTACCGCTCGCCGGCCACCATCGCCCAGGCGGTGAAGACCTTCGCGTGGTCCGGCCCGGCCTCCTCGACCCGGTACTCCGGGACGCCGAGGCCGCGGCTGGCGGTCAGCTCCTGGAGACTGGTCTTCCAGTCCAGGGCCGCGCCGCGGCCGGCCGCGTCGGCCATCAGCGGGTCGAACAGCCGGTGGATCACCTCGGCCGCCCGGTCCAGCCTGTGCTGGAGGTAGATCGCGCCGAGCAGGGCCTCCAGGGTGTCGGCGAGGATGCTCGCCTTGTCCCGCCCGCCGGTCGCCTCCTCGCCCTTGCCCAGCAGCAGGTACGGGCCGAGCCCGTACGGTCCCAGGCCACGGGCCACGTCGGCCAGCGCGCGCATGTTGACCACGCTGGCGCGCAGCTTGGCCAGCTGCCCCTCGGGCAGGTCGGGGTGGTCGTTGAACAGGGCGGTGGTGACCACCACGCCGAGTACGGAGTCGCCGAGGAACTCCAGCCGCTCGTTCGTCGGCAGCCCGCCGTTCTCGTACGCGTAGGAGCGGTGGGTCAGCGCGCGCTCCAGCAGCGCCGGGTCCAGGTCCACCCCGAACGCGTCGACCAGGGCAGCGATGGGTGGCCGACCCTTCATCGCGTGCTGCCCTCCGTTCTCGCCGTTACCGTTGCCCACGCCGTCACCACCGCTTCCGCCAGGTCGCCGGGGAGGGCGCCGGGGCCGGTACCCGCGCCCGGTGCAGCCGCGCCGCGAGCAGGATGCCCGAGGCTACGTCGGCACCCGTGGCCGCCCCGTGGCACACCACGACCAGGCCGTTCACGCCGAGCAGCGCCGCGCCCCGGGGTGCGTCCGAGGTCGCGGCCACGCCCCCGGCCAGCGCGAAGCCGCCCTCGATGCCCTTGAGCAGGACGTTGCCGGTGAACCCGTCGGTCACCACGATGTCGGCCCGGCCGCCCAGCGGCACGTCGTGGCCCTCCACGTTGCCGATGTACCCGGGTACCGTCCGGCGCAGCTGGTCATGAGCGATGCGCCGCATCCGGTCGCCCTTGCCCTCCTCGGCACCGACCGACAGCAGGCCGATCCTCGGCTCGGCGAGCCCGAGCAGCGCGGTCGCGTACCGGGTGCCGAGCACCGCGTGCTGCACCAGTACCGCGGCGGCACTGTCCAGCGAGGCTCCGACGTCCAGCAGCATGACCGGGCCGGCCCCGCTGGGTACCACGGCGGCCAGCGCCGGCTTGCGTACCCCGGCGGAGCGCCCCAGCCCGAGTACCGCGGCGGTCACGGTCGCCCCGCTGGCTCCCGCCGACACGACCGCGTCGGCCTGGCCGGCCGCGACCGCGGCGACCGCCGCCCGTACCGTCGTGTCCGGCCGGGCGGCCCGGGCCGGCGAGTCGGCCATGCCCACCACAGCGGCCACCGGCTGGCTGGAGAGCCAGGCTCGGGCCTCCGGCGGGCACGCCGAACGGACCTCGTCCGCCACCTCTGGCGGTCCGACGAGGTGCAGGTGAAGGTCGGGGTCTGCGTCGAAGGCGCGAAGAGCGCCGTCAACCACGACGGCGGGGGCGTTGTCCCCGCCGAGGAGGTCGACGGCGATCCGCGCGGTCTGCGGCCGCTCGGATCGCGTCACCCGTGGTCGCCAGGATTAGACCTCAATGACCTGGCGGCCGTTGTACGTGCCGCAGACCGAGCACGCCGCGTGCGGCAGCTTCGGCGACCGGCACTGCGGGCACGCCACGGTCGCGACCGCGGTGGTCTTCCACTGGGCCCGGCGGGACCGGGTGTTGCTACGCGACATCCGGCGCTTGGGTACGGCCACGGCTAGTTCTCCTCATGGTCCGGGCCGCGGGCGGCCCGAGCTTGCTCGGTCTGTGCGGGGTCGGTCAGCTCGCGCAGCGCGGCCCAGCGTGGGTCGACCTGTGCGTGGCTGTGGTCGGCCGGCAGGGCGTCCCAGGGCGTCCCGCAGTCGGGGCACAGCCCTGGGCAGTCCTCCCGGCACCGCGGGTTGGACGGCAGCGCGGTCACCACCGAATCCCGCAGCGCCGGCTCCAGGTCGAACAGGTCGCCCTGCAGCCGCCCCACCTCGTCCTCCTCGGCCGTCTCGTCCGTGGTGCTGTGCTCGTAGGCGTACAGCTCCTGGATCGGCACGGTCACGGTGTCGCTGACGGGGCCCAGGCAGCGTCCGCACTCGCCCTCGACCGGGGCGGTCACGGTCCCGGAGACGAGAACGCCCTCGGAGACCGACTCGAACCGCAGGTCGAGCGCGAGGTCGGCGCCGCGCGGCACCCCGATCAGCTCCAGGCCGAGGTCCGCCGGTGCCGGGACCGCCCGCCGTACGACACGCATGGCCCCCGGGCGGCGGGGCAGGTCTCGGGTATCGAAGACCAGCGGCGCCCGAGGGTCCAGGTGTGAACTCGGCGAATGATCATGCATCGTCAGACTCCGGCCAGGAGAGGCCGTCGAAGAAGATTACCCGAGCCGCCGCAGCGGCGTCGAATCGGCCTCACAGGGGTAGCGGCCCGGCGTCCTGATCCGGGACGAACGAGCCGATCTCTCGCAGGGCGTGCATCTTGTCGCGGCCGCGCTCGATCGAGGCGAGCGAGCGGGTGAGGAACTGCTCGAAGTTGGCCAGCGCGGTGTCCACGTAGTCGTCGACCTCGTCGCGCAGGCGCTGCGCCTCGGCGCGGGCCTCGCCCACGATCCGGGCCGCCTCGTGCTCGGCGGACACCGTGATCTCGTTGATCGAGACCAGGCGGGCGTGCTCCGCCTCGCCCTCACTGATGATCCGCTCCGCCTCGTTGCGGCCGGCATCAAGGATCTTGTCCCGCTCCTCCAGCAGGGCCATCGCCCGGCGCAGCTCGCCGGGCAGTTCGCCGCGCAACTGGTCCAGCAGGTTGATCAGCTCGCCCCGGTCGATCATGCAGTTCCGGGACATCGGCACCGACCGCGCGCCCTCAGCGAGCGCGATGATCTCGTCGATGCGGTCGATCGGATCCACCGTCGGTCTCCTGTCAACTGTTGCGGTACCGCGACTACCCCGAGGTCGCCGGCAGACCCATCATGACGGCCGGAGGCACGCCACGCCCGTCACGCCGAGCCGGAAACAATGATGCGTCGCCGGTACCCGCGCCGACCGTGCCGGCCGGGGTCATCCGTTCGGAGTACCCGGACCCAGCCGCTCCGCCAACCGGGTGGCGACCACCTCGGGTACGTGCGCGGAGACGTCACCGCCCCACTTCGCCACGTCCTTGACCAGGCTGGACGACAGGAACGAGTAGAGCGGATTGGTCGGCATGAACAACGTCTCCACCCCGGCCAGCCCAACGTTCATCTGCGCCATCTGCAACTCGTAGTCGAAGTCGCTGACCGCCCGCAGGCCCTTGACCACCACCGCCGCGCCCTGGGCCCGGCAGAAGTCGACCAGCAGCCCGTGGAAGGACTCGACCCGGACGTTCGGGTACGCCTTGGTGACCTCGCGCAGCATGTCCAGCCGTTCCTCGACGGTGAACAGGCCGCGCTTCGACTGGTTGATCAGGACGGCGACGATCAGCTCGTCGTACAGCCGGGACGCCCGGTCGATGATGTCCAGGTGCCCGTTGGTGACCGGATCGAACGACCCGGGACTGACCGCACGTCTCACGATCCGCGACCGTACCAAAGGACCGTGTCGCCGTACCGGCGAGAACGCTCCGGCGTGATCCCGGGCACCCAGGCCGGCTCCGGCGACCGCCTCGACCGCTCGACGACCACGGTCGCGTCCGGCGCCAGCCAGCCGTTGTCGACCAGGGCGGCCAGCATTGCCGCGAGCTCGTCCTCGGGCGTCGGGTACGGCGGGTCGGCGTACACGACGTCGTAGGGCTCGCCGTTCGGGCCGTACCCGAGGGTCGCCCCGACCCGCCCGACCGCCAGTACCGCCTGCCGCACGGCGCCCAGCAGCGCGACGTTCTCCCGGGCCACCCGGGCCGCCCGCGGATCGGACTCGACCAGCAGCGCGTGGTCGGCGCCCCGGGACAGCGCCTCCAGCCCGACCGCCCCGGAGCCGGCGTACAGGTCGAGGAAGCGCAGCCCGTCCAGCGGACCCAACGCGCCGAACAGCGCCTCGCGTACCCGGTCGGCCGTGGGCCGGGTGTCCGGGCCCTCGGGCGTGGCCAACCGCCGGCCCCCGTACCGGCCGGCGATGATGCGGGTCACCCCTTCTCCAGGTATTCTGCGCGCTCCTCGTCCACCAGCGAGGCGATCCAGTCCCGCAGCGCCGGCTGCCGGTCCAGCTCCGGATCCCCGTCCAGCAGCGCCAGCGCCTCCGCCCGCGCCTCACCGATGAGGTCCCGGTCCCGTAGCAGGGACAGCAGCCGCAGGTGGGAGCGGCGGCCGGACTGGGCCGCGCCCAACACGTCGCCCTCCCGCCGCTGCTCCAGGTCCAGCTCGGCCAGCGCGAAGCCGTCCAGGGTGGCGGCGACCGCGGCCAGTCGCTCCCGCGCGGGGCTCTGCTCGTCCGCCTCGGTGACCAGCAGGCACAGCCCAGGCGCGCTGCCCCGGCCGACCCGGCCGCGCAGCTGGTGCAGCTGGGACACGCCGAACCGGTCGGCGTCCAGCACGATCATCGTGGTCGCGTTCGGCACGTCCACGCCGACCTCGACCACGGTGGTCGCAACCAGGACGTCGAGCTCGCCCCGGGCGAAGGCGCGCATCACCGCGTCCTTCTCGTCCGACGGAAGCCGGCCGTGCAGCACACCGAGGCGAAGGCCGTGCAGCGGACCGTCGCGCAGCAGCGGGGCCACGTCCAGTACCGCCAGGGGCGGCCGGCGGCCGTCCTCGGTCTCCGGCTCCGAGTCCGGCTCGGCCGGCTCGTCCGCCCCGATCCTGGGGCACACCACGTACCCCTGGTGCCCGGCCGCGACCTCCTCACGCAGCCGCTGCCAGGCGCGCTCGAGGAAGGCCGGCCGGTCCGCCGCCGGTACCACGTGGGAGGCGATCGGGGACCGGCCGCGCGGCAGCTCGCTGAGCGTGGAGACCTCCAGGTCGCCGTAGACCGTCATGGCGACCGTTCGCGGGATCGGGGTGGCGGTCATCACCAGCACGTGCGGCGGCTGGACGCCCTTGGCGCGCAGGGCGTCGCGCTGCTCCACGCCGAACCGGTGCTGCTCGTCGATCACGACGAGCCCGAGGTCCTTGAAGTCCACACCCTCGTAGAGCAGGGCGTGGGTACCGATCACGAGGCCCGCCTCGCCCGCGCCGATCTCGGCGAGCGCGCGCCGCCGGGCCGCCGCCCCGAGGGAGCCCGTCACCAGCGTCACCTTCGTGCCGTCCGGGTCGCCGTCCAGCTCGCCCGCCCGGCCGAGCGGCCCCAGCAGGTCGGCGATGCCCCGGTGGTGCTGGGCCGCCAGTACCTCCGTCGGCGCCAGCAGCGCGGCCTGGCCGCCCGCGTCCACCACCTGGAGCATCGCGCGCAGCGCGCAGACGGTCTTGCCCGAGCCCACCTCGCCCTGCAGCAGCCGGTGCATCGGGTGCGGCCGGCCCAGGTCGGCCGCGATCTCCTCGCCGACGGCGCGCTGCCCGGCGGTCAGCTCGTACGGCAGCCCGGCGTCGAAGGCGGCGAGCAGCCCGCCCGGCCGGCGCGGCCGGGGCCGGGCGGGCCAGTCGGCGGCGCGCAGCTTGCGCTGGACGAGTGACACCTGGACCGCGAACCCCTCGTCCCACTTGAGCCGGTGCTCGGCGGCGAACCGGTCGGCCCGGCTGGCTGGCCGGTGGATCTGGCGCAGCGCGGTGCCGAGGTCCAGCAGGCGCCGACGGGCGCGCAGGTCGTCGGGTAGCGGATCGGGCGGCGGCTGGAAGGTGTCCAGGACCACCCGGACGCACCGGGCGATCACCCAGGTCGGTACGGCGGCGGCGGCCGGGTACACCGGGATCAGCGCGCCGGCGAACTCCTCGATCTCCTCGGCGCCGTCCTCATCGCCGAGCAACTGGTAGTCGGGGCCGTTGAGCTGGCGCTGGCCGCGGAACTCCGTCACCTTGCCGGCAAACAGGCCCCACCGCCCGGGCCTGAGGTCGCGCTCGCGCCACGCCTGGTTGAAGAACGTCAAGGTCAGCAACCCGCCGCTGTCGTCGCCGACCGTGGCCTCGAGCAACTGTCCCCGCCGGGCGCGCATCGGCCGGACGCTGGTGCGCCGCACCTGGGCCAGCACGGTGACCTGCTCGCCGATGGTCAGTGCCCGGATGTCGGTGTGCTCGCCACGCTCGTCGTACCGGCGGGGGAAGTGGTACAGCAGGTCACCGACCGTCTCCAGGCCCAGGTGGGTACCGAGGGCCTTGCCGGTCTTGTCGCCGACGACCTTCCGCAGGGGTGTGTCGAACTCGGTCATTCGACGCCCACCAGCAGCGGGTACCGGGGCTGGCCGCCGTCGAAGAGCTGCACCTCCACGAACGGCCACCGCCGGCTGAGGTGCGCCTGCAGCAGTCCGCCCAGGTCCTCGGGGGCGCCGGTACCGGTGAGCAAGGTGATCAACTCTCCGCCGCCGGTGAGTAGCCGGTCCACCAGGTCCACGCAGGTCTGCCGCAGGTCGGTACCGATGAGGTTCACCTCGCCCTCGACCAGGGCCAGGATGTCACCCGGGCGGCACAGGCCGGCCACCGTCACCGCCTCCCGGGCCGCCTCGCACACCTCCGCGTACCGGCAGGCCCCGGCCGCCTCGGCCATCGCGATGATGTCGTCCTCGAAGCGCCGGGACGGGTCGCGGACGGCCAGCGCGGCCAGCGCCTGTACCGACGACCGGATGGGTACCACCCCGACCTGGACGCCCTCGGCCCGCGCCTGCTCGGCGGCGAGCCCGGCGACGGCCTGGGTCGCCCGGTCGGCGGGCATCAGGGCGACCTGGCCGGCCCCGCTCGCGCGGATGCCGGCCAGCAGCTCGCCGGTCGACGGGCTCGGACCCGGCACGATCGTCGCGCCCTCCGCCTGGAACAGCGCCGCCAGGCCGTCGCCCGAGGCGACCACGACGGCCGCCCGGGCGTGCGGGTCCACGGTCCGGCCCGCCGGGGGAAGGTCCTCGAACCGGACGATGGAGATCCGGTGCGGCCGGCCCGCGCGCACCCCTGCCTCCACGGCCGCGCCTGCGTCGTTGACGTGTACGTGCACGTTCCAGGTGCCCGCGCCGTCACCGACCACGACCAGCGAGTCACCCAGCGGCGCCAACTCCGCCCGCAGCGCGTCGAGCGCCGCCTCGGGGGCGTCCAGCAGGTACTGCACCTCGTAGGCGAACTCGGCGGAGCCGGCCTCCCGGGCGGCCGAGGCGGCCGGCGCCCGGGTGCGCGAGCCGGGCGTGGGCGCCGTCGCGGCGCCCGCGCCGCGCGGCTGCGCCTCGACCCCGTCGACCCCGTCGACCACGTCGACCAGCGCGTCCAGCAACACCACCAGGCCACGCCCGCCGGCGTCGACCACACCGGCCCTGGCCAGCACGGACAGCTGCTCGGGCGTGCGGGCCAGGGCCTTGGCGGCGCCCTCGGCGGCCGCCCGCGCCACGGTCGCCAGGTGGTCCGAGCCGGCCCCGATGGCTGCCTGGGCCGCGGCCGTGGCGACCGACAGCACCGTCCCCTCGACCGGCGCGGATACCGCCGACCAGGCCGCGACGGCCGCCCGGTCCAGCGCCCCGGCCAGGGCCAGGCCGCCCGCGACCCGGGTGGTCGCCAGCGCCTCGGCCAGGCCGCGCAGCAGCTGCGACACGATCACCCCGGAGTTGCCCCGGGCGCCGTGCAGGGCGCCGTGGGCCATCCGCCGCAGCACCAGGCCCAGCCCGCTCAGGCCGCCGTCCGGGTCGGTGCCGCCGTCCGTGTCCGCGACCAGTTCCTGGTAGGCCGCGCTGAGGGTGAGGACCAGGTTGGTACCGGTGTCGCCGTCCGGAATCGGGTACACATTGAGCTGGTCGATCTCCTCCTGGTGCCGGCGCAGGGCGTCCAGGCCCGCCGTGCACCAGCGGCGCGCGGCGGCGGCGTCCAGGCTTTCCAGCACGGCCCGAAGCGTAGTCGGGGGCTGCGACGATTGCC
Organism: uncultured Micromonosporaceae bacterium; assembly: GCA_964645345.1. Taxonomy (GTDB): domain Bacteria; phylum Actinomycetota; class Actinomycetes; order Mycobacteriales; family Micromonosporaceae; genus Rugosimonospora. Next base: position 17,116 of record CAZYCD010000030.1, read on the forward strand.
CGGATCCGGGCCGGTCCGCACGCCGCCGAGGACCGGGTCCGGCCCGGCCGGGGATACCGATTGGCCCTGCGGAGGACGGATCGGCTAACCTTGACAGGTTGCCCGGTGACCGAGCCCGGGGACGGGACGACGATCAACCCCAGGAGATGACCGTGGCTAGCGTGTGCGACGTCTGTGGCAAGCGGCCGGGCTTCGGCCACAACGTTTCCCGCTCGCACCGGCGGACCAACCGCCGCTGGAACCCCAACATCCAGAGCGTGCGTACCCCGGCCGGTGGCGGCACCACCAAGCGCATGCAGGTCTGCACCTCCTGCCTGAAGGCCGGCAAGGTCACCCGCGGCTGACGGGCCCTCGCCGGGCGTCCGCCCGGCCGGTCAGAGCCTCCTGCCGTAGCAGACAGCGCCTGGTTCGTCCCGGTAGTAGCCGAAGTTCGGAATCCGCTGGTACCCGGCCGCCTCGTACATGGCGATGGCCTCCGGTTGGAGTGTTCCGGTCTCCAGGGCGGTCCGGGTCCGTCCGGCCGCCCGCGCGGAGTCCTCGACCGCCCGCAGCAACGCCCGGCCCACCCCGCGGCGGCGCGCCTCGGCCCGGGTGAACATCCGCTTGATCTCCGCCACCCGGCCGTCCGGGCCGTGCGAGCGCCAGCCGCCGCAGCCGACCGGTACCCCGTCCAGGTAGGCGACCAGGAAGTCCCCGGCCGGCGGAGCGAACTCGGCCGGCTCGACGGGGGTACCGTCGCCCGACCCGTACCGGTCGGCGAGGTCCGCCATGGCGGCGTCGACGAGGGTACGGGCGACCGGGTCGAGGTACCCGGCGCGCCGGATCTCCAGCCCGGTCACCGGAAGTGGTCCCAACCGGCCGGTCCCTCGTCGTACCGGCGCCCGTCCACGGTCACCCCGGTACCCTCGGCGACCAGGCCGACCGGCCGCCAACCGGCGGGCAGCCCGGCGTCCGGCGGGAAGGTCGCCAGCAGCGCGTGGTCGTCACCGCCGGTCAGGATCCACGCGTACGGGTCGGCTCCCAGCGCCCGGGCCGCGTCCGCCATGGGTTCGGGCACCTCGAACGCCGAGCGGTGCAGGTCGATCGCGACCCGGCTGGCCGCGGCGACGTGCCCGGCATCGGCGAGCAGCCCGTCCGACACGTCGATCATGCTGGTCGCGCCGGCATCCGCCGCCGCCGGCCCGGCCGGGTACTCGACGACCGGCCGGCGGTGCGCCTCGACCAGTACCCGCGGGGTCCGGAACCCCCGGCACAGCACCGCGTACCCGCCGGCCGCCCAGCCGAGCCGCCCGGCCAGCGCGACCCGGTCCCCCGGTCGTGCCCCGGAGCGCAGCACGGGTACCCGCCCGCCGAGGTCCCCGAGGGCCGTGACGGCGACGGTCAGCACCGGGCTGGCGGACACGTCCCCGCCCACGATCGCGGCGCCGGCCAGCCGGGCCTCGGCGGCCAGCCCGTCGGTCAACTCCTCGGCCCAGCCCACGTCCAGATCGGTCGGGGAGCAGAAGGCCACCAGCAGGGCGCTGGGCGAGGCGCCCATGGCGGCGATGTCGGCCAGGTTGGCGGCCGCCGCGCGGTGCCCGACGTCGGCGGCCGACGACCAGTCCCGCCGGAAGTGCCGGCCCTCGACGAGCACGTCCGTCGAGGCGACCACCCGACCGTCGGGTACCGCGACCACCGCCGCATCGTCACCCGGTCCGAGCAGGGTGGCGGGGGTACCGGCCAGCCGCGCGGTCACCCGCGCGATCAGGCCGAACTCCCCGGCATCAGCAACACTCATCGCCACTCCCGTGCCCGGGTCCGGATGGGGAAGGAATCCCCTCTGCGCGTTTGCAAGTTCGTACGGTAGTTTCACGGCAACCCGCGACCTTGCCGACAAGGGGGCGTGACGTGGTCCAGGCGTACATCCTCATCCAGACCGAGGTGGGCAAGGCGCGCGACGTCGCCGCCGCGATCGCGGACATCCCCGGCGTCGTCCGGGTCGACGCCGTGACCGGTCCGTACGATGTCGTCGTGCTGACCGAGGCGCACAGCGTCGACGAGCTGGGCAAGATGATTGTGAGTAAGGTGCAGCTCGTCCCCGGCATCACCCGCACGCTCACCTGCTCCGTGGTGCGTCTGTAGGTGGCTGACCAGGCGACTCGCAGCGCTGCCCGGACGGCGGCGCTGATCGCGGCACCCCTGGCGCTGGTCGCCGGCCTGCTCGCGTTCTGGGGGCTGCGCCACGCGGGATCGGCCGGTACCGCGGGGCCGACCCTGCCGTCGGTACAGGCGTCCGGGCCGGTGGCGATCGCCGCGCCGACCCTGCCCGACGACACCGCAGTGGCCTGCCGGGCGCTGCTGTCCCAGCTCCCGTCCGCGCTGCGCGACCGGCCGCGCCGGCCGGTCACCGCGGGCGCCGAGCAGAACGCGGCGTTCGGCGATCCGGCAATCACCCTGGCCTGCGGCGCCGGGCCGCGGCCGTCCATCGCGCCGACCGCCGACCTGCTGGTGCTGAACAACGTCTGCTGGTACGAGACGGACGACCGGGACGGCACCACCTGGTACCCGGTCGACCGCGTGGTACCCATCACGGTCCACCTGCCCGCGGCGTACCAGCCGGCCGCGCAGTGGGCGATCGAGTTCTCCAACCCCGTGGCCGGGTCGATCCGGTCGATCACCGACGTGCCGACTGGCTGCAAGGACGGTTAGTGCAGGCCGCTGCCGCGCCGCAGCGCGGTGCGGATCAGCCGGGACACCAGCTTCGGGTACTCCAGGCCGGTCGCCGCCCACATCCGCGGGAACATCGACGTGCTGGTGAACCCGGGCATCGTGTTGATCTCGTTGAGGTAGACCTTCAGGTCCGGGGTGACGAAGAAGTCGACCCGGGCCAGCCCCGCGCAGTCCAGCGCGCTGAAAGTGCGGCAGGCGTACTCCTGGACCTGCCGGGTGACCTCCGGCGGCAGGTCGGCCGGGATGTCGTACTCGCAGGAGTCGTCGAGGTACTTCGCCTCGAAGTCGTAGAACTCGTGCCCCTTGACCACCCGGATCTCGGCGAGCAACGAGGCCTCGGCGCCGCCGCCGTACTCCCCTTCCAGCACGCCGCACTCCACCTCGCGGCCCGGGATGCCCTGCTCTACCAGGACCTTCGGGTCAATCTCGCGGGCCGTGGCGACGGCCGCGTCCAGGTCGGCCCAGTCGTTGACCTTCGTGATCCCGCACGACGAGCCGGCCCGCGCGGGCTTGACGAACACCGGCAGGCCCAGCCGCTCCTTGTCGGCCGCCGACAGCGAGTCACCGGCACGCAGCACGACGTAGGGACCGACCGGGATCCCCTCGATGGCCGCCAGCTTCTTGGTGAACTCCTTGTCCATCGCGGCCGCCGAGGCGAACACGTTGGCGCCGACGTACGGGATGCCGGCCATCTCCAGCAGTCCCTGGATGGTCCCGTCCTCCCCGTACGCGCCGTGCAGCACGGGGAACACCACGTCGACACCGCCCAGCGCGGTCGCGCCCTCGGCCGCGTCGAGCACCACGAGCCCGTGCGCGGTCGGGTCGCCGGGCAGCACCACGGCGGTACCGGACGAGGCGGTGATCTCGGGGAGTTGGTGGCCGGCGATGGCCAGGCCCGCGGTGGCGCCGTCAGTGAGTACCCACTGGCCGGCACGGGTGATGCCGACCGGCACCGCCTCGAACTCGTCAGGGTCCAGGGCGTCCAGAACGCTGCCCGCGCTGACACAGGAGATCGCGTGCTCGGTGCTGCGCCCGCCGAAGACGACGGCCACGCGCACCCTCTGTGGGGTGGTCACTTCGGTGACCCTAACACCGCCGCTGATCCCGCGCGGTCGGGATCGGCCGCCACTACCTGAAGTGAACGGGAGGGGCCTTTACGTGCCCGTCGAGCCGGCGAATACTGTGCGCCCATGGGCATCAGCCAGCACGAGCGGGCGGACCCGGGGCGCGGTGGGCTCGTGACACCCGACCGGCCGGCGCGGGACGAGGGCCGGGCATGACGGATTCGCCGCTGATCGCCAGCATCCGCGCGGCGGTCCGGGACCGGCCCGACGATGTCCCCCTCCGCCTCCACCTGGCCGAGCTGCTGCTGGACGCCGGGGACGAGGCCGACGCGATCGGGCACGTGGCCCAGGCGTTGCAGCGGGAGCCGGGCAGCCCCGCGGCCCGGGCTTTGATGAGCCGGGCGATCGGCGCGCCGGCCGAGCCGGTGGGCCCGCTGGAGCCGGGCCTGCAGATCGATCCGGACCTGGCCGGCGAGCCGGGGCCCGTGGACCTGGGGCCGGCGGCGGACGAGGCGCCGTCCGTGGACTGGCGCGCGCTGGAGGAGGAGCTGTCCGACGTGGTACCGCCGCGGTTCGCCCGCGCGGACGCAGAGGCCGACCCGGTCCTCGGCGAGGCGGACCGCGCCTTCGACGTCGAGACCTGCACCATCCGGCTGGCCGACGTGGGCGGGATGGCCGACGTGAAGCGGCGGCTGGAACTCGCCTTCCTGGGCCCGCTGCGCAACCCGCAACTGCGCGCCATGTACGGCAAGAGCCTGCGCGGCGGTCTGCTGCTCTACGGCCCGCCCGGCTGCGGCAAGACGTTCCTCGCCCGGGCGGTCGCCGGCGAGATGGGTGCCCGGTTCATCTCACTGTCCATTGTGGACGTGCTGAACATGTGGATCGGTAACTCCGAGAAGAACCTCCACGAGATCTTCGGTACCGCCCGGCGGAACGCGCCGTGCGTGCTGTTCCTCGACGAGATCGACGCCCTCGGGCACAAGCGCAGCCAGCTCCAGTCCTCCGCCATGCGTACCCTCGGCAACCAGCTGCTGGCCGAGCTGGACGGCATGGAGGGCGACAATGAGGGCGTGTTCCTGCTGGCCGCGACCAACGCGCCGTGGGACGTCGACGCCGCCCTGCGCCGCCCCGGCCGGCTGGACCGGATGGCGCTCGTACTCCCGCCCGACCCACCGGCCCGCGCGGCCATCCTGGAGTATCACCTGCGCGCGCGGCCGATCGCGAACATCGACCTCAACCGGCTGGTGGAGGCGACCGAGAACTTCTCCGGCGCGGACCTGGCCCACCTGTGCGAAACCGCGGCCGAGCACGCCATGCACGAGTCCATCTCCTCCGGCACAGTACGGATGATCGAGCAGCGGGACTTCGACCTCGCGCTGCGCGAGGTGCGCCCGTCAACCGGACCCTGGTTCGCCACCGCCCGCAACGTCGCGCTGTTCGCCAACGAAGGCGGCAGCTACGACGAGCTGGCCGCGTACCTCAAGAAGCGCAAGCTGATCTGATGGCCGACGGCGACCTTCAGCGGGCCCGCGCGCTGCTGGACGTTGGCCGGTACGAACAGGCGCGGGTGGCGCTCGGCGAGTACCTGGCCTCCGCGCCCCAGTCCGTCGAGGCGCTGTGCCTGCTGGCGCGCAGCCACCAGCTCGCCCGCCAGTACCAGGAGATGCTGGACGCGGCCGACCAGGCGGTGGCCGCGTCGCCGACCAGCGAGTGGGCGCACCGGCTGCGGTCGATCGCGCTGGGCAAGCTGAGGCTCGCGACCCAGGCACTGGATGCCGCCCGCCGCGCGGTGGAGCTTGCGCCCTACGCCTGGCAGCCCTACGTGATCATGGTCGACGCGCTGCTGGCGACCGGCGGCTCCGACGCGCGCCGCAACGCGTTCGAGGCGGCGGTACACGCGCAACGGCTGGCGCCGCAGGAGCCGGAGGTACACAACAGCCGGGGGCGGGTGTTCCAGGCGATCAGCGACCCGGGCGCGGCCCGGCGCAGCTACCAGGAGGCGCTGCGGCTCGACCCGCAGAACCCCACCGCCCGCAACAACCTGGCCATCGTCGAACTGCGCCAGGGCCGTACCACGCTGGCCGGCGAGCGGCTGGGCGAGGTCCTCGCCGACCGCCCGACCGAATCGCTTTACCAGGACAACGCGCGGACCGCTGCGCGAACGTGGTGCGTGCGGCTGATGGACGCGGGCAGCGGGATCTGGCTGTCGGTACTCGTCATCGCGCTGGCGGGCGCGCCACTGCCGGTACTCCTCGGGGCGTGCCTGGCGCTGCTGGCCGGCGGCGCCACGCTGGCATGGCGCCGGTACCGGCGACTGCCGCCCGCACTGCGCCACCTGGTGCGCCGGGACCGGTGGCCGCTGGCGGGCGCCGCGGTCCAGGCCGCCGTCGCGCTGAACCTCGCCGCGTTCTGGAACGCCGACCGGGTATCCGACGCCGTACTGGTCGCGCCGATGATGGTGGCCACCGGGATCGCCTTCTTCACCGTGCTGCGGCTGCGCAACCGCGCGATCGGCGCCATCGTCCTGTTCTGCCGGCGCTGGTGGTACCGGCTGGTGGTGCTGCGCCGGACCGGCTGACCGTCGCGGTACCGGTCCACAGCGGACCGGCTGCCCCGCGGGCGTCCACGCGCCGTCAGCCCGCGGCGGCCGCCGCGTCGAGTGCGGCGCGGATGTCGGCCACCAGGTCCTCGGTGTCCTCGATGCCGCAGGACAGCCGGATCAGGCCCTCGGGTACGGGATCGCCCCACTGCTCCCGGCGGTCGGCCGTGCTGTGCGTACCGCCGAACGAGGTCGCCGCCGACACCAGCGTGGACGCCATGAGGAACCGGGTCGCATGCGCCCGGTCGGGCAGCGTGAATGTGACGATGCCCGGGATCCGGCGCATCTGCCGGGAGGCCACCGGATACGCCGGGTCGGTCGGCAGCCCCGGCCAGCGGACCGAGACCACCTCGGGGCGGCCGGCCAGCAGCGCCGCCACCGCGGCCGCGTTGGCTGACTGGCGGCTCAGGCGTAGGTCCAGAGTGGACAGTGACCGGTGGGTGAGCCAGGCCTCGAAGGGGCCGGGTACCGCGCCGGTCGAGTCCCGCCAGCCGCGCAGCCGGCCGGCCAGCTCCGGGCCGGCCACCGCGTACCCGAGGACCACGTCCGAGTGCCCGGTGAGTGCCTTGGTGCCGCTGGCGACCACGAGGTCCGCGCCGAGCGCCAGTGGCTGCTGGCCGAGCGGGGTGGCCGTGGTCGAGTCGACCGCGACCAGCGCGCCGGCGGCGTGGGCCGCCACGGCCAGGGCCGCGATGTCGCAGACGTCCAGACCCGGATTCGCCGGCGTCTCCAGCAGCACCAGGCGTACGCCGTCCAGCGACGGGTACGGGCCGGCCGTCGGTACCTCGCGGATCGTCACGCCGGGCAGCCCGCCGGCCGCGAACGCGCGCGTCTTGTAGTACCCGTCGGACGGCAGCAGCACGGTGTCACCCGGTCGCAGCAGCGTCAGCAGGGCGGCCGACACCGCCGCCATGCCCGAACCGAAGACCACACAGTCGCCGCCCTCCAGCTCGCCGATCGCCGACTCCAGGGCGCGCCAGGTCGGGTTGTCCACCCGGCCGTAGCCGTTGGCCGCGGCGGCCGGCCCGGCCTCGGGATCCAGGTGGTAGGGCGCGGCCAGTACCGGGCCGGGCAGGAAGGGCTCCCCCGGTACCGGCGCCGGCAGCCCCGCCCGCACGCAGCGCGTGCCGTCCCCGAGGTCCCCGTTCGTGAGAGTCATCGCGCCCCCCGGTCCACTCCGCGGGCGGCCTCAGGTGCCGCCTTCCCTGCTCGCGCTCGCTGCGCTCGCACCCGCTCGTCAGTCCAGGCGCCACCGCGCCCCGCGTCGCTCACTCCGGCTTGGTCTCCCGGCTCATCAGAGCGGCCAGCGCGGCCCGGGGGTCGACGCCCTCGTGGCACACCAGCTCGACCTGTTCGGTGATCGGCATCTCGACGTCGTGCCGGCGGGCCAGATCCCGGATGGCCAGACAGCTCTTGACCCCCTCAGCGGTCTGCCGGGTGGCCGCCTGCGCCTGCTCCAGCGTCTCGCCCCGGCCCAGGTGCTCGCCGAAGGTACGGTTGCGCGACAGCGGCGACGAACAGGTCGCCACGAGGTCGCCGAGGCCGGCCAGGCCGGCGAAGGTCAGCGGGTCGGCGCCCAGCCGCACGCCCAGCCGGGCGGTCTCGGCCAGCCCGCGGGTGATCAGCGTGGCCCGGGTGTTGTTGCCGAAACCCATCGCCGTGGCCATGCCGTACGCGAGCGCGATCACGTTCTTGACCGCACCGCCCAGCTCGCAGCCCACCACGTCGTCGTTGGTGTACGGGCGGAAGTAGGGCGCGGTGACCGCCCGCTGGACCAGGGCCGCCCGTACCGGGTCCACACCCGCGATCACCGAGGCGGTCGGCTGCTCGGCCGCGATCTCCGCGGCCAGGTTGGGTCCGGACACGACGACGACCCGGTCCAGCGGTACCCCGGCGACCTCGACGATCACTTCGCTCATCCGCTTGGTGGTGCCCAGCTCGATGCCCTTCGCGAGGCTGACCAGCGTCGCGTCGGCCGCCAGCGACGGTACCCAGGCGGTCAGGTTGGCCCGCAGGGTCTGCGCCGGTACCGCGAGGACCACCAGGTCTGCGCCGTCCAGGGCGGTGGTGGCGTCGCCGGTCGCGGTGACGCGGTCGGGCAGCCGCATCTGCGGCAGGTAGTCCGGGTTGTGCCGGGTCCGGTTGACCGCCTCGGCCAGCTCGGGGCGGCGCGCCCAGAGCACCACGTCGGTACCGGCGTCGGCCAGTACCTTCGCGAACGGGGTACCCCACGAACCGGCGCCCAGGACCGCGGCGCGGCGGATGGCGCTCACGCGGTGCCTTCGGAGCGGCGGGAGGCACCCGGCTGCGGCGGTGCCGCTTCGCCGCGCACCTTGGCCAGCATGTCCCGCAGTACCTTCATGATCTCGTCAGTGATCGCGTACAGGTTGGCGGCGGTCGGCTCCGCACCGCGCCACTTCGACAGGTCGATCGGCGGGCCGGCCACCACCGTGACCGGCGTCCGCGGGCGGATGCGCACCTTCCGGGTGCGCGGATCGATGAGCCGCTGCGGTCCCCAGGTGACGACCGGGATCACCGGCGCGCCGGTGTCCAGTACCAGCCGGGCGATCCCGGTCTTGCCGCGCTGCGGCCACAGGTCGCCCTGCTTCGGTGTGGTTCCCTCAGGGTAGATGATCACCGCGTCGCCGCCCCGGATCGCCGCGGCGGCGGCCTCCAGCGACTTCGCCGCATCCGTGGTGCCACGGTAGACCGGGATCTGGTTGACCGCGCGGAGGTACGGGCCGAGGACCGGGATCTTGAACAGGCTGGACTTGGCCAGGAACTGCGGCCAGCGGCCCGCGTCCCACACGTAGTGGGCCACCACCATCGGATCGGCCTCGGAGAGGTGGTTGACCGCGAAGATCATCCCGCCCTCGGCCGGCACGTGCTCCATGCCCGACCAGTCGCGCCTGGTGAGCAGGGTCATCGACGGTTTGACCACGACCCACGCGATCCCCCGCCAGAACCCGAGCCTGCGGCCCACTCGGCCCTCCCTGCTACCTGATCTGCCCGCGGGCCGATCGGCGCCGCCACTGAGCGAATCATGCCTGGCGGGGGTACCGGCTGGCCAGCGAGGGGTGCTGCCGCGACCGGCGGCGACGCCCGCGGAGCCAGCAAGCGGGCCGCCCGCGACCGGCGGCAGAATGGTGGGGTGTGGGTCGCCGTGGTACCGGTCAAGTCGCTCACCCGGGCGAAGAGCCGGCTGCGCGGCGCCGTGCCGGGGGTCTCCCACGAGCGGCTGGTATTGGGGCTGTTGCGGGACACCATCTCCGCGGTACTGGACTGTCCTGTGGTGGACGAGCTGATCGTGGTCACCAACGAGCCGCGGGCGGCGGAGGCGGCGACCGGACTCGGCGCCAGGGTCGAGCCTGATGCCCCGGATGCGGGGCTCAACGCCGCACTCGCGCACGGTGCGGCGCTGGCCGGCGGGGTACCGGTCGCGGCGCTGACCGGGGACCTGCCCGCGCTGCGGCCGGCGGAGCTCGCCGCCGCCCTGGGCGCGGCCTCTCCGGTGGTGCCGCCCGCCTCGTCCGTCGCGGCGGGCGTGGGGCGCGGATTCGTGCCGGACGCGACGGGTACCGGCACCACACTGCTGACCGCCCCGTCGGGTACCGCCCTGCGTCCCCTGTTCGGTCCCGGCTCGGCGGCGGCGCACGCCGCCTCCGGCGCCACACCCCTGGTCGGCCCGTGGCCGAGCCTGCGCCGCGACGTCGACACCCCGGACGACCTCGCCGCCGCGGCCGCGCTGGGGCTCGGCGCGCACACCGCCAGGTTGTACCGTGCTGGCATGCAGGGCACGGTGGCCAGTTACGACCCGGGCGAGCGGTCCGGCACGGTGCTGCTCGACGACGGCACCGAGCTGGCGTTCCCGACCAGCGCGTTCGACGCCTCGGGGCTGCGGCTGCTGCGCCCGGGTCAGCGGGTCCGGTTGGAGCGCCGGGACGGCGTGGTCACCGGGCTCGGACTCATCACCATGGAGTAGCCCACCGCCCCGGTTGCCGCCGATCCAACCGCTGGAATCCTGGTCCAAGCCCGTTTCGCCGGCCGGTCCGTCAGGTCATCATTGCGGGATGACCACCTCTCCGTCCCAGCCCACGCCTCCTCGGCGGCGCCGTGCCGCGTCGCCGGCGCCGGAGACCACCGGGGCCGCGCCCGGGGCGGCCGCGGGGGCGCAGCGCGCGAGACGGCAGCGGGCCGCGAAGCCGGCGGCACCGGTGGCGCCGGCCGGGACGGTCGACCCGGCGCAGACGGCTACCCAGGCGGAGACCGAGCCGGTCAGCGCGCCGGAGTCTGCGACGACGGCGGAGGCGCTCGCCCCGGAGTGGGAAGGCGCGCGGGTCGCGCAGTCGGCGCCGTCGGAGGCCGCGCAGGTCGAGGAGGTCCTGCCCGCCGTGGTCGCGACGGCGGCCGCGGCAGTCCAGACAGCGGTCGCCGAGGCGGCGGCCGACGAGCTACCGGACGACCGGTTTCTCAACCGCGAGCTGTCCTGGCTCGACTTCAACGCCCGGGTGCTGACCCTGGCCGCCGACCCGGCCACCCCGCTGCTGGAGCGGGCCAAGTTCCAGGCCATCTTCGCCAGCAACCTGGACGAGTTCTACATGGTCCGGGTCGCCGGGCTGAAGCGCCGGCTGCAGACCGGCCTACCGGTGCGCAGCGCGGACGGGCTGTCAACGCGCGAGCAGCTCGAGCTGATCGCCGAGCGCAGCGCCGAGCTGGTCGGGCGGCACGCGCTGTCCTTCATCCGCGACATCGAGCCCGCGCTGGGCGCCGAGGACATCCACATCGTTCGATGGGCTGAACTCGCTCCGGGCGAGCGCGACCTGATGCGCGACTACTTCCGCGACCAGGTGTTCCCGGTACTCACGCCGCTGGCCGTCGACCCGGCACACCCGTTCCCGTACATCTCCGGGCTGTCGTTGAACCTCGCCGTCGTGGTACGCGACCCGGATGGCGGACCCGAGCTGTTCGCCCGGGTCAAGGTACCCAACAACGTGCCCCGGCTGGTGAGCGTGGAGTCCGGCCGCCGGTACCGGTTCCTGCCCGTCGAGGAGCTGATCGCCGCCCACCTCGGCCAGCTGTTCTCCGGCATGCAGATCGTCGAGCACCACCTGTTCCGGGTGACCCGCAACGCCGAACTCGAAGTGGACGACGACCGGGACGAGGACCTGCTGCAGGCGCTGGAGCGGGAGCTGGCCCGGCGCCGGTTCGGTCCGCCGGTACGCCTGGAGGTCGCGGCGACCGTCACCGACCACGTGCTGGACACGCTCGTCCGCGAACTGGACATGGACAGCCACGACGTCCTGCGCATCCCGGGACTGCTCGACCTGTCGGCGCTGTGGCAGGTCTACGACGAGGTGGACCGGCCGGACCTCAAGGACCGCCCTTTCGTGCCGGCGACCCATCCGCGGTTCGTGGAGGGCGAGACGCCCCGCAGCGTCTTCGCCACCTTGCGGGACGGTGACATCCTCGTGCACCACCCGTACCACTCGTTCTCCACCAGCGTGCAGCGCTTCATCGAGCAGGCCGCGGCCGACCCCAACGTGCTGGCCATCAAGCAGACGCTGTACCGCACCAGCGGCGACTCCCCGGTGGTCGACGCGCTGATCGACGCGGCGGAGGCGGGCAAGCAGGTGGTCGTACTCGTCGAGATCAAGGCGCGGTTCGACGAGGTGGCCAACATCGGCTGGGCAAGGAAGCTGGAGAAGGCCGGCTGCCACGTCGTGTACGGCATGGTGGGGCTCAAGACGCACTGCAAGACCGCGCTCGTGGTGCGCCAGGAGGGCGGACAGATCCGCCGGTACGCGCACATCGGTACCGGCAACTACCACCCGAAGACAGCGCGGTTGTACGAGGACTTCGGGCTCCTGACGGCCGACCCGGAGGTGGGCGCCGACCTGACCGACCTGTTCAACGTCCTGTCCGGGTACAGCCGGCAGACCGCGTACCGGCGGCTGCTCGTCGCGCCGCACGGGGTCCGGGGCGGGATCGTGGAACGGATCGAGCGGGAGGCCAAGCTCGCCAGCGAGGGCCGGCCCGCGCTCATCCAGATCAAGGTGAACTCCCTTGTCGACGAGGAGGTCGTCGACGCGCTGTACCAGGCGAGCCGGGCCGGGGTACGCATCGACCTGATCATCCGGGGTATCTGCACGCTGCGGCCCGGGGTACCCGGGCTGTCGGAGACCATCCGGGTGCGCTCGATCCTCGGCCGCTTCCTGGAGCACTCCCGGGTCTTCCGGTTCGGCAACGACGACGACCCGGAGGTGTGGATCGGCTCCGCGGACCTGATGCACCGCAATCTCGACCGCCGCGTGGAGGCGCTGGTACGGGTGACGGATCCCACGGCGCAGGCGGAGCTGACGAGCGTGCTGGACATGTCGATGAGCGAGGACATCGTCGGGTTCGAGCTGTCCCCGGACGGGCAGTGGCGGCAGTCCGCGGTCGCCGGGGACGGCCCACCCCGACACCTGCAAACGGCCCTCCTGCGTCGCATCGTCGACCGAGCCGACTGAGCGAAGCCGGAGCCGGTTTTGGCGGAGGCGAGCACAGTCGCAGGCGGCACCGAGTGGTCGGACGGCACCTGGGCAGCGACATCTTGCCGATATACGCTGCCGGGATGTTCGAGGAGGAGCGCAAGTACGAGGTCGATCCCGGCTTCGCGCTGCCGGAACTGTCCGGCGCGCTACCCGCGGGCGGCCAGGTCGTGCGGTGCGCTCCGGTCTCCCTGCGGGCAACGTACTACGACACGAGCGACCTGAGACTGGCCCGCGCCGGGGCGTCGCTGCGGTACCGGCGGGGTGACGAGCAGCCGTGGACCGTGAAGCTGCCGACCGACGTGCCCGGTATCCGTCACGAGATCTCCCGGCCCGGCCCGCCCGGTACCATCCCCGCCGAGCTGGCCGGCGTCGTCACCGCCTACACCCGCGGCGCTGCCCTGGCCCCGGCCACCGTGCTGCGCACCACGCGCCGCGTCTACGAGTTGCGCGGCCGGGACGGCAGCCTGCTCGCCGAGCTGGACGACGACACCGTGGCGGTACTCGACGGGAAGTCGGTGCGCGGCCGGTTCCGCGAGATCGAGGTGGAGCGGCATGCGGGCGGGCGCAAGCTACTCGACCGCGTCGGCGACGAGCTGCGCGCGGCGGGCGCGGCCACGGGTACCTTCACGCCCAAGCACGTCCGGGCGCTGGGTGGGGTCGGTCCGGCCGACCTCGTGCGGCCGTGCGGCACGCTGTCCCGCCGGGCGACCGCCGGCGAGGTGGTGACCGAGGCGCTGCGCGCGGACGTCACGCGGATGCTCAGCCACGACCCGTTGGTGCGGCTGCGGATCCCGCTGCCCGACGGGGACACCGCGGTGCACCAGCTGCGCGTGGGCTGCCGCCGGCTGCGCAGCGACCTGCGGACCTTCCGGCCGCTGCTGGACCAGGCGTGGGTGGCGCGGGTACGCGCGGAACTGGCCTGGATCGCCGACGTGCTGGGCGCCGCGCGCGACGCGGAGGTGCTGCGCGCCCGGCTGCGCCGCACGGCCGGTGCCGACCCGCTGGCCACCCTGGACGACGCCGCGGTCGCCCGGATCGACGCGGAGCTGGCCGCCCGGCACGAGGAGGCGCTGACCGCGCTGGACGCGGCGATGGGCACCGAGCGGTACGTGGCACTGCTGGACATGCTGGTGGGCGTCGCCGCAACGCCCCGTCTTGCGGCCTCCAGAGCGTCGCTGCCGGCCCGGGACCTGCTGCCCCGACTCGTGGCCAAGCCGTGGCGCCAACTCGCCCACGGCGCGGACGGGGTCACCGGCGCCGCCGATCTGGACCCGGCGGGCCCGGACGATCAGTGGCACGAGGTCCGCATCCGGGCCAAGCGCGCGCGGTACGCGGCGGAGGCGGTGGCCGGTCTGCTCGGCGGCCCGGCGGCCGAACTGGCCCGCGCGGTGGGCGCCGTGCAGAACCTGCTGGGCGAGCACCAGGACGCGGTGGTCGCGGCCGACACCTGGCTAACCATCGCGCAGTCCGACCCCGACGACCACACGCTCGCGGTGACCGCCGGGCGGCTGGTGGAGCGCGAACGTGCGTCGGTACGCCGGGTCCGTGCGGCGTTCGCGGACGCCTGGGCGGCGGCCGACCGGCGCAGGCTCACGGAGTGGCTGCCATGAGCGTCGACGAACAGGCGCCGCCGGGCGAACCGGTACGCGCGGCGGGCGGGGTGTTGTGGCGGTACGCCGCTGCGGACGGTCAAACGCTGGCCCGCCACCATTCCGACAAGCTGCCTGGCGGTGTCGAGGTGGCCCTGGTGCACCGGCCACGGTACGACGACTGGACACTGCCCAAGGGCAAGCTGAAGGCGGGCGAGTTCCCCGTGGCGGCGGCCATCCGCGAGGTCTTCGAGGAGACCGGCGTGGAGGGGGTACCGCAGGTGCGGCTGCCCTCGGTGCATTACCTGACCGGCGAGCCGGGACAGCGCAAGAGTATCGACTTCTGGTCCATGCGCGCCCGCCTGGACGCCGGCCACGAGCCGGACGACGAGGTGTCCGAGGTCCGTTGGCTTTCCCCGCGCGCGGCCGCGGACCGGCTGACCTACGCGCACGACCGCGGCGTGCTGGCCGCGTTCCTCGCCCTGCCCCGCGTCACCGCCGAGGTGCTCCTGGTCCGGCACGCGCACGCCGGTTCCCGCCAGTCCTGGCACGGCCCGGACGAGCTGCGACCGCTGGACTCCGTGGGACTGCGCCAGGCGGCCGAGTTGTCGCCGGTACTGGAGCTGTTCGCCCCGGCCGCCGTCGTCTCGGCCTCGCCGCGCCGTTGCCGGGAAACCGTTGCCCCGATAGGCCTTGCGGTGACCGTCGACCCGGCCTTCGACGAGACGTCGCCGGAGGGCGTGGCGGGCGCCCGGCGCGCCCTGCTGGCGCTGGCTTCCGCCGCCACGCCGACCGTCATCTGCAGCCAGGGCAAGGTGATCCCGCCGCTGCTGACCGATCTGCACCCGGCCAACGCCACGGCCACCGAGGGCTACCGGACGCCGAAGGGTACGGGTTGGTTGCTGGCCCTCTCCGGTACCGGTGTGGTGGCGGCCGATCGCCTGTCGTGAATGCGGCAGCAAATCGAGTTGAGTAAATAGGTCCGGATAGTCGAAGGCGCCCGCGGGGGTCGCGGGCGCCTTCGGCGTGCTGCGGTTGCGGCGCTCAGCGGGCAGCGGCCCTGCGGGCCGGGGCCGCCTTGCGGACGGGCGCCGCGGCAGTGGCCGTGCGGCGGGTGGTGCTGGTCGCGGCCCGGGTGGTCTTCGCCGCGGTCTTCTTGGCTGCCGCCGTCTTCGCCGGCGCCTTAGTCGCCGCCTTCGTGGCGGTCTTGGTCGCGGTCGCCTTGGTGGCGGCCGCCTTCTTCGCCGGCGCGGCGGCGGTCTTCTTCGCCGCGGCGGTGGCCTTCGGCACCCTGCCGCTCGCCACCTGGTCCTTGAAGCTCGCACCGGCGCGGAATGCCGGTACCGA
>CAZYCD010000031.1:0-31753 GCA_964645345.1 uncultured Micromonosporaceae bacterium
ACGCCAAGGCGTTCGACAACGAGAAGGGCATCTACAACCCGACCGGCATCATGCCGCCCAACGGCCCACCCACGAACCTGGCGGTACTGAGCGCCTTCAACAAGGACGTCATCGGCAAGAACATCGACCTGAGCAAGTGCTACACCGACCAGTTCGTCAAGGCCGCCACCGGCTGACAGCAACGACCCGGCCGGTCCGGCCGCCGCTCACGTGGCAGCCGGACCGGCCATTCGTACCACCGAAGGGCCCGGGCGGCCCGGCTAGCCGAGACTGCGCGCCCGTTCGAGCACCTCGGCCCCGGCCTTGGCCACTGAGCCGGTGCCGAAGGGCGGTTGCGGGTCGTACTCGGTGTAGAGCTGGATCGCCTGGGCGGTCAGCTCGTCGGTGAGCAGGGCGGCCAGCCGGACGGCCATGTCGATGCCGGCGGAGACCCCGGCCGAGGTGATCAGCCGGTCGTGCCGGACCACCCGCTCGGGCGTGTAGATGGCGCCGTACGACTCCAGTTCGGCGGCCGCGGCCCAGTGCGTGGTGGCGGTCAGGCCGCGCAGCAGGCCGGCCGCGCCGAGCACCAGGGAACCGGTGCACACCGAGGTCGTGAAGCGGGTGGCGGCGTGGATCCGGCGCACCCAGTCGAGGAAACCGGGATCGTCCACCATGGTCCGGAAGCTGCCCCCGCCCGGGATCAGTAGGACGTCGCAGCGCTCCACGTCGGAGTACCGGTTCGGGACGTGCACCGGCAGGGATCCCAACACGTCCTGCACCAGGCCAGGTTCGGCGGCGACGAAACGCACGGTGGCGCCGGGCACGTACGCGAGGATCTCGTAGGGCCCGATCGCGTCGAGCGGCTCGAACTGGTCGAAAAGCGGGATCACGATGTCCATTGCGGCAGCCTAGCCAGGTGCCAACACCACACCGAGCTTCCCGCGGACCGGGCGATCCGAAGGTAACGTGACGCCGCCCCGCGCCGCTGTTCGGATAGTGGTCCCGAACGAGAGCGAGGCAGGCATGGATCGACCGGTCTACTCTCGGGGACCGCGCCGGGTAGCACCCGACGCCCGGCTCCACCCGACTGGCGCGGGGCGGTCGCACGGGCCGACGCCTGCCGTAATCCACGGCACGCACCTACCGGACGGGCAAGGGTACGGGTTGTGGCCGTTGAGCGGGTCGCCGCCGCGACGGCACGACCGGCCGCGCGGTCTCGCCGTCGGACACCGTCACCTCGCCAGTCTGCTGTCCGTGCACGACCTGCTCCGCCGTCACGGTGTGGCGGCGGCATCCGTACTGTTGACCGAGGTACAGATCGCCGAGGCACTGGACGCGTGCGCCTACTTCCACCTCGATGATCTGGCCAACGTCGTGGCTGAGGTCCCGCTGGCCGCCTCATCGCCGGTATCAGCCCGCGTCTTCGACGCGGAGTACCGGCGGCGTTTCACGACGACGGACCGGATTGTCACCGCGATCCGGGAACGGATCGCCACCATGCCCGACGACTTCCCTGCCGACGCCACCTGATCACCTCCCCCGTAGGGACGGGTACCGGCAGCCCTGGCTGAGCGCCGACGTCGGGGCTTCGAGGGAGAGTCAGCGCAAGCGTCACGGGGTGCACGCCCTGCCTTGGATCGCGGTGGCCGCGCGTTTCCTCGAGCGCGTTTCGGGTAGGGGCGGGTGCGGCAGGCTGAGGGGGCGCATCTGGATGGCGGACTCCGATCGGATCGACCAGTTCTTTGACGATCTGGGGCGGCGCGGGCACGAACCGCTGCTGGACCGGATGGACGCCGTCGGCCGCGTCGAACTGTACGACGGTGGGCAGATCGAGCGGTGGCTCGTCGCCGTGCGTTGCGGCTACATCACGGTGTCCAAGGGCGATGGCGGGGCCGACGCCGACTGGGTGATCAAGGCCGACCGGAGGGCCTTCGCGCGGGTGATCCACGGCGACGCCGGCGCCCTCGCGGCGCTGATCCGAGGCACCCTCAGCCTGCAACTGGTCGACCCCAACCAGAAGCTCGGCCTGATCACCCGGCTGTTCGCCGGGCCACCCGAGTCCCGCAAGCAGTGGATCGAGGACGAGTCAGTCCCCCGGGACATGCCGGCCGCCGACTGGGTGACGGCGAGGTGAGCGAAACGCTGGGCCAGGTCACGATCCTGGACGGGAACACGTTCGTGGTCAGCGACGCGGCCGGCGACATCGAGGCCTCCCCGACCGACCCCACCGGTCTGTTCGCCTACGACACCCGCTTCCTGTCCCGCTGGGTGCTCACCATCGACGGCCAGCGACTGCACGCGCTGTCCGTCGACGACGTGCAGTACTTCGAGGCACGCCACTTCATCGTGCCCGGCGAGGCGAGGGTGTACGTGGACTCGAGCCTGTCGGTGGTCCGCCAACGCACCATGGGCAACGGCTTCGAGGAGGATCTGACCGTCCTCAACCACGGCGAACAGCCCGTCGATCTCACCGTGCGCATCGACGCCGCCTGCGACTTCGCCGACCTGTTCGAGATCAAGAACGACGAGCCCAAGAAGGGCCGCCGGTACCAGCGGGTGGAGGAGGATCGGCTGATCCTCGGCTACCAACGGGAGTCCTTCCACCGCTCCACCATGGTGACCGCGGCTGGGCCGGCCACCTTCGACGACCACGGCCTGACGGCGACCGCCCATCTGGAGCCCGGCGGACGGTGGACGATGAGGGTCAACGTCGAGGCTGTGATCACCCTGCCCGAGGTGGCCAACGTCCTGCCGCTGTGGCGCAAGGGCCACGAGCAGATGCGCCGCGACAGCCTCGAACGACTGCCGGCCGACCTGCCGATGCTGGAATGCGACTGGCAGCCGCTGAAGGACACCTACCGACGCAGCCTGGTCGACCTGGCCGCGCTGCGGTTCTCCCCGCAGGCCGCAGGGGGGCGCACCCTGCCCGCGGCCGGTCTGCCCTGGTTCATGTCCGTCTTCGGCCGCGACAGCATCTTCACCAGCATGCAGGCGCTCCCGTTCGACTCCGACCTGGCCGCGACCACGCTACGGGTGCTCGCCGACTGGCAGGGCACCCGGCGCAACGACCACCGCGATGAGGACCCCGGCCGGATCCTGCACGAGGTCCGGTACGGCGAGACCATGGCGTTCGAGGAGCAGCCGCATGCCCCGTACTTCGGCACCGCCGACGCGACCCCACTGTTCGTGGTGCTGCTGGATGAGTACGAGCGGTGGACCGGCGACGCCGACCTGGTCCGCTCCATCGAGTATGAGGCCAGGGCGGCGCTGAACTGGATCGACGAGTATGCCGACCTGACCGGCGCCGGGTACATCGCCTACCAGCGACGCAACGAACAGACCGGGCTGGAGAACCAGTGCTGGAAGGACTCGCCGGACTCCATCTCCTTCCACGACGGGCGAATCCCCGACCTGCCCCGCGCTACCTGCGAGTGCCAGGGCTACGCCTACGACGCCAAGATGCGCGCCGCGCGGCTGGCGCGCCAGTTCTGGAACGACCCCGGGTACGCCGACCGGCTGGAGGTCGAGGCGGCACAGCTCAAGTCCCGCTTCAACCGGGACTTCTGGATCGCCGAGCGGGGCTACTACGCGCTGGCCCTGGACGCCGAAGGCAACCAGGTCGACGCGCTGTCGTCCAACATCGGGCACCTGCTGTGGAGCGGCATCGTCGACGACGATAAGGCGGAGGCGGTCGTCGAGCACCTGATGGGGCCGGAACTGTTCTCCGGCTGGGGGGTGCGCACGCTCGGCACGGGCGAGGAGCGGTACAACCCCATCGGCTACCACGTGGGCACCGTGTGGCCGTTCGACAACTCCTACATCGCCTGGGGACTACGCCGGTACGGCTACACGCAGCAGGCCGCCCGCATCGCCGCCGGGATTCTGGACGCCGCCCAGTTCTTCGGCGGCCGACTCCCCGAAGCCTTCGGCGGCTACGAACGGGCACTCACCCGGTACCCCGTCCAGTACCCCACCGCGTGCAGCCCCCAGGCCTGGTCGGCCGGGGCACCCTTGCTGTTCCTACGCACCATCCTCGGGCTGGAACCCTCCGGCGACAACCTCGTCGTCAACCCGGCGCTGCCCGGCGGCATCACCCACATCGAACTGCTGGACATCCCCGGACGCTGGGGCAAGACCGACGCGTTCGCCCGCGAGCGCACTGGCACGGAACGGCAACATGCACTGCACCCCCAACTGGACGCAGGCGCGGCCTGACGCGGATCCCGGGCTGCTGACGACCCGTCGGCTGGGGCGCCCGACCACGTTCGCGCGTCGCGCCGCGTTGTCGGTTGCCGCGGTGCGCGGCGGCGGAAAACGGTTCGCCTGCTGCGCCGACTCCTGGCACAGTGGCGGACCATGACGGGCTTCGAACTGTTGACTGCTGCGGACATCCCGCTCATGCAGGGTCTGGCGCAGCGGGTCACCGCCATCCGCCCGGACCTGATCAGCGCCGACGCTTCGTACGGGGAACTTGCCTGGAACTGGGGTAGGGGGCGCGCCCTCTACGGCGCGACCTGGCCACGTCGGCTGTGGTTCTCGGGTGACGAACTGATGGCCTGGGGCTGGGCCTGTCTTCCCCGTCAGGTGAGGCGCGATGACGGATCGGTATCGGACATCGCCGGCGCCTCGCTGAGTTATCAGGTCCACCCGGACCGCAGCGGACTGGTCGACGAAGTGATCGAGTGGTACGACGGTGTAGCGGCCAGCCTCGACCGTACGGTGTCGCCGACGACCGCCGACGGCTTCGCTCTGCAGCGATGGGCGGCGCACGGCTACCAGACCGACGTGGAGGCACTCGGCGACACCGGCGACTGGACCCAGCTCAACGAGCGGGACCTCACCGAGGTGGAGCAGCCGGTGCTGCCCGTCGGGTTCCGGTTCCGCACCGCCGAGAAGGCCGGACCGCGGGCCGCGGTCCAGGCCCATGTGGACGCCTGGAGTCCGTCGGCGTACACAGCCCAGAGCTACGAGGACGTCCGGCAGACGGCGGCCTACCGCGGCGACCTGCACGTCCTGGTGGAGGCGCCGGACGGCACCATGGCATGCTCGACGATCATGTGGCTCGACGAGGCGAACAAGACCGTCGAGTTCGAGCCGGTCGGAACGCATCCGGACTACCGGCGGCTAGGGCTGGCAAGGGCGATGATGCTGCACGGCATGCAGCTGGCGCGGGCGGCCGGGGCAACTCACGCGACGGTCGTTTGTAAGGGTGCGCCGGGGTATCCCAAGGCCCGCGGGCTGTACTACGGCCTCGGGTTCCGGGAGCTATCCCGGGACGCGCCACTGATCAAGACCTCGACGGCTGGCTGAGGACCGGTCGGCCGCGCAAGCGTGCCCGCCGACGTCATCAGCTCGCTCTGCCATGCCTGCGACCATCCGCGACGCTGACCGCTTCCGTGGAATTCTCAATCAGCACTGAGGCGGCCAAACCCCGTCATACCCGTGCACAAGGCACGCTCCGGACCATCGAGCTCGCGCCGATCGAGGACCGCGCCCTCCGCCACGACCTGCGGGAGCGGCCGGTAGGAGATCGCTCGACGCCGCGGGGCCGCAGCGAATGGATCGGGCAGGTGTCCGTGGTCGACGCACGCCGCCGTGCTCGTCATCCCCGTCGCCGTCCCCACTGTCCGCAGCCGGCTACCCACCGGCCGGACGGGCGTCACCCCCTCGGGTGACATCTCGCGGCCAGCTCCCGCATCCCGCGAGGTTCTTGGGCTTCTCTCAGCAAGGGTCGGCTAGCTTCCTACGCGGTGTCGGGGAGGACCCGACCGGACGAGGGGATTTACCGCGATGATCGAGGCTGTCGGCCTCACCAAACGCTTCGGCGACCGGCTGGCCGTCGACCAGCTGTCGTTCGCCGTTCGGCCCGGGCAGGTGACCGGGTTCCTCGGTCCCAACGGGGCCGGCAAGTCGACCACGATGCGGATGATCCTGGGACTGGACCGGCCCACGGCCGGAACGGTGACGGTGAACGGTCAGCCCTTCGCGCAGCTGAAGAACCCGATGCGCGAGGTCGGCGCGTTGCTGGACGCGAAGGCGATCCACGGCGGCCGCACCGCCTACAACCACCTGCTCTGCCTCGCGCAGACCAACAACCTGCCCCGCCGCCGGGTCGGCGAGGTGCTGGAGATGGTCGGCCTGACCGACGTGGCCCGCAAGCGCGCCAAGGGCTTCTCCCTCGGCATGGGCCAGCGGCTGGGCATCGCGTCCGCGCTGCTCGGCGACCCGCAGATCCTGATGTTCGACGAACCGGTCAACGGGCTGGATCCGGAGGGCATCCTCTGGATCCGCAACCTGATGAAGGCGCTCGCGGCACAGGGCCGCACGGTGTTCGTCTCCAGCCACCTCATGTCCGAGATGGAGAACACCGCCGAGCACCTGCTGGTCATCGGGCGCGGGCGGCTGATCGCCGACTGCACGGTGCAGGAGTTCATCGACCGCAACTCCGAGTTGATGGTGCGGGTGCGCACGCCCGACGCCACCCGGCTCGCCGAGCTGGTGGCCGGCGTTGGAGGCAGCGCCGCCCCGGACGGCGACAACGCGCTGCTGGTCACCGGCCTGGCCGTGGACCGCATCGGAGACCTGGCCTTCGACAACAAGCTGCGGCTGCACGAACTCGCGCCGCTGCAAGCCTCGCTGGAGCAGGCGTTCATGGAACTGACCAGGGACAGCGTGGAATACCACGCTGCGGTCCCCAGCACGGCCTCGGAGGCATGACCGATGACCACGTTGACCACGACCCCGCCGATGCCGCAGGCCACCCGCCCCGCCGGGTTCGACGGGGCATTGCGCAGCGAGTGGACCAAGCTGCGCACCGTCCGCTCGACCATCTGGTCACTGGTGGCCATGGCCGGCATCGCCATCGGGCTCATGTCACTGATCGCCTGGACCATCGTGCACCGGTGGAACCGCTTCGAACCGGCGGAGAAGGCCAACCTCCTCCACCGCCCCGTAGAGATCATCATCGTCCGGCCGGTGTTCATCGCCCAACTGGTCGTCGCGGTACTCGGCGTGATGGTCATCTCCGCCGAGTACACCACCGGCATGATCCGTTCGACACTCCAATCGCAGCCCCGCCGACTGACGGTGCTCACGGCCAAGATCGCGGTGTTCGCCGCTCTCATGGTCGTCGTCGGCGAGGTCCTCGCGTTCGCCGCGTTCTTCGTCGGCCGGCAGGTGATCTCTTCGCACATCCCCGTCAACCTCAGTGACCCGGGAGTCACCCGGTCTGTCGTCGGCGCCGGCCTCTACATCGCCGTACTCGGCCTGTTCTCCCTGGCATTCGGCGCGATCCTGCGCCACACCGCTGGAGCCATCACCGCCGTAGTCGGCCTGATCCTCATCGTGTCCAACCTGACCGGGCTGCTACCCGACAGCTGGGGCCACCACATCAACGCCTACATGCCCACCAACGCCGGACAGCTCATCATGCAACCCCACCAACTCCCCGACGACCTACTCTCGCCCTGGCAAGGCTTCGCGGTCTTCACTGGCTGGACCGCACTGTTGCTCATCGTCGCCGCCGTCATGTTCCAACGCCGCGACGCCTGACCTCCCGCAGCGTCAGATGCGGACCACCGGCCCACCTGCCCGATCGGTCCGCCGCATCCGGCTCCCGACGCCGCACCGGGCCGCACGACTTCCCCAGAGAGCTTTCCCTGGGGAAGTTGTGCGTTCGGGCGGCGGCTGAGGGCGGTGATCGGCGCGGCTACCAGTGCCAACGCCTCGCCGCCGCACCCGAGCCGACGGTGGGAAGGTCCGTCGCGATCTGCGCGTTCATCTGCCCGGTTGGAGCGCCAAATCACTTGTCCCGTGCTCCCCGGACCGTCACCAGCGCGGTGCCCGCGGCGAGCAACCCGACGGCGTATGCCAGCGCGCCCCGGTCGGTAGACCCTCGCAGCGGCCACAGCCACAGACTGGTCCAGCCGGCGTCCAGCCCGACCGCGCACAGCACCGTGTAGGTCAACGGGCCGGTCCAGGCCAGGTTGCCGCCGAGCGCGGTCGCGGCCAGCAGGGCGACGCCGGCCAGGCCGAGGTAGTCGCGTAGGGCGGCCATAAGTCCGTCAGGCAGGTGACCGGCGACCGCTGCGAGGGCCAGCGCGCCGGCCCCGGCGGCGAGTAGCCCGAGGGTGCTGAGCAGCCGCAGTACGGGCAGGTACCCGCCGGTCGCCCGCTCGGGTTCGCCGAACGGGCTCTGGGTCGCCGCGCCGACCAGGGCGGCCAGCCCGGTCTCGATGAGGATCGGCACGAGGCGGCCAGGGTTGCCGGTGCCACGCAACCAGTGCATCGAGATGCGCAGCACCACGGTGAGGACGGTCGCCACGAGTACCGTGGCCGGCGCGCGCCGGCTGGCCAGGTGCAGGTACAGCAGCCGGGCCCGGGGCCCGGCGAGCGCGGAGGTCGTCACGGCAGCTCCTTCAGGGTCAACCGGCCGGCCTGCAGGTCGGCGAGGTGGGTGGCCAGCCAGGCGTGTATCCCGGCCGGGCCCAGGGCTGCGAACCGGCGCGCGGCCGCCGTGACGTCCGCCGGCAGGTCCGGGGGCGCGGGGTCACCGGCGGCCGCGGCCAGGCCGGTGCTGACCGCGAGCTGTCCCGGGCTCCGCCCGCCGCCCACCAGGCCCCTGGCCGTCACCTCGCGCAGATTCCGGGCGAACCGCGCCGCGTTGCTGTCATTGACGAGCAGGATGGGCAGGACCGGCGGGTCGCCGCTGACCGGGGAGATCTTGGCGGCGGACAGGGGGCGCTGCTCGATGCGGACCGGTGCGCCGGGCACGCCGGCGACCGCGGCGGTCAGTGGCGCGAGCGCGGCCTCGACGGCGGGCAGCATCTTGCGGTAGGCCGGATGGACGCAGATCGGGATCGGCCCGGCGTCGCACACCGGCTGGTAGGTCAGCGGGACATCGTCGGCCGCGGCGTGCACCCTGGCTACGGTGACCCCGGCGGTGCCTTCCCGGGAGGTTCCGGCCAGCCCTACCCCGGTGATCGTGGCGGCGGCGCCGAGCAGGGCGAGCGCGAGGGCAACGGCGCGGACCGGGGGCCGGGCGCAGCCGGCCGGCAGGCCGAGCACCGCGATCGCGACCAGGACGATCCCGCCGAGGAACACCAGCTGCACCAGCGACAGGTCCGGCAGCGGCCGGTAGAACACGCCGGATTCCGGGCCGCTGCCGTGGACGATCGGCGCGAGCCGCCCGTAGGCGCTGTGCCGCGACAGCGCGACCATGCCGGCCGCGAGCGCGAGGAACGCGCCGATGGCGACCAGCGGGGCCACGAACCGGCCGGGAAGGTAGGTGCCGAAGGCGGCGCCGAGTGCGCTGAAGGCGAGTACCGCCGCGGCGCCCACCAGCACGGGCCACCAGATCGGACCACCCCAGGTGGCCTGGCGGCTGGTCACCAGGAACTGCGATCCGGTCGCGGCGGCGTAGAACAGCAGCCCCCAACCGGCGGTTGCGCCCCAGCGGGTCAACCGGCGTGCCCACGCCGAACTGGCGGTCGTGGCGACGAGGTCGCCCGTGTTGCGCCGGGCGTCCCGGGCGCTCACCCATGCCGCCACGCCGGCCATGAACGGGCCGACACCCTGCACGGCGTTGGGCAGGGTGAGGCTGCGCATGCTCCACAGCGCCGAGCCCGACAGCCCCGGCCGGTACAGCGAGAACCAGAACATCACCGCTACCAACGGCGCCAGCAGGAGCAACGTGTTGCGGCGCAACTCCAGCCGCAGCAGCCGCGTCATGCGGCGGCCCGCGCGGCAGCCAGGACGGCGCTGTAGCCACGTTCCAGCGGGGCGTCGCCGACCGCGAACCCGGCCCCGCGCTCGGTCAACTCGGCGGGCGTGCCGTGGAAAACGATCCTGCCGTCGGCCATCAGCCCGACCTCGGCGCAGGCGGCGCCCACATCCTCGACCAGGTGGGTGCTCACCACCACGGTGGCCCGTGCGCCCAGGTCGCGCAGCAAAGCCCGGAACTGTACCCGCTGCTCGGGGTCCAAGCCGGCCGTGGGCTCGTCCAGCAGCAGCAGGTCGGGGTCGTTCACGATCGCCTGCGCGATGCCCACCCGGCGCAGCATGCCGCCGGACAGGGTACGCAGCCTGGCGCGCGCCTTGGCGCCCAACCCGACCCGCTCCACGGCCGCGGCGACCGCCCGCGGTACCTGGCCGGCCGGCACCTCCTTGAGCAGCGCGAAGTACTCGACGAACTCCACCACCGTGAAGTTCGGGTAGTAGCCCAGCGCCTGGGGCAGGTACCCGAGCCGGCGGCGGATCTCCCGGCGGGGGCCGAACTGGCCGGGGTCGCGGTCCAGCAGCCGCAGGGTGCCGGAGCTCGGCGCTATCACCGTGGCCATCATGCGCAGCAGGGTGGTCTTGCCGGCGCCGTTGGGACCGAGCAGGCCGAACACGCCCGGGCCGAGCCGCAGGTCCACGCCGGCGACCGCGTCCGTACGCCCGAAGCGGCGGGTCAGTGCCTGGATGTCGACGTTCACGAGATTCCCTTCGGGATGCGGGTGGTGCGCCAGATGGCCGCGGCGCAGGCAGCCGCGCAGATCAGGTACGGCAGGGTCAGCGTTCGGCCATCGACGGCCACGGTGAACCGGCCCGCGGCGGCCTGCCCGCCCAGCACGGTGATGCACCAGGCGGCCAGACCGATCACCACGCCGGTACCGGCCGACCGGGTGAGGGTGGCGGCGGCCAGCGCGAGGGCGGACACCGCGGTCATCGGCACCAGCCAGCCGAAGGTGATACCGGCGGCGCCGGCGGTCGCCGCGCTGGCGACGACACCGAGCCCGGCGTACACGGCGAACACCGCCAGCGACCGGACCAGCAGCACCATCCGGTCGCTGACCGCCATGCTCCGGGACAGTTCGTAGGCGGCATCGACTCCCGGCCCGTAGGCATAGGCGATTCCCGCCGCGGCAACCGCGGGAGCCAGCAGCGGCACGAGCGGCTGGTCGGTACCGACCGTCGCCAGTGCCCCGGCGCCGAGCACCCCGGCGCTGGCGATCAGCCAGGGCAGCAGCAGCGCCGGCGTGCTCAACAGGGCGCGGGCAAGACCGGGCGAACGCAGCAGGCGGGCGGCAAGCCGCTCCACCGGCCCGCGCCGACGCTGCCACACCGTGGCCGCCACGCCCAGCCAGGCGCGCTCCAGGTCGACGTCCATCAGCCCTCCCCCATTCCCAGCGCGGCACGCAGCAGCCGCCGCGCCCGGTACGCACGACTCTTCACCGTCCCCGGCGGCAGGCCGGTCAGTGCGGCGACCTCTGCGACGGAACGGTCCTCGACGTACAGCAGCCGCCACACCTCGCGCTCCGGGCTGCCAGCCGGCCCGAGCGCGGCCACCGCCCCGGCCAGGTCGACGCGGGCCGCGGTGGCGTCGGCGGTATCGCCGCTGCTACCGCCGGTCCACTCCGGCAGCGGCACAGTGGCCGGACCAGACCGGCGGTGCCACAGCGCCGCCTGCCGCCGCGCGATGCCCCACAGCCAGGCCGCACCGCCCGCCCCCTCCGGGCGGTACCCCCTGGCCCCACGCCAGACCGCGAGAAACGTCTCCTGCAGCACGTCCTCGACGTCCGGTGCACCCAGCACCGCGCGCAGCCGGGCGGCCAGCCACGGCGCGTGCCGGTAGAACAGCTCCCGAAGCGCCGAATCGTCACCGCCGGCCACCGCCGCGATCAGTTCGTCGTCGTCCATCGCATTCACTATTGCGCCGCGCAGGCATCCGGTTCACGCTCGGACAGGTGGCGCGACGGCTCACGGCAGCGCGCAGATTCGCACCGAGGCTCGCGCGGCCTCAGGCGACGGGTACGCCAAAGGGCGCAGCGGGACCGGCTGTTGGCCGTCTTTCGTGCTGGAGCCGACCGGGTTGGCGTCAGTGCCGGCGGGCGCGGGCCAGGGACACGCCGAGCAGGGCCAGGACGGCGAGGGGCAGCAGCCACCAGGCGGGGATGTGCGTGTGGGCGAGCAGAGCGGTCGCGATCAGCGCCAGGACGATTCCCGCGGCGACGGTCCAGTCGTCGCCGACGATGAAGTCGTACCAGAAATGCAGGAACGACCGGACGATGCGCATCAGTGCACCTCGATGGCGGCTGGTTCAGGCGGGGTGGGCGACTGTCTCGGCCCGGCGCGAAGGATCGCCACCGCGGCCAGAGCCGTGGCGAGATAGAAGCCGAGCAGGGCGAGGATGGCGGCGTCGGAGCCGGGCCAGTGGGCACCGGCTCCTTCGGCGCCCCAGAAGGTGCCGAACGTGGTGAGCAGGACGCCGACGGCGAACTTCATCGTGTTCTCGGGTACCCGGGCCAGGGGTGCGCGGATGGCGAGGCCGGCCGCGGTGACCAGCACGACGGCGGCGCCGGCGCCAAGGACGGCGAGGCCGATGTTGCCTTGGTTGGTGCCGAAGGTGATGACGATGAACGCCACCTCCAAGCCTTCCAGCAGCACGCCTTTGAACGACAGGGTGAACGCGTACCAGTCCGGGACCGTGAGACGGGTGGTCCGCGCAGCGGCGCGGGCGGCGGCAGTTTCCCTGGCGTAGATGGCCTGTTCGTCGTGCAGACCCTTGAGGCCGCTGGCGCGCAACACCGCCTTGCGCAACCACTGCAAACCGAATACCAGCAGGAGGCCGCCGACGACCAGGCGCAGCGCGCCGATCGGCAGGACGGTCAGGGCGGGGCCGAGGGCGGCGACGATCGCCGCCAGGCATGCCACGCCGACCCCGACCCCGGTCAGGGCGGACCGCCAGTCGCGGCTGGTACCGGCGGCCAGCACGATGGTCAGCGCCTCGACAGCCTCGACCGCGCAGGCCAGGAACACCGACAGGATCAGCAGGGCTGCGCTCATCCGGATCACCTCCTCCTACACACTGTCAGGTCGCCCGCCGTCATGGCCAGAGGGCCGGCGCGGCGGCGATCCCGAAGGAGGCGGTGCCGAGCCCGAACCACGCCGCTGGCGGCAGTCTTGTGGCCAGCACCGTGCTGCGCGGCTTCCACACCGAGCTGCTCGGCGTGGCCTGGTCGACATATGACACCATGTTCACCGCCGCCGGGGTCCTGGTCATCGCCGGTGGCGTCTACTCCATGATCGCGCTGACCCGCGCCAGACAGCAGATGACGGGCTGGTACCGCCCGAGTCCGTCTCGGCTCACGCGTGACCGGGTGCCCTCCGGCCGCCGCCGCTGTCCAGCGGGCCGGAACACACCCCCGGGCGGCCTAACCGGCCCCCGGCGACGGGCAGCCACGCGGTGCCGGTACGAGTGGTAGTGCAGTACGCACTGCGCAGGCGAACATGCACGTTGCGAAGGTTTGCTAGGGATCGTTGGGCTTCTCCGTCGAATCGCAACCGGGAGGCGGCGGACGCTCAACCGTGACTCCTGCCGCGCATGCGCAGCGGCATGGGGCCGGTGAGGCGCTTCTTCGGCGTCTGGACAATCGTTGTCGGGGAGTACCTGGCAGCTGCGGCGCTGCTGGTGGCGCTGGTGTTCCTCGCGGCCGCCATACCACCCCGGCGCGGATGCGCCGATTCGTGTAACAGTGACAGTCTCGGCCTGGCATTGTTCGCCATCGCCGGACTCGCGCTGCTGGTTGTCGGCCTACCCGTTGCCCTGGCGCTGGCGGCGCTACGCCGCCGCCGACAGAGGCAACGAGCCTCCGCTGGCCGCCCGACCGTTCGACGCGGGCAGCTCGCGGAGGCGACGATCGCCGCCGTGTGGGGCGTAGCTGTAGCGGTACCGCTGTCATCGCTGACGTGCATCTTGGCCGTGCCGGTGCTGCGGCTGCTGAGATGACGGTGCCCAACCCTTGCCTGGAGCATGGATTGCGTCGTTTCCGCCGCCGCGAAGCCGCACGGAACGGCGGCCTAAGACTACCCCGGCGCCTACCCTGCGCCCGCGCCTGGACTGCGCCCCTCAGGCCTGCTAATCCCCCACCACGATCGGAAACCAGTCCTCACCCTGCTCAGGGGTGTCCACAATGGAGCATCGACGCGACCGGTCCGGACGACGGTCGGGCCTAAATGCCGTTTCCGTGGTACGGACTGGGTCCCTTGCCGGCGCGGACCGGCGTTCGTAGCGTGCCGTGCAGCGCGGCCGCATCACAGCGGCCACGCTCGAACTGTGCGACCTGGAGGCCGGTTCGGACACCCATCGTGGTTCGTGGCGTTCAGGAAGGCTCGACACATGTCCATCCGGATATCCGTGCCCCGCGTGGCGGCACTGGCGGCGGTGGTGCTGCTCGCCGGCGCAGTGGTCTGGCAGGTCACCGCCCGGGGTACCGCCGGGGCGGCGACCAGTACCGACGACTGGCCCAGTTATGTGGCGGACAACGCGCGGAGCGGCTTCAACAGCCATGAGACCGCGTTGACCGCGGGCAACCTCGGCAGCCTGAAGACGCTGTGGAGCCGCAGCGGTGCGGGCGCCATCTCCGACCAGCCGATGGAGTCCGGTGGCGTCGTCTACTGGGGCTCGTGGAACGGGTACCTGCACGCCGCGTCGGTCGGCGGTACCACGAAGTGGGACACCTTCCTCGGGGTGGCCAACCACTCCGGGTGCAACCCCGCCAGCGCCGGGGTCGCCGGCTCGCCGGCGATCGGCACGGCGGGCAGCACGTCGGCGGTGTTCGTCGGCGGCGGTGACGCGAAGTTCTACGCGGTCAACGCGTCCACGGGTGCCGTCCTGTGGTCGACGCCGCTCGGCACACCGAACGAGGCGTTCCTCTGGAGTTCGGCGGCCGTGGTCGGCGGAAGCGTCTACATCGGGGTCGCCTCGCTGGCCGACTGCCCGCTGGTGCAGGGCAAGCTGGTGAAACTGGACGCGGCCACGGGCGCGATCCAGGCCAGCCTCAACATCGTGCCGAACGGCTGCATCGGCGGCGGCATCTGGGGTTCCCCGTCGGTCACCGCCGACGGCGCCATCCTGTACGTGGCAACGGGTACCTGGCACGCCTGCGGTACCACCGGCGAGCCGCTGTCCGCCGCGCTGCTCCAGGTACGCACCTCCGACCTGAGCGTGCAGGGCCACTGGCAACTGCCCGGGGCGGAGATCCAGACCAAGGACATCGAGTTTGGTTCCGCACCGACTCTGATGGACTTCGCCAGCGGCGGCACCACCCTGCACTACGTCGGTGTGGGTGCGAAGGACGGCGTGTTCTACACCTTCACCCAGGGCGCCGTCAGTGCCGGGCCGGTCTGGAAGGCCAACATCGACGCGAATGGAACCAGCCCGCAGGGCGGCGACGGGATCCTCAGCCCGGCCGCGTGGGACGGTACCAGGCTGTACGTGGCCGGCGGCAAGACGACCATCGCCGGTACCGCCTGCGCGGGCGCGGTTCGGGCACTCAACCCGGCCACCGGGGCGTTCCTCTGGCAGCACTGCCTCACGGCCGGCCCGGTCCTCGGCCCGGTCTCCGAGTTCCCCGGCGTGGTCGTCGCGGCCGGCGGCAACCAGGTCGACTTCCTGGCCGCCAGCAGCGGCAGCCCGGTGCACACCTTCTCGGCCGCCAGTGGGGTCATCTTCTACAGCGGCGCGGCGGTCGCCCGTGGGCACGTGTTCATCGGCGACATGTCCGGCAACTTCTACGTCTTCGGCCTGTCCGGCACCGGCCCGGTGACCATCCAGGCCGAGGCGTCCGGCAACACCCTCGGTGGCACCGCGAAGGTCGCCACCTGCGCCACCTGCTCCGGCGGGGCCAAGGTACGGTTCGTCGGCAACGGCGCCGCCAACACGGTGACCATCCCGGTCACCGAGAGCGCGGCAGGAAGCCACCAGCTGACCGTGACCGGTGAGGTCAGCGGTACCCGCAGCTTCCAGGTGACCGTGAACGGCGGCACGAGCGTCACCGTCAGCCTCACCGGGACCAGCTTCACGACCCCGGTGTCCGCGACCGTGACGCTCACCCTACCCGCCGGTAGCGACTCCATCGTGTTCGGCAACGCCACCGCCTACGCGCCCGACCTGGACGCCATCACCATCAACTGAGGATCCGCCAGTGGTTGGTACCGGCGGTCGAGCCGCCGGTACCAACCGCGGCGACACTAACCAGGGCAAGCGGACAAGGCCGCCGCCCGGTAGCATGTGCCGTCTGCCGCACGACACACCTGCACCGGTCTCGTCGCCACCGCCGCACCACCGCCACTCATGATCTACTTGTCGGAAGCATCCCCAGCCAGCCCGGACACCCGACCGCAGGGTGGCACCGGGCGGCCGCGGCCAACCTTCCGCCGCCTGTCTGTCCTGGTCGCCGCCGGACTGCTCGTCGCGGTCGCGTCCGTCCTCGCGGTGGCGGTAACCCGGCCGCCCGCGCCCAGCGCCACCTGGATCGCGGCAGGTACCGCCGACGCCCATCAGGCGTCCGGTGTCGCCGGCACGGCTGGATCTCTGGTGCTGGACGTACCCGCCGACGGCACGCTGCCCGGTACGCCCCCGCGGCTGCCCTGGCCGGCCACCGGGCAGGCCACCGTGGTGGTCGACGGCGTGGGCCGCGTCGGCGCCACTGCCGACCAGCATCCGGTACCCATCGCCAGCCTCGCCAAGGTGATGACCGCGTACCTGGTGCTACGCGACCACCCGATGAGCACCGGCGACAACGGCGGGACCCTGACCGTCACCGCCGCCGAGGCGCAGGCCTACCCGAGCGAGGTCGCCGACAACGAATCCCTGGTCAAGGTCGCCGCCGGTGAAGTACTCACCGAACGGCAGGCGCTACAGGCGCTGCTGCTGCCCTCCGCGGACAACATGGCCCGGATCCTGGCCCGCTGGGATGGCGGCACCATCCCGGCGTTCGTCACCAGGATGAACGCCACCGCAGCGGCACTGGGCATGAGCAGCACCCACTACACCGACCCGTCCGGGTACGACGCGGCCACCCGCAGCACCGCCGACGACCAGGTGGCACTCGCCACCCAGGCCATGCGGGTACCGGCCTTCGCGCAGATCGTGGCCACGCCCACCGGCACGATCCCGGTCGAAGGAACGGTGCGCAACTACAACACCCTGCTCGGTACCGACGGGGTCGTCGGCGTCAAGACCGGCTCCACCAGTGCGGCCGGCGGATGCCTGCTGTTCGCCGCCCGCCATCAGGTCGGCGGCCACACCGTCACCGTCATCGGCGCCGTTCTGGGCCAACAAGGCAGCACGATGCACGGACTCCCCCAGGCCCTGTCCGCCAGCGACCGGCTCATCCAGGTCACCACCGGCAGTCTCGGCACCTACACCCCGATCAAGGCCGGGCAGACCGTCGCCACCATCGCCGGCAGCAGCCTTGTCGCCGGCACGAACCTCACCATCCTCGGCTGGCCCGGCCTCCCGTACCACCTCACCGTCACCAGCAACACCCCGGTCGCGGCGCCATCCCCCACACCCGGTGCCACCCTCGGCCGCCTCCAACTCGACGCCGGCCAGCAACAGGCCACGACCGACATCCTGCGGTAACCCGCCCA
This sequence comes from uncultured Micromonosporaceae bacterium, assembly GCA_964645345.1. Taxonomy (GTDB): domain Bacteria; phylum Actinomycetota; class Actinomycetes; order Mycobacteriales; family Micromonosporaceae; genus Rugosimonospora. The sequence goes on from CAZYCD010000031.1 coordinate 17,398, forward strand.
TCGTCTGCGCTCGAAGTGACGGCGTGAGGACGCACCGCGACTTCGGTTACTGGGCGACCGGCTGGGACATCGTCGCGAGGTTGCGTGCTTCGGATACCTGCGCTCGGCGCCGGGTGGCCAGCCGCGGTTCTGCCAGCGCGACGGCGAGCGCGGCCAAGGTGAACACCGCGCCGGACAGGGCGGTGACGCGTACGCCGAACCCCGGCAGCAGCAGGCTGCCGATGAATGCGCCGAGAGTGATGCCGATGTTGAAGGCCGTCGACGTGCCGGCCGCAGCGAGGTCTGAGCTGCTGGGAGCGACCTCGAGCACGCGGGCGCCGAGGCCGGCGGACAGCGCGGCTAGGGCGAAGCCGGAGATGCAGATCGAGATGATCGTCGCGATCTGGTTGCTGCCGAGTGCCCATTGCCCGGCAAGCGCGAGCGCCTGTGCGGCGATGACCCCGGTCATCGCCAGCCAGGCGTTGCGGCCGACCAGGTAGCCGATGGCGAAGACGCCGGTCAGACCGGCGAGACCGCGGACGAACAGCAGCGGCCCGACCGCGCCTTGGCCGAAGTGGCTGACCTGGGTGATGAACGGGTCGATGTAGGTGTAGGAGGCGAAGGCGCCGGTGACCGCGAGAGCCGTGTACGTGACGATTGCCCAGTACCGTCCGGCGTCGGGTGCTGTGCCATGGTCGGCGTCACTGGTGCCGGGCGGGGTCGACGGCAGCACGATGGCGACCGTGACCAGAATGGCGAACCCGATCGCGCTGAGTGCCAGAAAGGCGGCCCGCCAGCTGGTTTGCTGGCCGAGCCAGGTGCCGGCCGGGACGCCCGCGAGGGCGGCGACGGAGGCACCGGCGTACAGCATGGACAGCGCACGCGGCCGCACCTCGGGCCGGAAGAGTGCCGCAGTGGCCGGCGTGACGACCGCCCAGAACAGGGCCTGGCTCAACGCCGTGACGAGGCGGGACACCAGGAGCGTTCGGTAATCCTCGGCGAGCGCGGACGCTGCGGTGGCCGCGACGAATGCGGCCAGCAGCCCGCAGAGTAGGCGACGCCGGTTGATCCGTTGGGTGAGTCGGGTCAGCGGAATCGACGCGAGCACCACCACCAGACCGTAGGCCGTGATGAGCAGGCCGACCGCGGATGCCGTGCTGCGCAGATCATGGGCGATCAGCGGGAGCAGGCCGATCGGCAGGTTCTCGGTGGTCACGTAGGCGAAGGTGGACAGGGAGAGGACGCTCAGCGCCAGGATCGCTGCGGGGCCTCCTAACCGTTCTCGCATGCTTCCTCCTAGTCGCGTTTTGATGGTAGCACGGCTACCGCCGGGAGACGAGGATCTTCGCTCCGGCTTTACCCCTGGAACGACCGCTCGTGCGCATGCCTTGGTACGTCGGTGGATCGCAGAGTGCGGTGCGCGGTAGGTCGCAGGGAGCGCGGTGCTTCCACTGCACCTACGTATAGGGGTAGCATTACTCGCATGGAAGAACCCCGCATCGTCGGCGGGAACGTCGCGCTCGACCTGGTCAACACGGTTGCTCCTCGCCCGGCAACCACCGAGGCCACCGACTGGCTCGACTCACCAGCCGCGCTGCTGCACTGGGCTTGCCGCGTCGGCCTGGTCACCAACGCCGAGGCCGAGAGCGTGTCGTCTGCCTGGACCGCCGAGCCCGCCTCGGCCGTTCAGGCGTGGCATTCCGCGGTGGATATCCGCGAGGCCCTCTACGCGGTCCTGGCGACCGCGCTGGACTCGTCGCAGCGGGCCGACGGCGCTGTCGCCGAGCTGGAACGCCTGGTCCTGCGCTGGTCGGCGGCGACCGCCCGCTCGTCGTTGCGGCTGGGCGGTCCCGGTGAGCCGCCGGCGGTGCTCACGGCCGGCTCCGGCGCGCTGCTGATCCCGGACCGCCTGGCCCACGCCGCGGTCGACCTCGCGCGCACCGCCGACCTGTCCCAGCTGAGGGCTTGCCCGGTGGCCGAGGGCGGCTGCGGCTGGCTCTTCCTGGACCGCAGTCGCAACCGTTCCCGCCGCTGGTGTGCGATGGAAGACTGTGGCACCCAGGCCAAGTCCCGACGCCTGACGACCCGCCGCCGCGCGAATCGCGCGTAGGCCGGCTTCTCCTCCACGCCCGCGTGACGCGGGCGACGTGATTCGGTTCGGCGTCGGCACCCGACGCGGCAGACGCCCTTCCAGGCCGCCAAGCCACAGGACTGATGCACTCAACTCGGCGGATGAGGGTGCGGCAAGCTACGGGTCCGTTCGATCAGGCGGCGCTTGGGCCGCCTTGCCCGGCCGCCATGGCGTCGGACCTGCCACCGTGGGCCGTTCGGCCCTACACATTGTCGGTTGCCCGGGGCGAGCGTAACGGCTAGTACCTGTGTCGCTGCTCGATTCAGTCCAAGGGGCCGCAATGAACAGTCCTGGCGTCTATCTGCACTGGGGCGTCATCCAGATCTCGCTCGCCAACCTGGTGGTGATCGGTCTGATGATCGCCGTATTCCTCATTGCCCTGTTCGTTCCGTTCCCGGGGAGGCGGAAGTGAACGCCCCGCAGGAGCGGATGTGGACCGCTCGCGTACGCGGCCGGGCGGTCGCCGCGCTTCCTCCTGAGCAGTTGCTGCCGGACCGGCAGCCGGCGTACGTCAGCTCGTGGATCTACGTGTTCGGTGTCCTGACCCTGGCCGCCCTGCTCATCGTGCTGACCTCCGGCGCGGTGCTCGCCATCGAGGGCCCGCAGTGGTACCACGGGTCCACGGTCGGGCACTTCGTCAACAGCCTGCACCTGTGGAGCGTGGAGCTGTTCTTCTTCACGATGGTCATCCATCTGTGGGGCAAGTTCTTCATGGCCGCCTGGCGGGGCAAGCGGGCGCTGACCTGGGTCACCGGTGCGATCGCCTTCCTCGGCTCGATCGCCACCGCGTTCACCGGGTACCTCGTGCAGTCCAACTTCGACTCGCAGTGGATCTCCACCCAGGCGAAGGACGGCCTGAACTCCGTCGGAGTCGGAGCCTGGTTCAACGTGCTGAACTACGGCCAGATGCTGCTGTTCCACGTCGTGCTGTTCCCACTCGCGCTCGGCGTGCTCGTCATCTTGCACGTACTGCTGGTACGCCGCCGTGGCGTGGTACCACCGTTCGACAGCGGCGAGCGGGCCGAACCCGAGCCGGAGCCTGAGTCCGCGACACCGCAACAGTCCACAGTGGAGGTGGCGTCATGACCGCCCGGCAACGCCACCGCGCCGACGAGGCCCGCTACGCCGCCCCGTGGACCGGCGGATACCGGCGCTACGACCTGGTCAAGGAGTTCGTCGTCGCGCTCGGCGTGATGCTGCTGCTCACCGTCGGCCTGGCGATCGCGTTCAGTTCACCCGATCGCAAGGCCATCTCCCTGCACGACTGGGCGAGTGCCGCCCCGAACGACTTCGTCGTCACGGCGGTCGCGGAACTCGACGGCACCAGCGGCACCGCCGGCTACGGCGCCCCCTACATCGACGACCCGAGCGCCGGCCAGAAACTGGGGCCGATCCCGCTGCAACGCTACGGAGGAGTCCGTGAGCCGGTCGACACCGCGCACGACTTCGTCCTCGGGCCGCTGTCCACCGTCACCGGGGACGCCGACCTCACCTCGGCGTTGTCGACCTACAACGGCGCCAGCGCCGACCAGCAGCAGAAGTGGGCCACCGCCTACGGCGACGCCCTAGACAAGGCACCCGACAACGACCCGGCCAAGGTTGCAAGCGGCGACTACGGGCCGGTACCCGTGCTCACCGCGAAACTCCTCGACCTGGCCCGCAGCGGTGGCCTCGACGGTCAACTGCTGTCGTCCGGCGGCTTCTACCAGACCGACTACACCAAGCCGCTGCTCTTCCTCGCCGACGGCGGCTACCTGAAGGACCAGGCCCGCGCCGACCATCTCGGCGGCGACCAGTGGGGCATGATGAACGAGACCGGCCGCTACCCCGGCCAGGCCTGGCTGTGGCTGTATACCTTCTGGTACCAGGTCCCCCCCTTCAACACCTCCAGCAACGCGGACGCCCTCGTCTGGTCGCTGATGATGCTGCTGAGCCTGGTGCTGATCCTCGTGCCGTTCATCCCCGGTCTCCGCTCCCTGCCGCGCCACCTGGGCGTCCACCGCCTCATCTGGCGCGACCACTACCGCACCTCAAAACCACCGCAGGCATAAGCGACGACACGGCGCTCGGGCGGGACCACGCAATGCGCGGTCCCGCCCGACCGGCCGCGGCTCAGTGGCCGAGCCGGCCTCGATCGGCCCGACCGTGAGAGCGCGCAGGTCGCGGTATCCGCGTAGCCGGCACCGTCGCTAGTGGAGGTTGGTGGTGGGGTGCTCTGGCAGCGCGAGGGCCGGTCGCGGCTTCTGGCTGAAGTCGAAGTCGGACAGCAGGTTGCCGAGCACGGAGGCGTTCTCCCGGACGTCCGGGCGTGGGTCGGGGCGCCCGTCGGTAGCCGGATCGAGGCGCTGGCCGTGCAGGAAGAGGTCCTCGATGAGCTTGTCGTAGGCGTCGAAGGACAAGGTCTGGTGGTCGATGTAGCCCGCCCTGGCATACGGACTGATGACGAGGCCCGGCACGCGCAGCCCGTATCCGTTGGTATCGACGGTCGGCGGTTTCACGTGGTCGTAGAAGCCACCCCAGTCGTCCCAGGACACGAAGATGGCGGTGCTGTCCCAGTCAGGTCCCTTCATGACGGCGTTGATGAGGCTGGTGACGTATGCCTGCCCGGTGGTGACCTTCGCCGGTGGGTGTTCGCTGACGTCGCCGGAGGGCGCGATCCAGGACACCGCCGGCAATGAGCCGGCCTTCGCGGCCGCGTAGAAGTTCTGTACCGACTGGATGTTGCCGAGCTGGCCGTCGGCCCGCACCGTGTCGAAGTAGGGCAGCGGGTTCCAGATGCCCGGCGTCTTGGCGTTCTGCTTGACCGGCGCGCAGTCGACGGCCTCATTGTCGCGGCAGTCCGGCTCGGTTCCGGCCACGACGTAGTACCCCCAGGACACGCCGTCGTGGTGCAGGAGGTACGTGAGGTCGGTCCAGGCGTAGATCGGCGCAGCACCGGCCTTCGTGTTCTTGTTGCCGGCGTTGAAGTCGGGCGGGTTGCCCGGGTTCTGCAGCGCGTTCGTGCACGACTGCGGCTCGTCGTGGGTGGTGCAGTGCGCGGACCACTCGGAAACCTCGAATAGGTGCTCGGGCAGGCTCCACGACGCGTTGGGTTCGAACATGTGGTCCTGCAGCACGAAGTTGCGCGCGTAGGCCCAGTAGTTCGGAATGTCGCCGCCGTCGTGGTAACCCATCACGTCGGTGCGGGTACCGACGCCCGTGCACGCCGGGTTGTTCGGGTCTGTGCAGCCCTGCTTTGCCTTCTGCGCCTGGCCGACGAACCCGTCCATCTTGCCGCCGTTGACGTCGGCGGCCGCGTTGGCCTGACCGTGGGGTCCACCGCCGTTGACGTCAGCGGTGTCATGGAACGGGCGCTGGCAACCGCCCACCGGATCCGGTACGCACACGGCGGGCGCGCCACTGGCCATCGGGATGCCGTCGGCGCCTGGGAAGGTGCCGAAGTAGGAGTCGAACGAGCGATTCTCCTGCATCACCACGACCACGTGCTTGATCTTCGTGGCGGCCAGGGTCGCGTCCGGTGCCGGGCCGGCGGGCGACGCCGGGGCGGCCGAGGGCGCCGGGGAGGGCTGACCTCCGGTACAGCCGTTCAACGCGACGGCCAGTACGGCGACGGTCAGCGCGGCGCGCGTTCTACATCGCATTGCACCATCCTGACGCGGGCCGTATAGGACGTCATCTGCGCGACGTACGGGTGAGGTAAAGCCCGCCATCCGGGCCGGCTTGCGGCGAGTACCGAGACCCAGGTCGGCCGGCGACCAGTGGTGATAGTCCACGCTGTTCGCAGCTTGGCCAGCATCGCAGGTCGCGTTCGAAATCGCCGGGGTGTACTCGCGGCGTACCGCGCATACCCGAGGACCGGTGGGCGGGCTTGGCGACACCGGTTACGCCTGCTCCCGCGAGCGCCGGGCTCGGCGGACGTCCCTGTCGCCCGGCGGTCGCCCTGACCTGTCGTCGCCGCCGGCCCACGCCAAGCCTCAGCACTGATGGGAAGGTGAAGGGCTCCTCGCTGGCGTCCTTCAGCGGTAGGCGTTGGGCGACCGCAGGTGCCGGTCGCTCCGGCCTCGCCACCGCTGAGGAGGGTGCCGCGCTAATCGGGTCCTGCGGGCGCTACCAGCTCCTGCTCACTCGCCGGTCTCGAGCTGGCCGAGAAAGTCGCATGGCCGGCGGCGAGAAGCTCACTTCTTACAGCCAGGTGTGAAAGGTGCGTTGGTATGCCCACTTTCCGGCGAGGGTTGCGAGGCAGAAGGCGGCCAGCACCGCGCCGAGCCAGCCGAAGTAGACCGCCGGCAGCGGGTGGAAGCCGAGCAGGGGCGCGAACGGCGGGAGCGTCAACCCGATACTGGCGGCGACGACCCCGGCCGATGCCAGCAGCACCGGTCGGCTGGCTCTGGACCGGCGGAACCCGCCGGAGCGGCTGCGCAGCAGGTGTACGGCGAGCACCTGGGTCAGCAGGTTCTCCACGAACCAGCCGGTATGGAACAGCACCTGTGCCGCGGCGCCGGACTGAGGACCGATCACGTGCCGCAGCGCGGCGAAGATGGCCAGGTCGGCGAGTGAGTTGATGAGCCCGAAGCAGGCAACGAAGCGCAGCAGATCGCGGTTGTCGAAGGTGCGGGGGCCAGCCGGCGTTCGCCGGTCGACCCGGTCGACCGCCAGGCTGACCTGTGACAGGTCGAACAGAAGGTTCTGCAGGAGGATCTGCGCAGGCAGCATCGGCAGGAACGGTAGGAGGACGCTGGCCGCGACCACCGAGGTGGCGTTGCCGATGTTCGACGAAACGATAATCTTGATGTACTTGATGATGTTGGCGAAGGCGTTGCGTACCTGGACAAGCGCACCGCCGAGAATCCTGAGGTCCTTGCCCGCCACGACCACGTCGGCACAGTCCCGGGCGATGTCGGCCGCCGATTCGACGCAGATACCGACGTCCGCGGCGCGTAGGGCGGGCACGTCGTTGACGCCGTCACCGAGGTACCCGACGGTCCGTCCGGCACTCCGCAGGGCCCGCACGATCCGCGCCTTCTGGTGTGGATCGGTCCGCCCGAAGACGGTCGCCTTGTCGACCAGCGCGCGCAGCGCGACGTCGTCGAGCACGTCGAGTTCGCTACCGCGCACGGGTCGACCGGGCGGCAGGCCGGCCTCGCGACAGATCCGGGCGGCAACGTCGGGGTGATCGCCGGTGACCACCTTGACCTCGACGCCCTGAGCGGCGAGGGCCGCCAGCGCCTCGACCGCGCCGCGCTTGAGCTCGTCGCGCAGCCCGATGAAGCCGAGCAGTGTCATCGCCCGATGCTCGACCGGCCGACCGTTGTCGAAACGCCCGGGTCGGGTACCGACGGCCACGGCCAGCACGGTTACCCCGTCGCGGTGCATGGCGTCGGCCAACTCCTCCAACTGGCGCCGGCGCGGGGGTAACAGGGCGGCGTCTCCGTCACGGGTCCGCACCCGCACACAACGGTCCAGGACCTCCTCGGCGGCACCCTTGGTCACAACGAAATCCTGGCCGAGTCGCCCGGCGCGGCGTACCACGACCGTGGAGCAGCGGTTGGTCGGGTCGAAGCCGGATGCGGACAGGGCGGTGAACCCGGGATCGACCGGCAGGTCGAGCTCGTCGGCGCGGGCCGTGAGCGCCTCGTCCAGCGGGTCGCTGGACAGCGGACCGAGTCGGTCGGCGGTGACCTCGCTGTTGAGCGCCGCCCACGCCAGCACCTGCGAATCCGCGACACCCTCGCAGTTGACGTAGCTGTCGACCGTGCTCCGGTCCTCGGTCAGGGTGCCGGTCTTGTCGATACACAGCACATCCATGGCGCCGAGGTTGTGGACTGCCGGGAGGCGTTTGACGATCAGCCCACCCCGGCTGATGAGGCGGGCGCCACGGGCGAGCACCCCGGTGACCACGACCGGCAACATCTCGGGGGTCAGGCCGATCGCCACGGAGGCCGCGAACAGCAACGCCTGCAGCAGGTTGCGGTCTGCCAGCGCGCTGATCGCGAACACCGCTGGTACAGCGGCGAGCATGATCCGGATCAGCATCCGGGACACCCCGCGCACCCCTCGATCGAACGCGGTGCGACCGGGGCGGGGCGCGTTGTCGTGGGTGCTGGCGAAGTACGTCTGGGGGCCGGTCGCCACGACCACGCCGGAGCCGGATCCGGCGACCACGGAGCTCCCTAACAGGCACAGCCGGGGGTTGTCGGACAGCGCCGTGTCGGCGTCGACGGCCGGTGACGGGGCGGTCGCCCGTAGGACGGCGCGCTTCGTCGCCGGCGACGACTCACCGGTCAGGAGGGCCTGGTTGACGATCATGTCGCTGCACTGCAGCAGCCGGACGTCCGCCGGAACGGCGTCGCCGGCGGCCAACCGCACCACGTCGCCGGGTACCAGCTGGTCCGTTGGCACCTCCCGGGCAAGGGACGGTGCCCCCATCGTGGCCCGCCGCACGACCGTGGCGGTCGTGCGGACCATCGCCCGCAGCGCGGCGACCGCCCGGTCGGCCCGGCTCTCCTGGCTGGCTTGCAGCACGCAGCTGACCGCGGCCAGCACGGCGATGACACACGCGGCCGCCGGATTGCGGGTGATCGCGGACACGACGGCCAAGCCCACCAACATCAGGACGAACGGGGCGGTGGCCGCCCGCGCCACGCGAGCGGGCCACGGCGGCCCGACGGCCGCGAGGACGTTCTCCCCGTAGCGTTGCGCGCGCAGCTCGGCCTCGGCTTCGGCGAGGCCGCCGACAGACGAGTCCAGCAGCCGCAGCACCTGCAGCGGCGGCATCGCACCGAACCGGCGTAGCTGGGCGTGCTCGGGGCTGTACGACGGGGCGGGTCCGGGCGTTGGGGGCGACGCGTGGCTCGCGGCCGGGGCCAGCTCAGGCCCTGGCAGCACGGGTCCGTTCCTTCGGCTTCGTGCCGCCGAGGTGGGCCACCATCTCACGCACCACGAGCACGAGGTGGTAGTCGTCGACCAGGTAGATCTGTCGGCGCCCCTCCCGGCGGGCGTGCACGAGCCCGGCCAGCCGCAACTTGGCCAGATGCTGACTGACCACCTGGGCGGTGACGCCTACCTCCTCCGCCAACGAACCCACGTCCCGCTCACCGTGAGCTAGCACCCAGACGATGTGCAGCCGCACGGTTGCGGCGAGCATCCCGAACATGCCGGCGGCATTCTGCAGCAGATCCTGGGTCATGTCCTGGGACCCGGGGATGGACTTGGACACGGCAACCCCGCGCGGCACCCGCGGCACCTCCTCACCGACGCACGTAGGCACACCCTACCCGGGGCACCTCGTCGCGGTACGGTTGCGCGCAGTCGGCGGCGAGCCCGACCCGCGTCGCCGGGCGACAGCCGCCTGTCGATCTTGACGGTCTCCCGATAAACCACTCCCGAGCGGGGCCCGCCGCTCGGCCGGGCGGCACCGCCGGACTACTTCCCGGCGGGGTGCAGCTGATTGACCTGGCCCGGGTGGCTCGCGGCGAACCCGTCGAGGGAGTCGTCGCGCATCGCGCTCCACAATTGCGAGGCGTCCGGCTCGTCCGCCACCACGTACGAGACGTCGTCCATCATCTCCGGGTGCGACGGGGCCTTCAGCCCGACCAGCGACGAACCCCGGATGCCGCGCAGGGCGAGCAGGATGCCGGTGACGGATGCTCCGTTGGTGTCGACGGTCATCGCCTGGCCGATGTCATGGACGACCCGGTCCAGCTTCACCGGGTCGGTCAGCATCCCCGTCGACGACGCCTGGTTGAGTACGGCGAGCATCAACTGCTGCTGGTGGCGCTGCCGGTCGTAGTCCCCGCCGGGAAGCAGCTCCCGCTGGCGTACGTAGTCCAACGCCTGCCAGGCGGCGAGGTGCTGGCAGCCGGGGTGGTACACCTGCGGCGTGACGCCCGGCACGGGTGTCGGGTCCGAGTCGAGGTTGGTGTACGGCGCGGCGAACTTTCCGTTCTTGTCGTGTCCTACGTGGACGGAGACGGTCTCCTCGTCCACGCACATGTTCACGCCGCCCATCGCGTTGACCGCCTGATCGAACCCGTCGAACCGGGACATCACGGCTCCGTTGAACTTGACCCCTGTCAGATCGGCCACGCTCTGGGCCATCAGCGGCATCCCGCCGAAGTTCAGCGCCGCGTCGATCTTCTCGGTGCTTCCGCCGAAGCCCGTGGGTGGATACGGCTTGATCGTGTAGTACAGGTCCCTGGGGATCGAGATCATGAAGGCACGGTCCAGGTTTCTGGTCACATGTACCACCATGATCGAGTCGGCCCGTTCCCCGTTGCTCGGCGCCCAGTCCCGCCAGTTGGAGCCGATGAGCAGGAAGTTCAAGGGCCCGTGATCGACGCCGCCGGCCGCCCGTGCGCTGCCGAGCAGACTACTCGTATGCACCGCGTGGTTCAGCCGTTGGACCATCACCACGACACCGATTCCGGCCAGCACGGCGACGACGCCGACCACGATCAGGCCGGCGATCAGCGCGCGCCGGAGGCGAGACCGGCCGCGGCGCGGCCTTCGTGGGCGGTGAACCTCGGCGCGGATCGGGCCCCGGTCCGTGCCTGACCGCGCAGCGTCGCTGCCTTCCCCGAACGGCCGCGCCCGGTCACGCCGGTACCCTCGCATCTCTCAAGCCCCTCGCGTCGTCCGCCGCACCGCCGTCCGGCCAACCGCCGATCTACCCAGTCATTCCCGCTCCAACCGGCCGGACCGTTTTGTTTGCGCAAGTTGTCGACTAATACGGCAGACCGTTCGGCCCGGGAGCCGGCGCCTGTCCGACGCCGGTCTCCGGCCGCGATGCTCATGGGGCCTGTGCCCGGTCGGCGGCCTGGATGTCCGCCGATCGGGTGATGCCAGCATCGCCGTCGTGGAGTTCAAGCCGCCGTTCGCCTCATCGGTTCGCAGTGGACGCGGCCACGGCAAGCGACCGCGGCGGACGCCGGTGGCCCGGCGGTCAGCCAGTCACAACGTCGCTGGACAGGCCCTCGACGCCGGGGGTGTCGATGACCGGCACCGGGTCCAGCCCGATCTTCTCGGCGATGCGGGTCAGCAGCATGTCCTGCGCGGCAAGGTGCTCCTGGATGTGGGCGACCTCGTGGAGAGTCGCGCTCGCGTCGTTGTAGGTGGCCTCCGACCGCTTGTCGGCCGCGGCGGCCTGGACGTTCTGGCCGACCATGATGACCGACAACAGCACCAGCTGAAGGAACGTCTGGGCAACCCAGGCGACGATTGTCGAGGCACCGCCGCGGATGGCGGCGGGAAGACTGATCAGGTCGAAAGCGGCGAAGACGTAGGCGCACCACATGCTGCCGACGACCTGGGTAACCAGTACGGCGACCTTGGTGTTGAACCGGCTGAGCGCGTTGCCGCTCGCGTGCTGATCGGCGACCCGTACCGGGCCCTGCGCCTGCCGGGAGGCGATGTGCGGATGCGGGATGTGAACGTAGATGCTCATGCGGAGACTCCTTGATTGCCTTGGGCCGGTTGCCTTGTCGGCGCGCCAACCGGGCCAGCGTAGAAAGCGTTCGCCACAACGACGAGTTCTTCGCTCTCGATCCGCCTCCGGTTCGTCACCGGGTCAGACCTTATTCGGTGACGCGCCTCTGCGGATCTGGCAATTCGTCCATCGTGACGGCGATGTCACGGCAGGCCGTTCCTCGGCCCCCGCCCGAGCGTTGCCGAACCACTACGGTGTCGCGATGACGGTCAGAATGCCGACCTGCGGAGCCTGCTGATCGGCGTTGACCAGCCACGCGCGCGCGCCCGCCGCGGTGTACAGGCTGACACCGCCAGGCACCGGGGCCGGTGGCCCGGTCGTCAGGTTGCTGGCGTTCAGCAACTCGACCTGAGCCGTCTGGTCAGGAAATGGTGCGCTCCCGATGAGCCACAACTGTCGCGCGTCGCCCGTCACGCCCCGGGCAGGCGGAAGCCTGGCCGAACGTACCGGCGTGGCTGGGGCGTCATTGGGAATCATGAACAGGGTGGCGTGGTCCAGATCGGTGACGAGCGCGGCCAGCCCGCCGGGTTGGCAGGCCAGCGTCATGGTGCCCGAGGCGGCAAGTACGGTGTCGCTGTGCGCGGCGGGGAGCGGCTGCCCAGCTTCGGTGACGATCTGCTGCAGGTGGATCTGTTGCGCCCGGTCGTCATAGCTGGCGGCCCACAGTCGCCGATCCGGGCACCAGGCCAGCGTCGCACCCGCGCTGCGGCCCGCGGCGGCGAGCTTCACCGGCGGACCGGAAGCGCCGCTGGACAAGAGTTGCACGAAGACCGCTGACGACACCTGGTACGCGACTACGGCCGCGCCGTCCTGAACGGCGAGGCTAATCGGGTTGGTTACGGGATAGCTGGCCGCCAGATTCCCGGATTCGCCGAACTGCAGCACTTGGTCGCCGCCTGGTGCCGTACCCGGGCCGATACCGGGGCCGTCGGCGACCCAGACGCTCTGGCCATCCGCCGCGATCGCCACCGGAACCGCGCCGACCGGCCATTGTGCCAGTACCGCCCCGGTTGCGGCGTCGACGTGTTGCACCTGACCCGGCCCGGCCGCAGTCGCCACTCCGTTCGGAGGCGAATGCAGCGCCAGCCACAGGCCGTTGCCGTCTACAGCAATCGCTACGGCATACCCCGCACCGGCCAGCCGATAGCGCGCCGTCATGCGCGGCGCCATGCCGCCGTCCTGGTGGACTGTGGGCATATGGGCGCCCGACGGCGAACCGGAGCCGGCGGAGCAACCAGTCAACGCGATGATCAGCAGGCTGAGCCACCCGTACCGAAACCGGCGCATCGCCGGCCATCCGGCGGACCGGACGGGAATCCGCGCAGCTTCCGCGGACGCCGCCCGAAACGGTAACGGCCACACGCGTGCCGCAACCAGCCACCGGTGATAGGCCGCGGGGCGGCGGCGACGCCTTCCACCAACGGTGCCACCGTCGAGGGTGCCCATGACGGTAGCATACTTGCGGATGAGCGCAGCTGTTAAAGCCGTGGTGGGGAGGCCGTTAAGGCCGATCTACCTGGTCGCGCCTGGTTTCAGGTCACACGATCGAGATCATTGTGCAGCAGACACTCTTGGAATCGCGCAAGTATCATGGAGCGATGTCTGCATCGCCCACACCTCGCGCCGACGGGTCAACTCCGAAGATCGTTCGCAATGACGCGCGTCCCGCGATGCCGACCCCTGTGCCCGCGATGCCCGACCCTGTCGCCCCGCCGTCACGATCGGTACGCCGTCAACTCTTGGTGGTCAAACTGTCTCTGATCGCCATCGGAGTTGCCCTGCTTCTGTTCCTCGCGGTCGCCATTTCGGGCGTCCTCCGCTGAGGACGAAGCAAGCGACACAGGGTAGCGAGCCGGGCGGCCCTGTCCGTCATCCGGGCACAGCTGCGAGCCGGCGCGGCACTGCGGACCGTTCCAGCACCGTGACGGCGCGTCCATCCCGGTGTTCGGCCGACGCCAGTTCGCCGCCGGTGGCAGGGCGTCACGAGAGACATGTGGCTCCATAGCCCGCCGCCGCGGCCGCGGCGGCAGCAACGAACCGCCCCGTCGCTCGCCGGCAGCCAAGGCAGCGTCATTCCGCTTCGACTAGTAGATCGCCTCTCCCTGCAAACCACTGGCCGATCCAGTCCCGCGCCCGCCCTGACTCCAGGATTGCCGCGCCGTCAGCCTCACATGATCTAGTGCTAGCGTGTTTGCGAAAGTATGCAATCGACGTCCGGCCAGCCAGTTGTAGCCGGGTCGGGAGGCGGTAGGTGGCTGACAGGTACGGACGCAGCGCCGATCGCAGCGGTGTCTACGCGGGAGGGATCTGGAGCGGCGCTGCGACTCCGGCGATCGGCGGGGAGGTTGGCTCGAACGGGCCGTCCCGCCCTCATGCCGCCGCCTCTGTCCCGGTCCCCGCTGACAGTACTGGCGCACGTGGGCGCCGAGGCAAGCGGGCGAAGGGACCGCTGTGGGCCCGCCTGCTGGTCTATGCAGGCTGCCTGCTGATCCTGTTGTCCACCGCGACTGTCGCCGGCCTGCAGGCTCTCGTCGGAGTCGCCGACTCGAGTGTCAAGCAGGCGAACATCCTGGGTGACGCGCGGGCCGCCCCTAATCCCGGTGCCAACATCAAGGGACCGTTGAACTTCCTCGTGATCGGCTCCAACTTCCGCGACTGGGCGCCCGGCAACGGCGAACGTGCCGACACCATCATGGTCGTCCACATCCCGGCCAGCATGGACCGCGCCTACCTGGTGTCGATCCCCCGCGATCTCTACTACA
>CAZYCD010000032.1:0-31449 GCA_964645345.1 uncultured Micromonosporaceae bacterium
ACGGTACCCGCCGGAGGGTCGACAGGTCGGGGACCATCGCGAAGTCGCCGTACCCCCGTGCCCACGACGACATCGCGTAGCCGTCGACCGTGTTCATGTCGACGTCGACCGCGAGCAGGTAGTTGCAGCCCTCGGTACCGTGCCGCAGCACCTCGTCCACGAAGTACCGCGCGTGGAACCGCTTACCCTGCAACCGGCCCTGCATGTCGACGATCGCCACGACCACCGTGTCGATGGCGCCCGAGTCGACGTCGACGCGGAGCGACTCGACGGACATCGGGGCCGCGGAGCGCGGAGCCGTCATGCGGTACACCTCCTAAGGTCTACAACTGAACCATTTGCTCGTCAATCCACCGAGGCGGCCGAGACGGTCAGCCCAGCAGCCCACGCAGCAGCTCGGCGGTGGCGTCGCAGTGCTCCTCCATGGCGGCCCGCGCGGCGGCCGCGTCGCCGTGCAGGATCGCGTCCACGATCCGGTCGTGCTGGGCGTCCGAGTGATCGAGGTTTCGCCGGATCACCGGAATCGCGGCGAGCAGCCGGTCCAGGGTCAGCTGCACATCCGCCACCGACGCGGCCAGTGACGGGCTGCCGCTGGCTGCGGCGATGGCCAGATGCAGCCGGGAGTCGTTGACCCGCCGGGTCGGACCCCGGTCGCGGGCCGCGGCCAGTGCGCTGACCAGCCGCTGCCGGTCGGCCGCGGAGAGGGTACGGGTGGCGGCCAGCGCGGCCCCGCCCGGCTCGAGTACCCGCCGGAAGTCCAGCGCGTCGTGCAGCGCCGGGCCCATCTCCCGGGCCAGCACCGCCGGGTCCTCGCCGGCATGCGCGCCGCCGTAGACCACGAAGGTCCCGCCGCTGCGGCCGCGGCGCGACTCCAGGTAGCCGGCGTCCCGCAGCGCGGCGATCGCCTCGCGCAGGGTGACCCGGCTGACCTGCAGCCTCTCCGAAAGCTCCCGCTCGGGCGGCAGCCGGTCACCGTCCGCCACCATGCCCAGCTTGATCGCTTGGACCAGCCGCGCAACGGTGATCTCGAACGCGTTACCGCCCCGTACCGGCCGCCAGACCGGCAGGTCCACCCCGACCGCCATGGTGTGCCGTCCTCCCCGTGACGCCGGACCCGGGCGCGACCGGGCGGTCGCGCCGGCCGGGCTGCGCGTCACCCGGCGGGGGTGCGGGCGGCCTGGGCCGCCCGCACCCGTTGGTCCGGCTATTCTGCCGCAGCCGCGGACGCGTCCCCGATCCGTGGACCGGGTACCTCAGCCGCAGCTTCCACGGCATCCGCGTCGGTGACCACCGGTCCAACGACGGTGTGCCGCGGCCCGGTGAACCAGTTCTTGGCCGACAGCGCCCACCACAGCCACGCCGCGCCCACCACGACGACGACCGCGACGATCGTGTAGTTGAAGTTCCCCCACGTGATGGGGCTTGCCGTGGGCAACACGAACAGCACGCAGATGATGACCACCCAGACGATCGCGGTCCAGCCCACCACGGCGCTGTACCCGCCCAGGTGCCACGGGCCACGCCGGAAGTCCGGGTTGCGCAGCCGCAGGAACACCGGCGCCACGTAGGCGATGTACAGCCCGATGACGGCGATCGAGGTGGCCGCCAGGTAGGCCGTGGTGTTCCACAGGCCGGGCAGTACGAGGATCGTCGAGCAGACCACGCACAGCCAGATCGAGTTGGTCGGGGTACCGGTGCGGGGATTGACCTGCCGCCAGATCCGCGACCCCGGCAGCGCGCCGTCCCGGCTGAACGCGTAGCTCATCCGGGAGTTGGCGGTGACCGAGGCCATGCCGCAGAAGAACTGCGCGACCACGCAGATCAGCAGCAGGAACTCGCCCAGGTGCCGGCCGGCCGCGTCGATGAAGATCTGGGCCGGCGGCAGTCCGAGCGGGCTGGCCGCCTCGGCGTCGTAGTTCTGGATGGCCCAGGTGATGGCGAACAGCAGGAAGAAGCCGGCGATGACCGAGACCACCACGGACATGACCACGCCGCGCGGGGCGCTGCGGGCCGCGTCGTGCGTCTCCTCGGCTACGTGCGCGCTCGCGTCGTATCCGGTGTACGTGTATTGGGCCATCAGGAGACCAATCAGCACGGCATACACCGCGGCGCCCGCGAAGGTGAACCCGGTCGCGTTCTTGACCTGAACGAACACCTCACCGATCGGCTTGTGGTGGTCCGGGACGATCGCGAGTACGAGGACGATCACCAGTACGCCGACCAGGTGCCACCATGCGCTCACGTCGGACAGAACCTTGACCAGGTTGACGCCGAAGGTGTTGAGCAGGCCGTGCAGCGCGATGATCACGAGGAACGTGACGAACGTGGTCCATTTGTTGACCGACAGGCCGGTGGTGAGGCTGAGGAACGCGGTGGTGGTGATGGCCGCGCCGAAGTCGATGGCGGCGGTCACCGCCACCTCGCCGAGGAAGTTGAACCAGCCGACAAACCACGCCCAGGCCGCCTTGTTGCGCTTGGCCAGGGCGCTGGACCACCAGTACAGCGCGCCGGCCGTCGGGTACGCCGAGGCGATCTCGGCCATGGCCAGCGCGACAAGGGTGACCATGCCGCCGACGAAAAGCCAGCCCAGCGTGATGGACAGCGGGCCGCCGGCGTTCATGGCGATGCCGTACGAGGTGATCGCGCCGGCCAGGATCGAGATGATGGAGAACGAGACAGCGAAGTTGGAGAAGCCGGACAGCCGGCGGTGCAGCTCCTGCTTGTAGCCGAGTTGCGCGAGCCGCGCTTCATCGGCGTTGTTGGTTGCCTCGGGCGAGGGGCCCGTCTGAGTGGTGGCGCTCATCGATGTCTCCTGACGCCGGAGGAGTGCGGGCACGGGTGACACAGGTCACTTGTGCCGCCGATGATCGCTCTGCCCGCAGACCGCTGTCAATCGATCTCGGCGAGAAATGTTTTCGGAAACAGACCTTTTACGATGCCGGGTCGGGCGGTCGGACTATGCCGCCGTCTCGGGCGGCATGGCTACCGTGGTGGCCTCAGGCGAGCCGGCCGGCGCCGGTACCGGCGGCAGTTCGGCGGGCGCCTTCGGCTGCGCCATCCGCTCATAGGCCATTCCCGCCTGGTGCGCCAGCGCCCCGACAGCCGCCGGTACCACCGGGAGGACCCAGTGCGCGAGCAGCCCGGTCGCCGGAAGGTTGGCGATGAGCACCGCGGCGAAGGCCGCACCCAGTCCCTGCACGCCACCGCGCCACACGGCCCGGCCCACCTGACCGGCCAGTGCCCGGCGCGCGGCGCGCCCGGAGCCGGCCACCCCGGCCAGGGCCGCTCGCAGGTCCCGTCGCCCGTAGTTGAACCCGGCCAGCGCCGCGGTCACCGCGGCACCCGCCGTCACCGCCGGTACCGCGTGCCTGGTCACCAGCAGCCCGAACCCGAAGACGACGGCACCGGCTGCGACGGCGATGCCCGCCCGGATCCACTCCCGCTTCTCCCCCGGGTACCAGTAGTAGCGGCTGTGGTTCTCGGAGTACTTCTTGACGATCTGCCCCACCAGGTGCTCACCCCATCGGCGCCAACGGGTCAGAACAGGACGGTAGCGAACGTACCCACCTGGTGGAAGCCACAGCGGGCGTAGACGCGCCGGGCGGCGTGGTTGTAGTCGTTGACGTAAAGGCTGACGGTCGGCGCCACCCGGCGCAGCGCGTCGTGTACGACGGCCGCCATCGCCCGGGTCGCCAGTCCCCGCCCGCGGAACTCCGGATCGACCCAGACGCCCTGTACCTGCGCGGTGTGCCGGGTGACGGCGGCCAACTCCGCCTTGAACACGACCCGGCCGTTCACGAACCGCGCATAGGCGCGCTGGCCGCGGACCAGCTCGGCGACCCGCTCGCGGTAGGAGCGCTCGCCACCGTCCCGGGTCGGCGTGACGCCGACCTCCTCGGTGTACATCGCGACCGCGGCCGGGAACAGCGCGTCCAGCTCGTCCGGCCGCACCAGGCGGACGGCCGGATCCGCCGGTACCGGAGGGGGCGCGCCGATGGCCAGCAGCGGCTGGTTGGGCCGCACGTCGCGGGCCGGGCCCCAGCGCCTGGCCAGCCTGGTCCACAGGTCGAGGACGGCGTCCGCGCTCCCCACAATCGACGAGCAGGTGCGGTCGTTGAGCCCGGCGAGGTCGGCGAAGGCGGCGACCGCCGGCGGGGTGGCCCGCACCGGAATCAGGTTGCTGCCCAGCCAGCACAGCGACTCCAGGTGGCGGCGGCTGCCGTAGCCGAACACCCGCGCCTCGGCCCGCCACCACGCCAGCCCGAACGCGGTGACCTGCTCTGCGACCTGGGCTGCCGCGTACGGGTCGCGGTCGAGCAACTGCTCCACGGCCATCCGTTCGCCGTCGCCGAGCAGCCGCGCGGGCACCGTCAACACATCCACTAGCCTGCCAGACTCTGCCGCCGTTGGCATCGCCAGGCGCGGCCCTTCGGCCGACGCCCGGCGTCGAACCCCTTGTCCTGGTTCAGCTCTTGCGCCGGTACACCCGGACGGCCAGCGGGGCGAATACCACCACGATCCCGGCGGCGAAGGCCAGCGCGTGCCAGGCCGGCGTGGCCACCGGACCCTGGCCGAGCAGCAGCCCGCGGGTTGCGTCGGTCAGCGAGGTCACCGGGTTGATCTTCACCCAGGCCTGCAGCCAACCGGGCAGCGTCACGGTCTGGGTGAAGATGTTGCTGCCGAACGTCAGCGGGAAGCCGACCACGAAGCCCAGGCCCTGCAGCGACTGCGGGCTCTTGACCACCAGTCCGAGCAGCACCCAGATCCAGCAGACGGCCAGCGCGAAGACGGTCAGCAGGCCGATGCCGCCGAGGATCGCCAGCGGGTTGGTCTGGAACCGGAAACCGAGCAGCGCGCCGTACCCGAACAGCACACCCAGGGACACCGCGTACCGGACCAGATCACCGAGGATAAGGCCGGTCAACGGTGCGGACCGGGCGATCGGCAGGCTGCGGAACCGGTCGAACACGCCCTTGGTGATGTCGGTGTTGAGGTTGATCCCGGAGCCCATGCTGGCGAAAACGACCGTCTGCACCGCGATGCCCGGCAGCACGAACTGCAGGTACTCGTGCCGGTTCATGCCGGCCATCGCGCCGCCGAACAGGAACACGAACATTGTCACGAAGATGATCGGCTGGAGGCTCACGTCCAGCAACTGCTCAGGGTTGTGCCGGATCTTCACCACGGCCCGCCAGGCGAGCGTGAACGCGTGCCGGGCGGTGCGCACCGGGCCGATCCGGCGGGCCGGCAGCGGATGCGCCGCTACCGGCTGGGCGATGGCCACCATCAGGACTCCTCCTGGTTGTCGTCGCGCTCCTGCGCGTCGTGTCCGGTCAGCGCCAGAAAGACCTCGTCGAGGCTGGCCAGGCGCAGGGCCAGCTCCGTCACCCGGATCTGCTCCTGCTTCAGCCGCTGCACCACGGCCGGGAACGCGTCCTCGTCGTCCACGGGTATCGACAGCAGGCCGGCGTCGTCGGCGTGGCGGCTGGGTTGGGTACCCACGACCGACTCCACGATCGTCGCGACCCGGTCCAGGTCGGCCAGCTCCGTGGGGCGCACGTCCAGGGTCTGCCCGCCGACCTTCGCCTTCAGCTCGGCCGGGGTACCGGTGGCGATGACGCGGCCGTGGTCGATGACCGCGATCTCGTTGGCCAGCCGGTCGGCCTCGTCCAGGTACTGCGTGGTGAGCAGCACGGTCACCCCATCGCTGACGAGCTCGCGCACCATGTGCCAGACGTCGCCGCGGCTGCGCGGGTCAAGCCCCGTCGTCGGCTCGTCCAGGAACAGGATCTCCGGCCGGCTGACCAGGCTGGCGGCCAGGTCCAGGCGGCGGCGCATGCCGCCGGAGTAGGTCTTCACGCTCCGCCGGGACGCCTCGGTCAGGCCGAAGCGCTCCAGCAACTCGGTCGCCCGGGACCTGGCCTGACGGCGGGGCAGCTCCAGCAGCCGGCCGATGAGCAGCAGGTTCTCGAAGCCGGTGAGGTCCTCGTCGACCGCCGCGTACTGGCCGGTCAGCCCGATCAGCGCGCGTACCCGGTCGGGCTCCCGCGCCACGTCGAAGCCGCCGACCTTCGCGTGGCCGGCGTCGGCGCGTACCAGGGTGGTCAGCACCCGGACGGCGGTGGTCTTGCCGGCGCCGTTGGGCCCGAGCACGCCCAGCACGGTGCCCTGCCGGACGGTCAGGTCGACGCCCCCCAACGCGGTGGTCTTGCCGTACCGCTTGACCAGACCCTCGGCCGCTACGGCGTAGGTCATCGTTCCATCCCCTCGTGTCGGTGAATTCCTCCCGATGGTGCCGTGCTCCGCTGACAGCCGGGGTACAGGGCGCTGACAGATCAGATACTCGGCAGACTTGTCGGCGATACTTTACCGATATATCGTCAACCTATCAACGACGAGAACGGAGGGGAGTCATGAGGGACTTCCGCGAGATGAACGAGGCGCGGATGCGCGCCTTCGGGGGCTGGCGTCCGCCGTTCCCCCCGCCCCACGGCCACCACGGCCGGGGCCACCAGCGTGGCCGGGGCCGGCGCGGCGGCAACGTGCGCGCCGCGATCCTGGCGCTGCTGTCCGAGCGCCCGATGCACGGGTACGAGATGATCCAGGAGTTGGACAGCCGCACCGGCGGCGTCTGGCGGCCCAGCCCGGGCTCGGTCTACCCGACCCTGCAACTGCTGGAGGACGAGGGCCTGATCGTCAGCGAGGAGTCCGAGGGCCGCAAGCGGTTCTCGCTCACCGAGGCGGGTCAGGCGGAGGCGGCCACGGCCGCCGCGAACGCGCCGTGGCGCGAGTTCAGCGACGAGACGGTCTCCAGCGGCCAGGACACCAAGGAGGCGATCTTCGGCATCATGAACGCGCTGCGGCAGATCGGCTTCGAGGGTGACCGCGAGCAGTGGCAGCGGGCCGTCGCGGTGCTCAACGACACCAAGCGCAAGCTCTACGCCATCCTGGCCGACGACACCACCGAGTGACGGGGGTACCGGGGGTCGGGGTGGGTCACCCCACCTCGATCCCCATCTCCTCGGCGATCCGGGCGGCCTCCTCGACCAGGGTCTCCACGATCTGCGACTCGGGTACCGTCTTGATGACCTCGCCCCGGACGAAGATCTGGCCCTTGCCGTTGCCCGACGCGACGCCCAGGTCTGCCTCCCGGGCCTCACCCGGCCCGTTGACGACGCAGCCCATCACGGCCACCCGCAGCGGTACCGGGAACCCGTCGAGCGCCGCGTGTACCTGGTCGGCCAGCGAGTAGACGTCCACCTGGGCCCGCCCGCAGGACGGGCAGGAAACGATCTCCAGACCCCGCTCCCGCAGGTTGAGCGACTCCAGGATCTGCGTCCCGACCTTGACCTCCTCGACCGGCGGCGCGGACAGCGACACGCGGATGGTGTCGCCGATCCCCTCCGCCAGCAGCGCCCCGAACGCGACCGCGGACTTGATGGTGCCCTGGAACGCGGGCCCCGCCTCGGTCACCCCGAGGTGCAGCGGGTACTCGCACTGCTCGGCGAGCAGCCGGTACGCCTTGATCATGACGACCGGGTCGTTGTGCTTCACCGAGATCTTGATGTCCCGGAACCCGTGCTCCTCGAACAGCGAGCACTCCCACAGCGCTGACTCCACCAGCGCCTCGGGCGTGGCCTTCCCGTACTTCTGCAGCAGCCGCGGGTCCAGCGAGCCGGCGTTGACCCCGATCCGGATCGGTACCCTCGCGTCGGTCGCCGCCCGGGCAATCTCGCCGACCTTGTCGTCGAACTTCTTGATGTTGCCCGGGTTCACCCGTACCGCGGCACAGCCCGCGTCGATCGCGGCGAACACGTACTTCGGCTGGAAGTGGATGTCGGCGATCACCGGGATCTGCGACTTCTTCGCGATCATCGGCAGCGCGTCGGCGTCGTCCTGCGACGGCACGGCCACCCGGACGATCTGGCAGCCCGCCGCGGTCAGTTCGGCGATCTGCTGGAGGGTGGCGTTGACGTCCGAGGTCAGCGTGGTGGTCATCGACTGCACGGAGACGGGCGCTCCGCCGCCGACCGGCACGGTACCCACCATGATCTGGCGGGACTGGCGGCGCGGCGCCAGCGGCTGTACCGGCGCGCTGGGCATGCCGAGGTTCACAGCGGTCACAGCAGGCTCGCTCCCTACTTGCCGAAGAGGGTGACGGGGTTGACGATATCGGCGGCCACCGTCAGCAGCGTGAAGCCACCGAAAATGAGGATCACCGCGTAGGTGACGGGCATCAGCTTCAGGTAGTCCACGCGCCCCGGGTCTCGCCGGCCCAGCCGGGCGTAGATCCAGGACCGGGCCCGCTCGAACCAGGCGATCGCGATGTGGCCGCCGTCCAGCGGCAGCAGCGGCAGCAGGTTGAACACGCCGATGAAGAAGTTGAGGCTGATCAGGAAGCTGAGGAACAGCGTCCACGCGCCGTGCTGCACGCTCTCGCCGCCGAGCCGGGTGGCGCCGACCACACTGATCGGGCCGTTCGGATCGCGGGGCTTGCCGGACAGCGCGTCCCACAGGTTCGGTATCCGCTTCGGGATGTTCGTGAACGCGGTACCGATGCCGGAGAACAGCTGGCCGGTCAGCCTGACCGACTGGTTGACCGACTCGACCGGCCCGTACCGGACGGTCAGCGGCAGGTCCGGCGGCAGCGCCTGGGTGATGCCCAGCGCGGCGACGGTGGTCGGCGCGGCCTCCGGATGGTCCACCGAGCGCCGGGGCGCGGCGACCAGGTTGACGTTGGTCGTCGTGCTGACTCCGCCGCGCTCGTAGGTGATCGTGTTCTCGCCCGGCTTGCTCGCCCGGATGGCGTTGACCAGGTCCAGGTAGTTCGCGACCGGGGCGCCGTTGACCGCGGTGATCTTGTCACCGTCGTGCAGGCCGGCAGCCTTGGCCGGGGACTGCGGGTCGCTGGCCACGCAGCCGAGCCGGTCGGCGTTCATCTGCACGCACGGCTGCACCTGTACCAGCGCCGGCAGCGCATTGACCTTGGCCTGGTCGTTGAGGGTCGGGTTGGGTACCCCGACCAGGAACAGGGTGAGCCAGAGCACCACGAAGCCGAGGATGAAATGCGTGATGGATCCCGCCGACATCACGATCGTCCGCTTCCACACCGGGAAGCGCCACATCGCCCGCGGCTGGTCCTGGGGCGCCACGTCGTCGTCCTGCGGGGTCATCCCGACGATCTTGACGAAGCCGCCCAAAGGGATCGCCTTGAGTCCGTACTCGGTCTCGCCCCGTCGGAACGAGAACACGGTGGGGCCGAATCCGGCGAAGTACCGGGTGACCTTCATGCCGAACGCCTTGGCGGTCACCATGTGACCGGCCTCATGCAGGCAGACCGAGACGAAGATGGCCAGCGCGAAGAGGACCACACCGAACAGGTAGGCCATCAGGCAGGTTCCTTCCGTTGACCCGTCACGAGCTCTCGATCGCTTGCCGGGCGCCGCTCCGACAAGCTACGCGGACGCAACGATCTCGCCCGCTCGGGCCCGCGCCCACGACTCGGCGGCGAGCACCTCTTCGACGGTACCCGGTTCCGTGAAGTCGGGGGCCTCGGACAGCACCCGCTCCAGCCCGTCGACGATCTCCAGGAACGGCAGCCGGCCGGCCAGGAAGGCGGCCACGAACTCCTCGTTGGCCGCGTTGTAGATCGCCGGCCGGCACCGCCCGGCGCGCCCGGCCGCCTTCGCCAGGCTAACCGCAGGGAACGCCTCGTCGTCCAGGGGCCGCAGCTCCCAGGTGTGCGCCGAGGACCAGTCGACCGCGGCCGCCGCGTCCGGTACACGGTCGGGCCAGCCCAGCGCGAGCGCGATCGGCAGCCGCATGTCCGGCGGGCTGCACTGGGCGATCGTCGACCCGTCGGTGAACTCCACCATGGAGTGGATGACCGACTGCGGGTGCACCATGACCTCGATCGCGTCGTACCCGACCCGGAACAACTCGTTGGCCTCGATGACCTCCAGGCCCTTGTTCACCAGGGTCGCCGAGTTGATCGTGACAACCTGGCCCATGTCCCAGGTGGGGTGGGCCAGCGCCTGGGCCGGCGTCACGCCCTCGAGTTCGGCGCGGGAACGGCCGCGGAACGGGCCGCCACTGGCCGTCAGCACCAGCCGGCGCACCTCCCGGCCGGTACCCGAGCGCAGGCACTGGGCCAACGCCGAGTGCTCGGAGTCGACCGGGGTGAGCTGGCCGGGCTCGGCCACCGCGCGGACCAGCGGGCCGCCGGCCACCAGGGACTCCTTGTTGGCAAGCGCGAGCCTCCGGCCGGCACGCAGCGCCGCCAGCGTCGGCGCCAGGCCCAGCGAGCCGACCATGCCGTTGAGCACCACGTCGCAGGGCCACGCGGCCAGCTCGGTCATCGCGTCCGGCCCGGCGAGGATCTTCGGTACCCGGAACCCGCCCGTCGGGTACCCCCGGCGTTGGGCTTCGGCGTAGAAGGCCAGTTGCAGGTCCTGTACGGCCGACGCCCGGGCCACCGCCACGACGTCCACGCCCAGCTCCAGCGCCTGGGCTGCGAGCAGCTCGACCTGCCCGCCACCGGCACCGAGCCCCACCACGCGCAGCCGGTCCGGATTGCGTCGGGCGATGTCGATCGCCTGGGTACCGATGGACCCGGTCGAACCGAGCAGCACCACCTCGCGGGTGTTCACCCGGACCATTCTTCCCGATCGACGGCCGTGCCATCGACGCAGGCCGCCGCGGGGTGGACGGGGACCGCGGCGCGCTCCCGGCAGGCGGCGAGCAGCGCACCCGCCGGGTCGAGGTAGCAGGACGCGACCAGGCGCACCCACTGGTGCACTGCGTCCTCGTTGGGCGCCAGCGGGCCGGGCCGGAAGTGCGGCGAGGCCAGTCCGCGCTGTACCGACTCACACGCGGCCCAGTCCTGCCGGTTGGTCACGTCCCAGAAGTCCACCGCGTGGCTCGGGTCGGCTACCCCGTCCGGTACCAGCCAGGAGCACTCGACGAACGTGCGGTCGCTGGCCAGGGGTACCAGCCGGTGGGTCATCACGTAGTCGGGGTGGGCCGAGATCAGCAGATTGGGGAACAGCGCCACGTACCGGACGGTCCCGGCCGGCGCGCCGGCGATGACGGTACCGGCGCCCCGGCCGTCCAGGGACATCGTCTCCGCGTGCTCGCGCAGGTCCATCGCGCCGCCGACCCAGGCGCCCGGCAGGTTCCAGTTCTCGCCGGACGCGGGCGGGGACACCCGGCACAGCTCGGGATGGATCAGCGGGCAGTGGTAGCACTCCTGGTAGTTCTCGACGATCACCTTCCAGTTCGCCGCCACCTCGTACCGGTGGGTCGCGGCCGGCCGCAGCTGCTCCGGCCGGTACGGGGCGACCAGCGGGGCGAGCCCGCCGAGGTACGCCGGCCAGGGCGGCGCGCCGCCGAGGGCGTTCACGAAGACCCAGCCGTGCCATACCTGGGCCGGGAGCTCGACCAGGCCGAAGCGGGCGGGGCTGAACCCGGCGCCGGACATCCCAGGCGCGGTGGCCAGGGCGCCGTCCAGCCGGTACGCCCAGCCGTGGTACGGGCAGACGACCGCGGGGCGGGTCGCGGTCCCCCCGCCGGGCAGCAGCTCGTGGCCCCGGTGGCGGCAGACGTTGGCGAATGCCCGCGGCAGACCGCCCGCCACGGTCAGCAGCACGCCGACGTCGCCCACGGTCAGCGCGCGCTGCGTGACCCGGTCGCCGGCCAGCTCGTCCAGCCGGCCCAGGCAGGTCCAGGCCCCGGCGAACAGGTGGCGGCGCTCCCACTCGAGTACCGCCGGATCGGTGTAGGCCGCGGCGGGCGGCATGCGCGCCTCGCCGAGCGGCCGCAGCACCGCGGCCAGCGCGTCGGGGTCGACCGGGGCCGGCGTCACTGCCGCACGTACTTCCGGTTGACGGTGTACTGACCAGGCTCCGGCGGCCCCGGCTCGCCGACAGGTACCGGCAGGTTCATGCCGTCCTCCCCACGATTTCCAGCCGCGGCTCGATCCTAGGCAGCCCGCGGCCCGGCCCGCTGCCCGGTAGCGTGGGCCCATGCGCCTGGCGACCTGGAACGTCAACTCGGTCACCGCCCGGCTGCCGCGGCTGCTCGAGTGGCTCGCCGCGGTGGAGCCGGACGTGGTGTGCCTGCAGGAGACCAAGACCGCCGAGTTCCCGGCAGGCGAGGTGGGCGCGCTGGGCTACCAGGTGGCCGCACACGGCAACGGTCGGTGGAACGGCGTTGCCGTGCTGTCCCGGGTCGGGCTGCAGGATGTGACCACCGGGTACCGGGGGGAGCCGGGCTTCCCCGACCCCGAGGCCCGGGCGCTCGGCGCGACCTGCGGCGATCTGCGGGTCTGGTCGGTGTACGTGCCAAACGGGCGTACCGTCGACGACCCGCACTACGGGTACAAGCTGGCCTGGCTGGCCGCGCTGACCGGCGCGCTGGCGCCCGAGGTGGCGGCGCACGAGCGGCTGGCGGTGTGCGGCGACTTCAACGTCGCGCCCACCGACAGCGACGTGTGGGACCCCAAGGCCTTCGTCGGCTCGACCCACGTCACCGAGCCGGAGCGGGCCGCCCTCGCGCAACTGCGCGGCATCGGCCTCATCGACGTGCTGCCCAGGCCGCTCAAGGGCCCGAACCCGTTCACCTACTGGGACTACCGGGCCGGCATGTTCCACCAGGACATGGGCATGCGCATCGACCTGGTCTACGCGACCGCCACGCTGGCCGGCGCGGTGACCGACGCGTACATCGACCGGGAGGCCCGCAAGGGCAAGGGGCCGTCCGATCACGCCCCGATCATCGTCGACTGCTGAGCACCTTCCACAGCGTCGCCGGGCACGGACCGGGCGGGGGCCGTCCGGGCCCCGCGGTCGTGCAGCCGGCGCAGCGGGCCGGGCGCCCACCAGTTCCACCGACCGAGCAGCCGCATCGTCGCCGGTACCAGCAGCGCGCGCACGAGCGTCGCGTCGACCACGATCGCCACGATCATGCCTACGCCGATGAGCTTGACGAAGCCGGTCTGCCCGGTCGCGAAGCCGGTGATGACGACCACCAGCAGCAGCGCGGCCGAGGTGATGATCCGGCCGGTACGCTGCAGCCCGGTCGCCACCGCCGCGGTGTTGTCCGCCCCGGCCACCCACTCCTCGCGTACCCGCGACAACAGGAACACTTCGTAGTCGGTGGACAGCCCGAACAGCACCGCGACCATGAGGATCGGGTCGGTCGGCTCGATGAACCCGGTTGCCGTGTAGCCGATCCAGTTGGCGAGGTGGCCCTCCTGGAAGATGAAGACCACCGCGCCGAACGCGGCGCCCAGCGACACGATGTTCATCAGCACCGCCTTGACCGGCAGCACCACCGAGCCGAACGCGGCGAACAGCAGCACCAGCGTGACCGCCACGACGAACAGCACCATCCACGGCAGCCGCCCGGCCAGCCCGTGCAACTGGTCAACGAGGTCGGCGGTGTAGCCCGTCACTCCAATGTGGACACCCGGCGGCTCGGGCAGTGCCCGGATGTCGCGGACGATGGCGCGGGGCCCGTCGGCGGCCGGCTCGCCGGAGAAGTCCACTGTGTACAGCGCCGCGGAGCTTGTCGCAGCGGCGCCCGGCACGTGTTCGCCAGCCGCGTCGCCCTTGACCGCGGCCGGGGTCACCGCGGTCACTCCGGTCACGCCGCGCAGCCGGGCGGCGAGCGCCGCCGCCCCGTCGCGGTCCACGCCGGTGGCCAGCACCTGGATCGGGTACCGGTTGTGGTGCGGGAACCGCGTGTCCAGCGCGGCAGAGACCATCCGGCTCTCCGTGCCGGCCGGCAGCACGCGCACGTCGATGCCGCCGAACTGGATTCGGGTCACCGGCAGCGCCAGCACCACGAGCACCGCGAGCGTACCGGCCAGGTACAGCCAGGGCCGCCGCATCACGCTGTGGGCCAACCTGGCCCAGCCCGCACCGGCGTTGGCCCCACGCCGCCCGGGCAACGGGATGCGCCACGCGTCGATCCTCGGCCCGAGTACCGCGAGCCAGGCCGGCAGGACGGTCAGCGAGGCGAGCATGGCGACCGCCACGGCGGCCATCCCGCCGTACGCCATCGAGCGCAGGAAGCCCTGCCGGAACAGCAGCAGGCTGGCCAGTGCCAGGGTCACGGTCACACCGGACACGGCGACGGTACGCCCGGCGGTGGCCATCGTCCGGCTCACGGCGTCCGCAATGGGCTGTCTGGTGACCGGGCCGGCACCGGCGCGGGCCTGTGCCGCCGCCAGCTCGTCGCGGTACCGGGTGACCACGAACAGCGCGTAGTCGATGGACAGCCCGAGCCCGATCAGCGTGATGATGTTGATTGCGAACGTGGACACGTCGGTCGCCTGGCTGATGAGGCGGGTGACGATGAACGCGCCGAGGATCGCCACCGCGCCGATCAGCAGCGGTGAGGCGGCCGCCACCACGCTGCCGAAGATGAGTACCAGCAGCACGAGCAGGATCGGCGTGCTCACCAGCTCGGCGCGCTCGATGTCCGAGGTGGTCATCGCGTTGGCCTGCTGTTCGAAGGGCCGGGTACCGCCGAACTGGGTACGGACGCCGTCGCCGGCCCGCAGCAGGTCCTCGATCTCCCGGTACTCCTGCCGCGAGCCGGTGTCGCCCGGTCCACTGAGGACGATCGCCACGTAGGTGGCGTGCCGATCCGTCGAGACCAGGTCCGTCGAGCCGGTGTCGTAGTAGGACGCGATCGAGGTGACCTCGGGGCGGGTACGCAGCCGGTCGACGGCGGCCGTGACCGCGGCCTTGAACGACGGATCGGTGACGGTCGCCGTCGGGCTGGAGTACAGCGCCAGGATGTCTGGGTCGCGCGGCCCGAAGGTCTGCACGAGCTGGCCGCGCACGGTCGCCGACTCGCTGTCCGGGTCGTTGAACCCGCCGCCGGACAGCCGGCCGAACACGCCGGTACCCCAGACGATGCCGACGACCGCCAGCAGCGTGGCGGCGGTCAGTACCGCCCACCGCGCCCGTACCACAAAGCGTCCCCACCGTGCGAACATGGCTCTCCCGCGTAGGCTGGATGAAGCGATCCGGAGTGAACACCGTTCACTATGCCAACACCGTTCACTACCGGTCAAGCGGCACCAGGGAGGTGGAGCTGTGACGCAGGCCGTCACACGGCGCGGACGCCTACGCGAGGGGACCGTCGCCGACATCAAGCGCACGGCTCGCGAGCTGCTCGTCTATGGCGGACCGTCGGCGATCTCGCTGCGCGCCATCGCCCGTACCCTCGGCATGTCCGCCGCCGCCCTGTACCGGTACTTCCCCAGCCTGGAGGCCCTGGTCCTGGAGCTCGCCAGCGACCTCTACACCGAGCTGCGCTCCGCTGTCACCGCGGCCGCGGAGTTGGCCGGCGGGGAGGGCCTCGACCCGGCGGCCCGGCTCGCGGTCATGGCCCGCGCGTTCCGCGCCTGGTCCCGGGCGCACCCGGCGGAGTTCGCCCTGATGTTCGGCAACCCGGTACCCGGCGTCGCCGACCTGGAGGACGACTGCCTGTCCCCCGACCACCCGGGTGCCCTGCTGGGCGCCGCCTTCCTGGAGCCGTTCGTCGCGCTCTGGCGCTCCGGCGGCGCGCCGCACCGGCCGGCCCCGGACCTCGGTACCAGCACCGCACCGCTGCTCGGCGTCCACGGCGAGAACCTGCCCGCCGGGGCGCTGGCCGCCTTCCTGGTCGCCTGGACCCGGCTCTACGGGCTGATCGCGATGGACGTCTTCGGCCACCTGCGCTGGGCGGTGACCGACGTGGAGCCGCTGTTCGAGGCGGAGCTGGCCGCGTTCATCCGGCAACTCGGCGAAGGCTGAGGGCTCACCCGGCCCCCGGTCGCGACGCATGCGGAGCGGCCGCAGCCGGCGGTTGACTAATCTCAGAGGATGAGCGAGATCCCCACCCGGGCCGACGTCGTCATCATCGGGGCAGGCCACAACGGCCTGGTCGCCGCCGTGCTGCTGGCCCGCGCCGGGCTGCGGGTCACCGTGCTGGAGGCCGACACCGAAATCGGCGGCGCCGCGCGCACCGAGCACCCGTTCCCCAAGGTCCCCGGGTTGGGCCACTCCACCGGCTCGTACCTGCTCGGGCTCATGCCGCCCGAGCTGATCGCCAAGCTCGGCGTGCGGATCCCCGTGCTGCGCCGCGACCCGCACTACTTCCTGCCCACGCCGGGCGGCCGGGGCGCGCCCTACCTGCTGTTCGGGCGCGACAAGCAGGCCACCCGCGACCAGCTCACCCGGTTCTTCTCGGCCGAGGACGTGGCCGCCGACGACGCGATGCAGGCCGAGCTCGCCGCGCTGCGCGAGGACCTCGCACCGGCCTGGCTGGCCGAGCCGCTGCCCGTCGAGGAGACCGCCGAGCGCTACATCCGGCCGGAGCTGCGCCAGGTCTTCACCGACCTGGTACGGGGATCGGTCGCCGACTACCTCGGCCGGTTCGACTTCCGCTCCGAACTGCTGATCGCGATGTACGCGGTCACCGACGGCCTGTCCGGCGTCAACGCGGGGCCGGACGATCCCGGTACCGGACACAACTTCCTGGTGCACAACATGTGCCGGCTGCCCGGCTCGGACGGTACCTGGATGATCGCGCAGGGCGGCATGGGCACGGTCACCCGCACCTTCGCCGAGGCGGCCCGGGAGGCCGGCGCGACGATCGTCCCCGGCGCTCCGGTGGCGGCCGTGCTGACCGAGGGCGGCCAGGTGTCCGGCGTCCGGCTGACGGACGACCGCGAGGTCGAGGCGCCCGTGGTACTCGGCGCCTGCGACCCGTACCGGCTGCTGTCGCTCGCCCCCGGGGTGCCCGTCGAGGAGCGGATCCTCGGGGTGTACCGGCCGGGTACCACGCTGAAGGTCAACCTCGCCCTGCGCGACCTGCCCCGGTTCAGCTGCCTGCCGGCCGGCGACAAGAGCCCGTTCGGCTCGACGATCCACCTGCTGCCAGGCTCGGGCGCCGGCGGCTCGCCGATGGCCGAGCTGCGTCGCATGTGGACGGACGTCGCGGCCGGCCGGCTGCCGGCCGAGCCCACCATCGAGTGGTACCTGCACACCACGGTCGACCCGTCGCTGCAGGACCCTGACGGGCACCACTCCTCGGCGCTGTTCGTCCAGTCGGTACCCTACGCGCCCGCGGAGTCCACCTGGGACAGTGTCCTCCCGTCCTATGTGGACAATCTACTGGCCATCTGCGACCGGTACGCGCCGGGTACCAGCGATCTCGTCGCCGACGTGGTACCGCTGACCCCGCAGGGGATCGAGGAGCACTTCGGCATCACCGGGGGGCACATCCACCACATCGACAACTCGGTGTCGTTCACCGACCGGATGCCCTACGCCACCGGGCTGCCCGGGCTCTACGCCGGCAGCGCGGGCGCCCACCCCGCGGGCAGCGTCATCGGCGCGGCCGGGCACAACGCGGCCCAGCGGATCCTCAAAGACCTCGGGGTGGCCGCCCGCTGAGGCGACCACCCCGAAGTTAGCGCCGCACCGGGCGGCCGCTGTGTCAGACGGGGCGGACGTTGTCCGCCTGAGGGCCCTTGGCGCCCTGCACGATGTCGAACTCCACCCGCTGGTTCTCTTCCAGCGAGCGGTAGCCGCTGGTCTGGATCGCGGAGTGGTGCACGAAGACGTCGGCGCCGCCGCCGTCAACGGAGATGAAGCCGAAGCCCTTCTCCGCGTTGAACCACTTCACGGTTCCCTGCGTCATTACTTTCTCTTCTCCTCGGAGATCTTTCCCGGCCCCGCACTTCGCGTGGCCGGTCGAGCGCTTGCCGTCAGCGGCGCCGCGAGCGTCGCCACTGGTGGCCGTTTTCGAGCAACGCCAGCGGGCTCGCCTCACGAGGAGACTGCCGTCCCACCACCTGCGGCGGCGGGGCCGGGGATACGCAAAAACTTCGCAAAGCAGGCTACCGCATCGGCGGCCGGTTTGCTAATCAAGCCGGCTGGTCGGCGCGCCGCGACCGCAACTTGTGCCCCGCGCTGGTCAGGCACCGCCCGCTGTCCAGGTCCCACTTCCAGCCGTGCAGCTGGCAGGTCAGGGTGGTGTCCTCGATCACCCCGAAGCGGCTCAGGTCGGCCTTCAGGTGCGCGCAGCGCCGCTGCACGACCCAGTCGCCCAGGGTGATGTCCTCCGCGTCGGTCGCGCGCTGGTTCTCGTCGTACCAGCCCTCCGCATACTGCAGTCGCTCCTCCGACAGGCACTTGAAGAACGAGTAGATGAACTCGTTGTACTGGCCGATGCGGGCCGCGGAGAAGCGGCAGGACAGGAACAGCGAGTTGACCCAGTCCACCTCCCCGCTGTGCAGCAGCGACTCGACCAGCGGCCGGCCGGTACGGAACCGGTAGCGGACCTTCTCGTCGGCGTACTCGCGGACCTGCTTGGCCGGGAAGTCGATCACGATCGACTCGAGCACCTCACCGTCTGGCCCGTACCCGTCGGTCAGGTCCAGCCGCACCGGCCCGCCGACCCCCTCGGCCAGGTAGATCGACTCCTCGAGCAGCGGCTCGATGCGCTTCTTCAGCTCGCCGAGCACGTCGATCTCCGGATGCGCCCAGGACGCCTTGCCCGCCTCGATCACCGGGCGCTGCCGCTGCTGGTACGCCCGCAGGTGCTCCTCCTTGTGGGCGAAGAAATCCTCGACGTCCTCGACAGGCTGGGTGGTCTGCGCCGAGTCGCCGGACAGCTCGGTCACCGTGCCGGGCAGCAGGACGATGGCGTTGGTACCGCCGACCTTCGCGTACTCCTCCATGAACCGCTGCTGGTCCGGGAAAATGTTGCCCTCGTCGCCCCCGAGGTCGTTGAACTGCCACAGCGCGTCGTCGAGGAAGCAGGGCGGGCCGGCGATCGGGAACACGTGGCTCGCCTTGAGATCGTCGATGTAGCGGAACGTCCGGTCGAACTGCCGCTCCCGCTTCTGCTTGCCGAACGCGGTCTTCGCCGACTCGGGCAGCTCGTAGACCATCGGGTACCAGATGGCGCCGGAAAACTGCAGCAGGTGGGCGTGCACGTGGCCCAGCTCGGCGAAGGCCGCCAGGTCCGAGGGGCGCGCGTCGTTCTGGTTCAGCAGCCGCACGCCGTCGTACTCCACCCACAGGGAGGAGTCCCCGATCGGGCCGTCCGTCGGGCTGGTCAACGCCTGGATCATGATGCGGAGGCCGCCGTCGAGTTCGTGTACCTGCCCGGAGACCGTCTTGAGGAACTTCGTGAAGCCCAACTCGCGGAGCTGGTCCTCCAGCTCGCTCGTCGGGTACTCCGGCAGCAGCACGGTCGCCGACTTGCTCACGTGCTTTCGCAGGTTGATCGCGTCGAAGTGGTCGCGGTGCAGGTGCGATACGTAGAGGTAGTCCACGTCGCCGAGGCTCTGCCAGTCCAACTGGGAGTTGTCCGGGAACGGGAACCAGGACGCGAAGTACGCCGGGTTGACCCAGGGATCGCAGAGGATGCTGCCCGCGGCCGTGTCGATGCGCATGCTCGCGTGCCCGGTACCGGTGATCCGCACGGTGCTGCCCCTTCTCGTCGGGTTCCTACCCGCGACGCTACCGGAGTGCCTCCCGCCGCCGGCCGGATGCCGGGCCTTGCGCGGCGCGATTCTGAGGCATGCCAGACTGAGCCTGATCACAGCAGCGGGATGCGCATCGAAGGGGGCCGTCGTGGCCGCAGAGGAGCCGGTGACCTCACCTGACCAGCACAAGCCGGGTCGCCCCCGGCTCGCCCGGATCGGTGCGGTCGGCACCATCGTGATCCTGGTGGCCATGCTCTGCGCCAACAACAAGGTCAACACGGGCGCCGTGTTCCTGATCGGCGTTGCAGTGGTGATCGCGCTGATCCTGGTCGCCGACTGGCTACTGCGCAAGAACGGACTGCGCTGACGCCCGGGCGGCGCGCTTCCGCGCCGGCCCGGCCCGGGGCTCAGCGCCGGCGCAGGATGTCGCGCACCTCGCGCAGCGCCTGGTCGACCTCGGCCTCGAAGTAGCCGCCCGGCACGAGGTTGAACTGGCCGGGGTCGAGTTCGGCATCGTTGATCGCGCCCGGACCCCGGCTGGACATCGTCGCCAGGATCCCCTCGAACAGCCGGTCCACCTGCACCGGGTCGTACCCGCTGCCGAACCGGCGCGGCTGGAAGGTACGGCGCAGCTGGTCCACCCGGTACATGTCGCCGGACGGGCCGGCAGCGCCGGACATGTCGCGCGGTGGCATGCGGATCTCGGTCGTCATGTCGATCTTGCCGTGCCGGCCGGGCTCGAACGGCTCGTAGCCGGCGCCGCCGCCCGGGCCGAAGGCGCCGGTCGGCTCGTCGTGCCGGGACTCGTCGAAGCGCGGCTCGTCGAACCGGGCGAACGCGCCGGTCGCCTGGGACGCCATCGGCGACACCGGGCGCGGCGTCGGCGGCATCTGCTGGGGCTGCGGCGGTGGAGGCATCATTCGGTCGTCCCGAGGCGGCGGACCCATCCGGTCCGGCATCGGAGGCATCATCCGGTCGTCCCGCATGGGAATGCGGTCCGGCGGCACCATGCGGTCGTCGCGCATGGCTGGTACCGGCGGCGGACCCATCCGGTCCGCGCCCATCCGGTCCAGCGGCCCCAGCCGGTCTCCCGGTCCCGGGCCCATGCGGTCCATGGGCCCCATCGGCCCGAGGCGGTCGGGCGGCCCGAGCCGGTCGGCGGCCGCCATGGGCCGCTCCTGCGGGCGGAACCCGACCCGCTCCTCCAGCTCGCCGAGCTGCCGCTCGACGCGGTCGAGGTGCAGGTCGACCTGCCACTCGTCGTAGCCGCCGAAGCGCACCCGGAACACCACGTCGTGGACCTCCTGTGCGGCGACCGGGGAGTTGCCGGCTTCGCCGTTCAGGGTGGCCTCCACGCGATCGAGGAACGCGTCGACCTCGTCGACCTTGTAACCGCGACGCAGCGCCCGGCGCCGGAACCGCTGACCTTGACTCACTGTGCCGCCTCTCGTTCCCTGCCGTGATGCCCGTCGCGCGCCGCCAGCCGTGCGACGTCCGTCGCGGCCTGTGCCACGTCCGCCGCGGCCAACTGGCCGCACGCGCCGTCGATGTCCCGACCGCGCGTGTCACGCACCGTGGTCGGTACCCCAGCGGCGCGCAACCGCCGGGCGAACTCGCGCTCGACCGGCTTGGGACTGGCGTCCCACCGGCTACCCGGAGTCGGATTCAGCGGGATGAGGTTGACGTGCGCCAACCGACCCGCGAGCAGCCGACCGAGCAGGTCCGCCCGCCACGGCTGGTCATTCACGTCTCTGATCATCGCGTACTCGATGGAGACGCGACGCCCCGTCACTGCCGCGTACGACCATGCGGCGTCCAGCACCTCGGCCACCTTCCACCGTTGGTTGACCGGTACGAGTTCGTCGCGCAGCCCATCATCGGGCGCGTGCAACGACAGCGCAAGAGTCACGGAGAGTTCCTCCCCGGCCAGGCGACGCATCGCGGGTACCAGCCCGACGGTGGACACCGTGATGTGGCGCTGGGACAGCCCGAGGCCTTCCGGGGCGGGTGAGGTGAGCCGGCGTACCGCCTCGATCACCCGGTTGTAGTTGGCCAGCGGCTCGCCCATGCCCATGAAGACCACCCGGGACAGCCGGTCCGGGCAGCCCGGCAGGTCGCCGCGGGCCGCCTGGCCGGCGAACCAGACCACCTGGTCGACGATCTCGGCAGTGGACAGGTTGCGGGTGAGGCCCGCCTGACCAGTGGCGCAGAACGGGCAGGCCATCCCGCAGCCCGCCTGGCTCGACACGCACACGGTCACCCGGTCCCGGTACCCCATCAGGACGCTCTCCACCAACGAACCGTCATGCAACCGCCACAGCGTCTTGCGGGTACGCCCGTCGTCGCAGGACAGCTCGCGCACCGGCGTGAGCAGATTGGGCAGCAGGTCGCCGGCAAGCCGGTCCCGGGTGGCCGCGGGAATGTCGGTCATCCGGCCAGGATCACGCTCGAACCGGCCGAAATAGTGCGTAGACAGCTGCCCGGCCCGGTACTCGCGCTCACCCAGCGCGGCCACCGCGGCACGCCGACCCGCCTGATCCAGGTCGGCGAGGTGGCGCGGCGGGAGCGCGGCGCGGCGCCCGCGCGGCGGCTCGCCGGGGACGACGATCAACTCGGGACGCGGCGGTTCGGTGACGGGCAGTGGTGTCATGGCCGTCCAAGTGTCCCATGTTCCGCGCGAACCGCTACTGCCTGTCAACACGGAGCTCAGGTACCCGCGGGCGCCAGCAGCGACAGCAGCACGTAGGCCGCCGGCGCGGCGAACAGAATTGAGTCCAGCCGGTCCATGAGGCCGCCGTGGCCGGGCAGCAGGTTACTCATGTCCTTGATGCCGAGATCACGCTTGAGCAGGGATTCCGCGAGGTCGCCGAGGGTCGCGGCCGCGGATACCGCCAGCCCGAAGATCGCCCCGTGCCACCAGGGCTGGTGGAACATCAGGGCGATCAGCACGGATCCGCCCGCGGCCGTCGCCACCAGCGACCCGGCCAGGCCCTCCCAGGACTTCTTGGGGCTCACTGTCGGTGCCATCGGGTGCCGCCCGAAGAACACCCCGGCGGCGTACCCACCGGTGTCGGACAGCACCACCGCCGCCAGGGTGAGCAGCACCCGCCGGTCGCCGTCGGCGGGGTGCACGAGCAGCGCGGCGAAGCCGGCCAGGAACGGGACGTACACCGCGACCAGGGCCGCCGAGCCCGCGTCACGCACATAACCAGCCGGCCCGTCCGCCAGCCGCCACACCAGCGCGGCCACCACGGTCAGCGCCAGGCCGAGGATCATCGCCTCGACCCCGCCCCGCCAGGCCAGGCCGATCATCAGCGGGCAGGAGGCCAGCAGCGGGATCAGCGGCGGGTGCGCCCGCGGCCCGCCGTCCGACTCGCTCGACTGGCCGATCGCCCGGACCATCTCCCAGACCCCGACCCCGGCGGCCGCCGCGATCACGAGCAGGAACGCCTGCCGCCACAACACCAGCGACGCGAGGACCACGCCGCCGAGCGTGACGCCCACTGCGATCGCCGCCGGCAGGTTGCGCCCCGCCCGGTTGGGCCGCCCGGCCTTCCGCCGTTCGCGGCGCGGCCGGGCCGTCCGGCCGCCGTTGAGGTCAAGGTCCAAGTCGTCATCGGCTACCGCGTCGAACGGCGGCCCGAACGGCGCCTGTGGAAAGGCCTCGGGCGCGGCAACGTCGGCGTGCCGCGCCCGGTGACGCGACCTGTCCAGGCCGTCGTCCGGTGGATCGGGGTAGGACATCAGACCTCGAGCAACTCGGCTTCCTTGTGCTTGACGAGCTCGTCGATGTGCGTCACGTACCGGTGGGTGAGGTCGTCCAGCTCCTTCTCGGCGCGGCGTACCTCGTCCTCGCCGGCCTCGCCGTCCTTGACGATCCGGTCCAGCTCCTCCTTGGCCTTGCGGCGCACATTGCGCACCGCGACCTTGGCTTCCTCGCCCTTGTGCCGCGCCACCTTGATCATGTCCCGGCGCCGCTCCTCGGTCATCTGCGGCAGGACGATGCGCAGCTGGTTGCCCTCGTTGTTCGGGTTGACCCCGAGGTCCGAGTCGCGGATCGCCTTCTCCATCGCGTGCATCTGGCCGTTGTCGTACGGCTTGATGATCGCCATCCGGGGCTCCGGTACCGCGATGGACGCCATCTGCGGCAGCGGCGTCGGGGTACCGTAGTAGTCGATGATGATCTTGGCGAACATCGCCGGAGTGGCTCGCCCGGTGCGGATCGTGGCGAAGTCCTCCTTGGCGAACTCGATCGCCCGGTCCATCTTCTCTTCGGCCTCGAAGAGCGTCTCGTCGATCACGTGCTGTCTCGCCTCCTTCGGGCGGTCGCGTGGCAGGTCACGCGGGGACTGCTGGTCAGGCGGTGATCAGGGTGCCGATCTTCTCACCGCTGACCGCCCTGACGATGGTGTCGTCGCCCTCGGCGGCGAAGACCAGCATCGGCAGGCGATTGTCCTTGCACAGGCTGAACGCGGCCGCGTCGGCCACCCGCAGGTCCTCGCGCAGCATCTCGTCGAAGGTGATGGTGTCCAGCTTCGTCGCGGTCGGGTCCACCCTCGGGTCCGCGCTGTAGACCCCGTCCACCCCGTTCTTGCTCATCAGTACCAGATCGGCGTGGATCTCCAGGGCGCGCTGGACGGCGACCGTGTCGGTGGAGAAGTACGGCATGCCGGCGCCGGCGCCGAAGATGACCACCCGGCCCTTCTCCAGGTGCCGGATCGCCTTGCGCGGGATGTAGGGCTCGGCTACCTGGGCCATGGTGATCGCGGTCTGTACCCGCGTCTCCACCCCGCCCTTCTCCAGGAAGTCCTGCAGGGCGAGGCAGTTCATCACCGTCGCGATCATGCCCATGTAGTCCGCGCGGGACCGGTCCATCCCCCGCTTCTCCAGCTCGACCCCGCGGAAGAAGTTGCCACCGCCGACCACCACGGCGATCTGCGTGCCGAGCTGGACCACCCGGCCGATCTGCCGGGCCAGGTCCTGCACCACATCCGGGTCGACGCCGACCCGACCACCGCCGAACACCTCGCCGGACAGCTTCAACACCACCCGCCGGGTTCTCGGCTGCCCGCCGCCGGCGAGCCGGTCGGCCGTGGCGCTCACGATCTCGTCCGCCACCGTGTCGGTCATCCGCCCCACCCCTCCTGCCGGCACTCGGCAAAGCCAACGGACAGCTCGCCGGGCCTGTTGACTACCAATCTGTCATGCCCCGGCGAGATCGGCGCAGCCTGGTCGCCGTCCGGGTATGCCACGGGGAGGCCGGCGCGTGGCTGTCGTCCACCCGCGGGCCTCCCCGTCGCCGGAAACTCAGGCCTGGCCAACCTCGAACCGGACGAACCGGTCGACCGTCAACCCGGCTTCGCCCAGGATCTGCTTGACCGTCTTCTTCTGGTCCTGCACCGAGGCCTGCTCGACCAGGACGAAGTCCTTGAAGAAGCCGTTGAGCCGGCCCTCGATGATCTTGGGCAGCGCGGCCTCGGGCTTGCCCTCCTCGCGGGCCGCCTCCTCGGCGATGCGCCGCTCGGTCGCGATCACGTCCTCGGGTACCTCGTCCCGGGACAGGTACTTCGGTCGCATGGCCGCGATCTGCATGGCCACGCCGCGGGCGTCGGCCTCGCCGGCCTCGTCCGACTTACCGGAGTACTGGACCATGACGCCCACCGCGGGCGGCAGGTCCGGGCTCTTGCGGTGCAGGTACACGGCGACCTGGCCGTCGAGCACGGCGAACCGGTTGACCACGAGCTTCTCGCCGATCTTGGCCGACTGCTCCTCGACCGTGGCGGCGACGGTGCGCCCGTCGGCCAGGGTCGAACCGAGCAGTGCCTCGACATCGGCCGGCCGCTGCGTCGCGACGTGCTCGACCAGGCGCTGGGCCAGGTCGATGAAGTCGGCGTTCTTGGCCACGAAGTCGGTCTCGCAGTTCAGCTCGAGCAGGGCGGTACCGGTGTGGGCGATCAGACCATTGGCCGCCGTGCGGCCGGCCCGCTTGCCGACATCCTTGGCGCCCTTGACGCGCAGGATCTCGACCGCCTTGTCGAAGTCGCCATCGGACTCCTCCAGCGCCTTCTTGCAGTCCAGCATCCCGGCACCGGTGAGTTCGCGGAGCCGCTTGACGTCCGCGGCAGTGAAGTTCGACATGCCTCTCTCTTCCATCCGGCCGGCGTGCGGCCGCTCGTCTGCTTCGGGCAGGGTGTTACTCGACAGCAGCCGGTATCAGGCCCCGGCAGCGGCCTCGGCGGTCGACTCGTCCGGGCGCTGGAGCAGCTCCCGCTCCCACTCGGCCAGCGGCTCGTCCGCGCCGACGGCGCCCGGCTCGGGCTTCTCGTCGGCAGCCCGGGCCGCACCACGGCCGGAGCGGGCGATCAGGCCGTCCGCGACCGCGTCCGCGATCACGCGGGTCAGCAGCGCCGCCGAGCGGATGGCGTCGTCGTTGCCGGGGATCGGGAAGTCGACCTCGTCCGGGTCGCAGTTGGTGTCGAGCACGGCGATCACCGGGATGCCCAGCTTGCGGGCCTCGTCGACGGCGATGTGCTCCTTCTTGGTGTCGACCACCCAGATTGCCGCCGGTACCTTCTGCATGTCCCGCAGCCCGCCGAGGGTCCGGGTCAGCTTGTCCTTCTCCCGGGCCAGCTGCAGGGTCTCCTTCTTGGTGTACCCCTGCGCCGCACCGGTCTGCTCGATCGACTCGAGCTCCTTCATCCGCTGCAGCCGCTTGTGGATGGTCTGGAAGTTGGTCAGCATGCCGCCCAGCCAGCGGTG
This sequence comes from uncultured Micromonosporaceae bacterium, assembly GCA_964645345.1. Lineage (GTDB taxonomy): Bacteria > Actinomycetota > Actinomycetes > Mycobacteriales > Micromonosporaceae > Rugosimonospora. The sequence continues at coordinate 26,255 of CAZYCD010000032.1, forward strand.
GTTCACGTAGGGCATGCCCACCCGCGACGCCTGCTCCGACATCGCCTCCTGGGCCTGCTTCTTGGTGCCCACGAACAGCACCGAGCCGCCCTCGGCGACGGTGTTCTTGACGAAGTCGTACGCCTTCTCGATGTAGTCGAGGCTCTGGCGCAGGTCGATGATGTAGATCCCGTTGCGCTCGGTCAGGATGAAGCGCTTCATCTTCGGGTTCCACCGCCGGGTCTGGTGTCCGAAGTGGACACCGCTCTCCAGCAGCTGGCGCATTGTCACAACGGCCATGGTCGGGTGTGCTCCTTGGGCTCCCTGGTTGTCCCGGTGCTCCGGGTTCGGAGACCGGCCTGGCGCCTGGTCGTCGGCCGGGAGTGGAGCCCGCGCACCGGCTGACCGGCGCTCGGGACCAGGGCGGCCGCCGCCTCACCGGACGTGGGTGAGGAGGGCGCGCGAGGTCGACCACACGTGGTGGTCGCCGTCGTCGAGTGTACGCGGTGCGCCGGGATCGATCGGCTCGGGCGGGGTACCCGCGAAGTTTGTCGGGTTATGGGCCTCCAGGCAGCCCCGCCGCCTCAGGCGGCGAGACCCGCCGCGATCAGGAGGGCCAGGCCGACCGGCAGGTAGGCCAGCGGCGTGCGGAGCCAGGCCCGGCCCGGGGTCGGGCCGCCCGCCGTGGCCGCGCCGGTCATCAGCGCGTAGAGGCCCATGGTGACCAACGGGGTACCGGACATCGCGAAGATCCCGGCCAGTACGGCGTTAGGCAGCACCGTGTGCCCGAACTCGCCGGTGACCAGTACGCGCACCAGCATGATTTCGGCCACGACCGCGACGATGGCGAGCAGGGCGGCGACGCCCACCCGACGGGTGCGGTAGATCGCGCCGTCGACGGTCTTCGCGGCCACGGTCGGCATGGCGGGCAGGACTCCGGCGGCCGGCCCGGGTGCGGCCGGCGAGCCGGTCGGGGCGCCGGCGGTCGGCCCGGCGCCGCTGGTGCCGGCGCCGGACGGCCGTCGCAGCGCGGCCCGGTCGATCGGTTCGGCCTGATAGCGCGGCTCGCCACCGAAGGACTCCAGCGGGTCGGCCGGAAGCGGCGGCAGTTCCACCCCGGAGCGCGGGCCGACCGGCCGGCTCAGGGCGGGATCGGTCAGCGGGTCGGGGCGGCCCCGGTACCGGCCGAGGTCCCCACTGGGCTCGTCGGAGTACCTCGGTTCAGGGGCACGGTACCGGTCGTCGTCGTAGCGACCCTCCGGCTCCGGGTACCGCTCGGTGAAGCCCGGGTACCACCGCCCGTCCGACTCGTCCTGGTATCCCCGAGGTCCATCCACGACTTCGCACCGTAGGGGAAGCCGGCACCGGGCCGCCAGGCCCGCGCCCGGGATGCCCGAATTATCGGCGCACCCGTGTGACCACGGTCGCTGCGCGCCGGCCGGGTACCGGGCGACGATGCCGGCATGCCCGACAAGGACGTCGAACGCATGGTCAGGATGTTCCGGGCCTTCGCCGTGCACGAATTCGCCGGCAGCTCAACACGGTGGGAGCTGCTGAGCGACGCCATTGCCGAAGCGCCCGGGCTCGCCGAGCCCCTGCTGTCGGCGCCGGAAGACCAGCGCCGCGCGATCCTCTACTTCGCCGCGACCCAGTACCTGCTGCGCGGGCCGGCCCACGGCCACCCGCTGGCGGCCTACCTGCCCACGCTCGGTGGTACCCGCGAGCCGGACGGCGGCCTGGTGCCCGCGTTCGCCGCGTTCGTGCGCGACCACGGCGGCGAGCTGGCCGCGCTGTGCGCCAGCCGTACCACGCAGACCAACGAGGCGCGGCGCGCCGCCCTGCTGCGGCCCGCGTTCGCGTACGCCGCGGAGCTGGTCGACCGGCCCATTTCCCTGGTCGAGCTGGGTACCAGCGCCGGCCTCCTGCTGATCCCCGACCGGTACGGGTACGCCTACGGCGGCGACCGGTACGGGCGGCCGGACGCGCCCGAGGCGTTGACCATGTCCTGCGAGCTGCGCGGCGACCAGCGCCCGCCGCACTTGGACCGGCAGCCGACCTACGCCGACCGGGTGGGGCTGGACCTGCACCCGGTCGACGCCGCCGACCCGGCGCAGGCCGACTGGCTGCGCTCCTGCGTCTGGCCGGAGCACGTGGACCGGCTGGCCCGGCTGGACGCCGCCCTGGTGGAGGTGGCCGCCCAGGCGCCGCGGCTAGTGGCCGGCGACATGGTCTCCGGACTGGCGCCGGTACTGTCCACTGTGGACTCGGTACCGCTGGTGTTCAGCTCCAACGCGCTGACCTACTTGTCCGACGAGGGCCGAGCCGACCTCGTGGGTACCCTCGCCGACGTCGGCGCACGGCGCGACCTGATCCTCGTCGTGAACGAGGCCGCGCCGGCCGGGCTGCGCCTGTTCGCGCCGGACAGCCCGGCGCCGGAACCGGGGCTGGCGGTCGGCACGCTGACCATGGTGGCCTGGCTGAACGGCCGGCCCACGGTGACCGCCCTGGGGAAGACCGGGCCGCACGGCCAGTGGCTGAGCTGGCAGCCAACCACCTACCCGTACCGGCCGCCGGCGCTGGTCGGCTGACCCGGCCGGCTCAACCGAGGGCTGCCAGCCGGCCGATCGCGACCGTCAGCGCCATCCCGAACAGCAGGGCGTTGGCCGCCACGTTGCGCGGCTCGCGCAGCCGGGCGTGTGAGGACGCGGCGCCCGCCATGACAACACACAGCCCGAGGGCGGCGGCCGGCGTGAGTACCCGCGCGATCCCGGTCGCCCACGGCAGCAGGAGACCGGCGGCGGCGAGCAGTTCGGCGACGGCCGTCACCCGGACCACCGGCATCGGGAACAGCGCGATGCCGGTCTGTCCGGTGGCCAGCAGCCGCTCGCGGCTCATCGTGCTCTTGGCCATGCCCGACCCGGCGAACACCGCGGCGAGGACGGCCTGGAGGATCCACAGTGTCAGGTTCATGCGGTGTGGACGGGACAGCCGGCGCCGATGTGACGCTGCCGGAGGTCCCGCCGCCGACCGAGCCGGCCGTAGGCTGGCCGGCATGGATCCGCTCGTGGCCAGGATGCGTCCCTTCGGTACAACCATCTTCGCGGAGATGTCCGCGCTCGCCGTGCGTACCGGCGCGGTCAACCTCGGCCAGGGGTTCCCGGACACCGACGGCCCGGCCGGCATGCTGGATGCCGCCGCCACGGCCCTCCACAGTGGACACAACCAGTACCCGCCCGGCCCGGGTATTCCCGCGCTGCGCCACGCGATCGCCGCGCACCAGCGGGACTTCTGGGGTCTGGACTACGCGCCGGACGGCGAGGTGCTGGTCACCGCAGGGGCAACCGAGGCGATCGCCGCCGCCATCCTGGCCCTCTGCGAGCCGGGCGACGAGGTGGTCTGCTTCGAGCCCTACTACGACTCGTACGCCGCGTCGATCGCGCTGGCTGGCGCGGTCCGCCGCCCGGTGACCCTGCGGCCCGGCGAGGACGGCCGCTACGCCTACGACCCGGGCGCGCTGGCCGCCGCCTTCGGCCCGCGCACCCGCCTGGTCCTGCTCAACTCGCCGCACAACCCCACTGGCAAGGTGTTCACCCGCGCCGAACTGGAGCAGATCGCGGTGCTGTGCCGGGAGTACGACGCCTACGCGCTGACCGACGAGGTCTACGAGCACCTGATCTTCGACGGCGGTGAGCACGTCCCCCTCGCGTCGCTACCGGGCATGCGGGAGCGCACCGTCCAGGTCTCCTCCGCCGGAAAGACCTTTTCGTGTACCGGCTGGAAGGTCGGCTGGGCGTGCGGGCCGGCGCCCCTCGTGTCGGCGGTACTGCGCGTCAAGCAGTTCCTGACCTTCGTCAACGCCGGTCCGCTGCAGCCGGCCGTGGCCTGGGCACTGGGCCAGCCCCGGGCGTACTACGAGGAGTTCCGGGCCGGGTTGCAGGCACGCCGGGACCAACTCGTGGACGGCCTGACCGACGCGGGCTTCCGGGTACTGGTGCCCGAGGGCACCTACTTCGTGACCGCCGACATCACCGGCCTCGGGGGCACCGACGGAGTCGAGTTCTGCCGGGCGCTTCCGGAGCGGTGCGGCGTGGTCGCGGTACCAACCCAGGTGTTCTACGACGACCTGGCAGCGGGCCGGCACCTGATCCGGTTCGCCTTCTGCAAGCGCCCCGAGGTGCTGGAGGAGGCGGTGGCGCGGCTGCGCAAGCTCGTGCTGTAGTCCCTCCTGGAACCGGTTATGCCGCGGTCGCCCGGCCGTCCTCGTCGGGCGGCGCGCAGAGCAGCGCGTTGAGACGGAGGATCTCGCACTGGTCGGCCCAGACGGCCTCGAAGTAGGCCTCCTCGTCGAAGGGTTCGTCCGATGGCTGCGAACAGAACTCGGCGCGGTACGTGTCCCCCGTGTCCGGCCTCGCCCACTCGACGCGGTTCGCATACTCCCGCCAGACGACCGCACCCTCGGTACCGGGAGCGGCGTCGGCCCACGCCGCGAGCACGTCGTCAATGACGAGGCTCACCTTCGCTGTGTCGTCGCTGACGTATCGGCTCATGTCCTGCGCCACGAGCCGGGTTATCGCGACACGCCGCTGAAGAGCATCAATTTCGCGGCGGAGTGCCGCCTCGATTTTCGCTGTCACGCGCCCTCCTCACGCTCCGCCCCAGGGCCGGCCGGATCTGCTCCAAGTCTTCTCTTGGGGGGTTTGTATAACGTGCAACCCCCCCCGTTGTCGTTTGGGCAATATGGTCCCGGGCAGGGTGCGGGGCGTGATCGAGGAGGTGTGGGGCTTCGCTGAGGTCGCCGAGTTTCTCGACGTGTCCCGTCAGCGTGCAACCATCCTCGTCAACCGGCCGGACTTCCCGGCGCCGGTACAGACGCTCGCCTCCGGGCGCATCTGGATTGCCGAGGACGTGAGGGAATGGGCCCGCAAGCGCCGCGAGCGGTCCCCCGGGCCGCTTGAAGGTGGCGAAGACCTGTAGACGTGGCTGTCCGGTCGGCCAGCTGCGGCGGCCGGGGTCGAGACAGCGTGAGGGTATCGACTTGCGGTTGAGCTGGTACTCGACCACGTCTTCCGCGACGTCCGCTTCACCGGTAGGCAACCGCCGAGTTCTGATTGACCGTTCGGGTCCTGAGTGCGGCTCGTCCGGGTGTCTTGGCGTTCGTCTGGGCGGTGTCGGTGGTGGTGGTCAGGGTGGTTGGTTGAGGATTTCGCGGAGTCGGC
>CAZYCD010000033.1:0-31066 GCA_964645345.1 uncultured Micromonosporaceae bacterium
ACTGGGCTGGCTCGCGGCCGCCGGAGCCGGGGCGGGCGCCGCCCTGCTCGCCCTCGCCGCCCTGCTGCAGGCCCGCGGCCGGCGCCGGATCAACCCCATGGAATGGGTACCGGCGGGGGCCGGCTTCGCCGGTGCCGCCACGGTACTGGGCCTGAACGCCGGTACCGTGCCGCTGCCCGAGCCCGCCCTCCCGCCGGCACCGGTGGCGGCAGCCGCCCTCGTGCTCGCCGTCGGGGCCGCCGTCGCCGCCGTCCGGGTGCTGCCCCGGGTCGACCGGGCCGCGGTGGCCGGCGGTGCCCAGGTCGCCGACGCGGCGACGACGGCGGCCATCTTCCTCGACCCGGCCCTGCTGTTCGGGGTGCTGGAAACACGGCGCTGGCGGGGCCTCGGCCGGGTGCGGCGCCGGCCGTTCTGGCCAGGCTGGGCGCGGCTGCCCGGCCGGCGGTGGTGGCTGCTGCTCGCGGCCGACGCGCGCCGGCTGGCCCGACGCCCGGGCGGCCTTGCGGTATGGGCCGCGCTGCTCGTGCTGCCCTACGCGGTCGCGGTGCTCGCACCCGGGCTGGCCGGGGCGGCCCGGCTGGTCGCCGCGTACTTCGCCACCAGCCGGCTGGCCGCGGGGCTGCGCCTCGTGCACGCCTCGCCGGCCCTGCGCCGCGCGCTTGGCGGCGGGGACCGTGGCCTGCTCGCGGTGCACGCGGTCAACCCCGCCCTGGGCCTGGCCGCGTGGTGGCTGCTGTCCGCCGCCATCCACATGGCGCCCGGGTATCCGGCCCAACTGCTGTTCCCGGTCGGCGTGCTGGCCGCCGTGTACCGCGGCGCCACCCGGCCGCCCCGCAACTACGAGGGCGGCGCGGTGGACACCCCGTTCGGTCTCATCCCCGTCCCGCTGCTGCGCCAGCTCGTGCGTGGCGCGGACGTGCTGGCCATCCTTGTCCTGGTGCAGCTGCTGGTTCAGTGAGACCGGGTGCGCACCAGGGCGGCGCTGGCGGCCGGCAGCTCGATGACGAATCCGTTGCCCGACAGGGAAAGCGGCCTGGGCGACGGCGCGAACCGCGCCTCGGCGTCCACAGTGGACCCCGCCAGGGTGATCGCGGTCGAGGACAGCGAGTCGGCGGTCAGCAGGTACTCCTCGGCGGCCGCCGCCGGTACCGCCAGTCGCACGGTGACCCTGACCGGCCAGGGGCTCTTGTTGTCCAGGATGACGTTGCCGCCGATCCCCCACGCCGACACCAACGGGGTACCGACGACCGAGGCCCGGCGCAGCGGCCCGGTACCCGCGAGTGTCCACAGTAGACCGCCGTAGTAGACCGCCCGCACCCCGGTCGGCCGGGACCCGGTGAACGCGATCGGCGAATAGGCCAGCGGGAACTGCGTCGAGGTACCCCCGTGGAAGTTCACCCCGTCCCCGCCGTGCGCGGCGACGCCGTACATGAGGTCCAGCGACCAGAGCGCGGCGGCCTGCACGTCGCTGACCCCGGCCACGCCGCCCTGGAGGAACGAGTTGGTCTCGGTCATCCGCCAGGACGGGATGCGGTGAGCCGACGCCGACCTGCTCAGCGTCGCCTCCAACGAGGCGAACCGCGCCGACGACGCGGCCGACGCGATCAACCGCGGGACGGTGGCGACCCGGTGAGTGCCGATGTAGGCGTGTGCCGCCAGGATGTCCAGCCCCCGCGGCCCCTCCCGGGCGGCGAACCCGGGCAGCCAGTCCTCCGCGAGGCTGCCCGGCCCGTCGAACCGGGCGCCCGGCACGGCCGCCCGGATCGCCGCCGAGTACTGCTCGAACGACTCCTGGTACGCCTTCTGCGTCAGGTACCCCTCGGGTTCGTTGCCGATCTCGAAGGCGAGCAGGCTGGCGCCGAGCGCCCGGGCAGCGAAGCGGGCCTCGGCGACCGCCCTCGGTACGGTGTTGGTTTTCAAATTGATGCCGTACAGCGCGGTCCAGCCGGTGGCGCGCAGGAACCCGGCCAGCCGGGTGACGTCGGCCGGCGCGATCTCGGCCGGCGAGCCGCCCCTGCCGTCCGGGTTCCACTCCGCCATGTCGACGAGGTTGCCGCCGACCCGCAGCACGCTCGGGCCGAGCAGCCGGAACAGGCCGACCAGCGGACGGTTGCCCGGATCGAACAGGCCCGCACCGACCCGGTCCTTCTCGTAGCTGAAGCCGACGAAGCCCGGGCCGACCCGGACGGGTGTCGCGGCCCCCACGACGACCGTCACCGCGGTGCCCGGCTCGCGCGTGCTCGACGTGGCCACAGTGGACAGTCCTACGAGGACGGCCAGGCAGGCGGCCAGCCGGGCGAGACGGCTCAGCATTCCATCTGCTTCATCGCGGCCTCCAGCGCGTCCAGGAACGGCCGCAGCAGGCCGTTGCGGCTGCCCGGGTTCCAGACGGCGGAGATCTCGGAGATGGTCACCGTCGGCTCAACGGGAAGGTAATCGATGCCGGCGTAGCGGTTGGCCATGCCGCTGCCGGACAGGCCCACGCCGGCCGCCCCGCTGCCCACCGCCAGCGCGAGGCTCAGCGGCTCGTCGTACTCGGTGATCGGGTACGGGTCGAAGCCGGCGTCCCGGCACGCCTGCACGCAGTGGTGGAATACCAGCGGCATCTCCGAGCGGCGCAGCAGCGCGAACGGCTCGCCGGCCAGGTCGGCCAGCCGCACCCGTCCGGTGCGCCCGGCGGGGTGCCCCGCGGGCAGCGCCGCGATGAGGTTGTCGTCGAACAGGCGGAGCTGTTCCAGCCCGTCCAGGCTCTCCGGATGGGTGCGCCGGTAGAGCACCACGTCGACCTGGTCGGCGCGAAGTGCGGCGAGCTGACCGTCGCCGCCGAGCTGCCGGGTGGGCAGCAGCGCGCCGGGGTGCTCGGCGTGCACCGTGCGCAGGGCCGTGACCAGCAGGTCGTAGAGGCCGCCGTAGACGAACCCGATGCGCAGTTCGCCGCCGGCCCGGCCGGAGCCGATCGCGCGCACCGACTGCTCCAGCGAGTCGTGCGCGGCGAGCAGCCGGTACGCGCCGGTCAGCAGGTGCTCCCCGGCCGGGGTCAGCCGCAGCGGCTGCACCGAACGGTCCACCAACGTGGTGGCAAGCCTCCGCTCCCAGAGCTGGATCTGCTGGCTGAGCGCGGGCTGCGACAGGTGTAGCCGCCGGGCCGCCGCGGTGAAGCTGCGCTCCTCGGCCAGCGCGACAAAGTAACGCAGCAGCCGAATGTCCACGTCCCCCGTCCTCGGGCAACAGGTTGCTTATGACCCAGGAGGTACTCAGTATTGGACAGTGATGGGCCAGGGACCAAATGGTGGACCGGTACACCCGACTCTCATCGAGACAGAGGTAACCGTGTTGCGTTCCATCCGCCGCCCGGCCCTGGTTGCCGGCACCGTCGTCGCCGCAGCCGCCCTGGCCGGGGCCGCCACCGTCGCGCTCGCCGGCTCGGCCAGCGCATCCGACCACCAGCCGGTGGCCACCCAGATGTCCGGCACGTTCACCTTCCACGCCTGCCCGTCCGGTACCCCGGCCGGCGACGGCTGCCTGACCGACCACCTGACCGCCACCCTGCCCGGGCTCGGTGACGTCACCGGGCTGTTCGAGGTGCACATCGCGTTCGGCTCGTTCGCGGCCGACGGATGCGGCGAAATCGACAAGACCGGGGCGTTCACCGCGGCGGACGGCAGCACGCTGCGGGTACACGCGACGGGGCTGTTCTGCAACGGCAGCGCCACGGCCGCGTACGACTACCGGATCACCGGCGGTACCGGCAAGGCCAGGCACGCGCATGGCGAGGGCATCTGGCTGGTACCGGCGCCGACGACCTTCGACGGAACCAACGGTACCGGCCCCGAGTTCCTCCACGGCACATTGTCCCTTTAGGACGGACGGGGGTACCGGTGGAACCCGAGCCTGGCTCGGGTTCCACCGGCGTCCAGCGCGTTTAACAGCGTCTGCAGGAGTGACGGCATGACGGCGACGCAGAACCGCAACGCCTACCTCGACCAGGCGGTCGCCCAGGGCGCCCAGCTCGAACAGGTCCTGCGCGCCAAGCAACAGGCGCCGATGGCCTCAGTGGCCGCTCCCGCCCCGGCGGCCCCTCCGCCGCCGGGTGCCGCACCGGGCCGCTCGCACGCCGTCGCGCCGGACGCGGAGCCCACCTCGCACGCGAGTGACGTGCGCGTCACCGGCGTCGGCCGGTGGAAGACCATCGTGATACCGCCCGGCGCGTTCGTCGTGCACACCCGGCGGGGCCGGTCCGAACCCCTGCACGTCGGGCTGGGCGTGTGGTTCCGGTTCAACCCGGCCACCGACTCGTACCTGGTGGTACCGGGCGCCATGCAGACGATCCTGATCAGCGCGTACTGCATCTGCCGCGAACTGCAGGGCGTCCTCGTGCAGGCGTACGTCCAGTAGATCATCCACGACTTCGCGGTCGCGTACCGCAAGCTCGACTTCGGCGATCCGGTCGACCCGATGCGCCTGGTCAACCTCCAGCTCAAGGAGCAGGCGGAGGCGGCCATCAGGGACAAGGTCGCCACCATCAGCGTGCAGGACGTGCTCAGCGACAAGCAGCCCATCATCGAGGAGCTGACGGCCCGGCTCCGCGCAGTCGCCGAGGGCAGCTCCCGGGGGGCGGGGACGGCAGGAGCGGCGACGACAGCGGGCTGGAGCTGCGGATCGTCACGGTACAGATCAAGGAGGCGGCGGTCAGCTCCCAGCGGCTGTGCGACCCGCGAGCTGGAGGACGCCCAGCGGGTGGCTGAGCTGAGCAACGAGTCGACCCTGCACACGGTGCGGCTGGAGCGGGAGCGCTAGGCCGAGGAGGCCGAATGGCCCGGCAGCGCGTCGAGCAGGAGTACGCGCTCAAGCGGCTGACCCTCGACGCGGAGTTGGGTATGGCGCAGTCGCGCACGGAGTCCGACCACCAGTCGGCGCTGCTGGAGCTGGAGCGCGACCGGCAGCGCGCGGCCATCGACGACGACCAGTCGCCAGCGCGCGTGCAGGCGCTGCTGGTCGACCGGCTGCCGGAGATCGTGTCCCGGCTGCCCAAGCCGGACGAGCTGCGCGCGGTGACCATCGGCGGTACCGACGGCACGACGCTGTCCGGCCTGGTCGCCGAGCTGGGCGCGGTGCTCGGCGCCCTGCGGTCGGCGCTGCCGCGGGCCGCGGGCTGAGCCGCACCGGCCCGGGCTGCGTCACAGCGCCGGCGGCAGGTCGAACAGCGCGAAGATGACTGGGTCCTGGTAGGTGGTGTTACGCGAGATACCGCGTTCCGTCGCGGTGAACACCTGGAGGGTGTGCAGCGTGTGGACGCCGTCCGCGTTCCGTGCGTACGCGGCGACCGCCGGCTGCCCGTTGGCACCGACCGGTACCGTCCGCCAGTCGGTACCCCGGATCCCGAAGGCGCGGGCGATGAACCGCGTGTAGTCCTCGGCGCCCACCATCCAGTTGAGGTACGGCGGCATCTCCAGCACCGCGTCGTCGGTCAGCAGGCGCTTCAAACCGGCCAGGTCGGCGCTCTCGAACGCCGCCACGTACCGGTCGACCATCGCCCGCGCGGCGGCCGGCTCGCAGATGTCCTCCTCGCGGGGCCCGATCTCGCGCAGGCGGGTCCGCGCCCGCTGCAGCGCGCTGTTGACCGCGGCCAGCGTCATGTCGAGCACCTCCGAGACCTCGGCGGCGCTCAGGTCGAGCACGTCGCGCAGGATCAGTACCGCCCGCTGCCGGGGTGGCAGCAGTTGCAGCGCGGCGACGATGGCCAGCCGGAGCCCGCCGACCGACGCCGGCTCCCGCTGCGCCGCGAAGCCCGCCGGCGCGGCCGGTCCTGCCGGGACGGCGGCCGCGCCGACCAGCATCGCGTCGGGAATCGGCTGCAGCCAGGGCACCTCGAAGCCCGGCGCGAACGGGTCCTCCGGGTCGTAGCTCGGCGCGCCGAGCCCGGCCGGCAGCGGCCGCCGCGCCCGGCCGGCCAGGGCGGTCAGGCAGGCGTTGGTGGCGATGCGGTACAGCCAGGTGCGCAGCGACGCCCGGGACGGGTCGTACCCGTCAAAGGCCCGCCACGCGCGCAGCAGCGTGTCCTGTACCAGGTCCTCCGCGTCGTGCACCGAGCCGAGCATCCGGTAGCAGTGGGCGAGCAGCTCCCGCCGGTACGGCTCGGTCCGACCGGCGAAGTCGAGGTCAACGTCCGTCATCACCACACCACTACGTACTCCCCTGCCGCCCGGAACTCATCGCTTCCCGGCCGATGATTTCCCGGCGGTCCGCCCGGTAGGTACCCGTGAAGGATCCGACCGAGGAGGAGACATGACAGGTACCGCGACCGAGACGTCCGCAATCGACACCATCATGGCCACAACCGCCGCCTGGACAAGGAACGACGCCGCCGAGTTCGCCGACCTCTACGCGCCCGACGCGACCGTGGTACTGGGCGGCGGGGTGTTCCTGCAGGGGCGGGAGGAGCTCCGCCAGTTCATGGCGGCCGGGTTCGCCGGGCGCCTGAAGGGTACCTACGGCATCGACGAGCAGGACAGCGTCCGGGTGATCGGCGACACCGCGATCGTGGTCAGCCGCTCCGGGTTCAACATGCCAGGCGCGGACGACCCGACCATGGTCAAGCGGGCGACCTGGACCCTGGTGAAGCAGGACGGTCGCTGGCTCGTCGAGTCCTACCACAACTGCGATCTCTGACCGTCCACTCAGGACGCCAGCCGGCGCGGCGCGGCGCGGAGGTCGTTGAGCTCGTTGAGGTCGAGCTGGAGGACCTCGGCCAGCGCCGCGACGGTGAAGAACGCGGGCGAGGCAATCGCGCCGCGCTCGATCTTGCGCAGCGTGTCCAGTGAGATGCCCGCGAGGTGCGCGACCTCGGCGGCGCTGCGGCCGCCCCGGGCCCGCTGCAACGCCCGGCCGAGCAACAGGCCACGCGCGCGCTCCTCGTCGGTCAGCGGGGTACGCACCATGGCGCCGATTGTAATCCTGGTATTAAAATACCAGGCATGGTCGTACTGAGATCGTCGGCGGAGATCGCCGCCGTGCGCGAGGCGGGGCGGGTGGTCGCGCGGACACTGGCCGCGGTGGGCGCGGCAGCCCGGCCGGGCGTACTGCCGGCCGACCTCGACGCGCTGGCCGCGGAGCTGGTGGCCGCGGCCGGCGCGAAGCCGTCGTTCGTGGGCTACCACCCGCGGTGGGCGCCGATGCCCTACCCCGCCGTGCTCTGCCTGTCCGTCAACCAGGCCGTGGTGCACGCGATCCCGGACCGCCGTCCGCTCGCCGACGGCGACCTGCTCTCCATCGACCTCGCCGTCCACGTCGACGGGTACCACGCGGACGCGGCGGTGACCGTGGCCGTCGGTACCGTCGACGAACCCGGGCGGCGGCTGTCCTCGACCGCCTCCGAGGCGCTGGCCGCCGGGATCGCCGCGGCCCGGCCCGGTGCGCGGCTCGGCGACATCGGGCACGCCGTCGAGACCGTCGCGCGCGGGGCCGGCTACGGGATGCCCGACGGGATCGGCGGCCACGGCGTCGGCACCGCCATGCACGAGGATCCGCACGTGGCCAACACCGGCCGGCCCGGGCGTGGCCTGCCGCTGCGCGAGGGGCTGGTCATCGCCATCGAGCCGATGCTCATCGAGAGCGGCCGGGACGCGGTGCGCACGGGTACCGACGGCTGGTCGGTTTTGACCGCCGACGGCAGCCGGGCGGCCCACGTCGAGCACACGATCGCGGTCACCGCCGACGGACCGGTGATCCTTACCATCAGCTAATCCGCCGCCGGCCGCGGCAGCAGCAGGCCGAGCAGCGCTCCGGCGGCACAGATGACCGCGGTGGCCAGGAAGATCTCGTGGTACTCGGTGCGCAGCGCGGCCTTCACGGCCAGCTCGTACGCCGCGAACCGGCGCCGGTACTCCTGAGCGTCGACGCCGAACGGCAGCGGCGTGTCCAGCTTCGCGGTCAGCGACTGGAAGCGGTGCAGTCCCCAGGCGCTCAGCGCGGCGACGCCGACCAGCATGCCGACCATCCGGGCCACCACCACGGCCGCCGAGGCGACCCCGTGCCTGTCCGGCGGCGTGGCCCGCAGCGCCGCGGCGGCCAGCGGCGCGATGACCAGACCCAGCCCGAGACCGGCGACGGCCAGGTCGGTGTCCAGCCGGGGCAGCACCCCCAGGTACCGATCGGCCAGTACCCCGGCCGGCCAGTCGGCGATCAGCAGGTACCCGACGGCCGCCACCAGCAGCCCGCCCAGGGTCGTCCAGCGCTCGCCCAGCCGGCCGACGAGCAGGCCGCCGAGCACCGCGCCGACGGGCAGTGCGACGAGGAACCGGGACAGCAGCAGCGTGCCACCGAACGCGTCCCGGCCCAGCAGCGTCTGCGCCACGAGCTGCACGTCGACCAGGGTCACCAGCAGGGCCGCGCCCGCACAGAGGCTGGCGCCGAGCGTAGCCAGCAGCGTGCCCGTGCGTACCCCGGCCGGGTCCAGCAGCCGGGTACGCGAGCGCCACTGCCACAGAACGAACGCGACGGCGGCCACGCCCGCGCCGGCCAGGGTCGCCGGGCCCCAGGACGGCAGCACGGCCCACTGCGGCTGCGGGTTGTCCAGGCCGACGACGAGCAGCCCGAGCGCCACCGCCAGCAGCAGGCCGCCCACCACGTCGACCCGCGCGCCGCCGCCGGACCGGCGTGGTACCCGCGGCAGCAGGAACAGCACCGCGGCGGACGCGAGGACGGCGAGCGGGACGTTGATCCAGAAGATGCCCCGCCAGCCGAGCAGCGCGGCGATCCCGGCGCCGTACAGCGGGCCGAGGACGCTGCCGAGTTCCTGCGCGGCCCCGACGCCGCCCAGCACCACGGCCCGGCGGCGCCGGTCGGCCCACAGGTCGCCGGCCAGCGCCATGCTGACCGGCAGCAGCGCGCCGCCGGCCACGCCCTGCACCGCACGCCCGGCGACCAGCACAGCTATCGAGCCGCCCGACGCGGCGGTGAGCGCGGAGCCGGTCGCGAAGCCGAGCAGGCAGGCGACCATCACCGGCCGCCGCCCGAGCCGGTCGGACAGCGAGCCGAGCAGCGGCATGCCGGCCACGTAGCCGAGCAGGTACCCGGTGATGATCGGGGTGGCCCGTTCCAGCCGGTTGACCGGGATGCCGAGGTCGTTGATGATCGCGGTCAGCACCGTGACGACGACGTAGGCGTCCAGCGCGGCGAGCAGCACGGTCGCCCCGGCCACGCCGATCGCCGCCCGGCGACGGCCGGTGGGCGCGGGTGGGTCGGTCAGCGCGGGCGCGTCGAGGGCCTGCGCCGCGGGCTCAGGGCGCACTGATCGTGACGGGCTGGTCGAAGTCCGTGAAGACGACGGTGACCGTGCCGCCCTTCGCGTCGCCGGAGCCGGGCAGGGTGAATGCCGCCTTGAGCAACCGCTTGTCGGTGGCACCGATCCAGATCTTGCCCGGTACGGTGCCGGTCGCGCCGGGGATGATCGCCGACAGGTCGTCGCCGTTCGCCTTGACCGCCACCCGCCAGGCTGGGCGCCCGTCGACCGACTCGGAAGCCTCGGTCTTCGCGTCCGTCACGCTGCCGAGCACCTTGGCGATGCCCCGGTCCGGGTCGAGGATCGCGGACGGGTCGTACACCGCCGCGGCCAGCGAGAGCGGCAGCGTCTGGTACCCGCCGGTCGGGCCCTTCAGGTAGATCTTGTCGCCGACGATGATGAACGTCAGCTCGACGTTCAGCCCGCCCTGGTCGACCTGGGCGGTGCCCTGCGCGCTGCCCTCCCGGGTCAGCGTCCCCTCCGCCCGCTTGAGCGCCAGGCCGGCGACGGTGGCGTCGGTCGTGATCTGGAACTTCGCCGTCTTGATGTCGCGCATCGCCGCCGCGGAGTCCTTGACCAGGGTGGCTCCGTCGGGCAGGTTGCCGGTCGGCGCGCCGGACTGCGGCTTGGCCTTCGTGCATCCGGCGAGTCCGAGCGCGAGGACCGGTACCGCGACGAGCAGGGCGAGGGCTTGGCGGATACGGGGCATACCGCGAATGCTAGGCCGGAGCGGCAAGACGCGCTTGTCGGGCGAGCCGGCCCCGCCCGCCGGGCCAGCTACCGTAGCGAGCCCGACAACTGCGCGGTTTTGTGGTATCCGGTCATTACGTCCCGCTCGCGTGCGCGCCATCAGCCCGACCCTCGACCCGATCAGCCGTTGCCCTTGCCCTTCCCCTTGCCCTTGCCGTCGCCGCCGTTGGCGTGGCCGCCGCCACCGCCCGGCGCAACGGCGGCCGGTACCGCGGTCGCTCCGACCTGGTTGTCCACAGTGGACGGTACGGGTGCCGCGGAGCCGGCACCGCTGGGGCCGATGAGTACCGGCGAGCACGACTGTCCACTCGCGACAAACTTGGCCGGCAGCGGGTTCCTGCCGCGGTACGTGCCGGTGAACGGCACCTCGACCCGGCCGGTACCGGCCGCCGGGTCCACGCGTACCACGACGTGGCCGCCGGACTGCGTGGACGTACCCGGCGCCGAGGCGCGGAAGGTCTGGTCCGCCGTGGGCAGGTCGAAGGTGACCGACCAGCCGCCCAGGGGCGCGGGACGTCCGCCGTCGAGGGTCAACGTACCGGCGAAGGCCGCACCGTCGTCGGTACCGATCTGGTAGGTGACCGAGCACGGCACCGCGACGGAGGCGGCGACGGCCTCATTGCGGTGGTGGTCCCCCGTGGTTGTCGCGTAGAGCCCGGCGGCGACACCGGCCAGCGGCAGCACGGCCAGGGCGGCCGCGGCCCGGCGCTGGGGGCCGCTGGCGTGCAGCCGCCTGGTGCCGTGCCCGACCGGGCGCACCCGCGCCCTCGCCGCCAGCGCCATCGGCGCGGTATCCGACGCCAGCAGCGTGGTCATCTCCGGTCCGCCGCCGGTGGTGTCCTCGGCCGGCAGGTCGACCGGCGTGAGTGTCAGCCCGGCGGCCGCCGCCAGGACGCCGGCCGCCTCGTCGGCCGACGGCCGGTCCTGCGGGTTCTTGGCCAGGCAGCGGCGGTACAGGTCGGCCAGCTCGGCGGGCAGCCCGTCGCCGGTCGGCAGCGGATCGGGTTCGCCCGTCAGGTGCGCGGCCAGCAGCTCGGTCGGTTCCCGCACCGGCCAGGGTGCCCGGCCGGTGACCGCCTTGAACAACACGACACCGAGCGCGTACAGGTCGGCGGCGGTACCGACCGGTGCGCCGACCAGCCGCTCCGGCGCCACGTAGGCCGGGGTGCCGACCAGCTGGCCGCTCGGCGCCTGGTCGACCACCTCCCCGACCAGGGCGGAGATGCCGAAGTCGACGACCTTCACGCCGGCCGGGGACAGCATCACGTTGGCCGGCTTGACGTCCCGGTGCGCCAGCCCGCGCGCGTGCGCGGCGCCGAGGCCGGCGGCGATCTGCGCGCACACGCCGGCCGCGCCGCGCCAGGACATCGGGCCGGCGTGCAGGCGGTCGCCGAGCGACGGCCCGTCGATCAGCTCCATCACGACATACGGAGTGACGATGCCACGGAAGCCCCGCCACTCTCCGTAGTCGTAGACCACACCGATGTTCGGGTGGGTCAGCCGGGCCGCGGCCCGGGCCTCGCGCCGGATGCTGTGCCGCAGGTCGGGGTTTGCCGCGTAGTCGCCGGCCAGCACCTTCAAGGCGACCGGCCGGCCGAGCACCTCGTCGAAGGCCCGCCAGACCACGGACATCCCGCCCGCGCCCAGCCGCTCCACCAACCGGTACCGTTCGCCATCCCGCGCCATGACGATCCCGTGCCCAGCGCGCGGCGGTCCTATCCCTGTTCGGGGGTAACGATCGCGTCGCACACTGGCCGTGCCAGTCTCCGGTCGGGTCGCCTACGGCCGTTCAGTCGGCCGGGGGCTCCTCCGCCGCCCGGCGCAGCGCCGACGCGAACAGCTCGCTGCTCTGCGCCCCGGACACTCCGTAGCGCCCGTCGATGACGTAGAACGGGACGCCGTTGATGCCGGCCTCCCTGGCCATCGCGATGTCCTCGGCCACCGCGGCGGCGTAGGTGCCGTCCTGGAGGACCTGCCTCATCTCGGCGGCGTCCAGGTCCACTTCGGCGGCCAGCGCCGCGATCTCCTCGGCCCGCCCGATGTGTCGGCCCTCCTCGAAGTAGGCCCGGAACAGCCGCTCGACGAGCGGCTCCTGCCGCCCGCGCGCCTTCGCGTGCTGGATCGCCTGGTGCGCCAGCAGGGTCCTGGTGTGCCGCAGCGCGGCGAAGTCGTACTTCAGGCCCTCGCCGGCCGCCAGCCCGGCCATGTGGTCCAGCATCCGCTGCGCCTCCTCGCGCGGCATCCCCTTGTACCCGGCCAGGAAGTCCACCTCGTTGCCGTCGAAGTCGACCGGCGTGTCCGGGGCCAGTTCGAAGGCGTGGTACTCGACGAGGACCTCGCCGTCGTAATCGCGCGCGGCCCGCTCGAAGCGGCGCTTGCCGAGGAAGCACCAGGGGCACGCGACATCGGACCAGACGTGCACGGACAGGGTTCGGCTCATGGCTGCCAAGCTAACACGTTGGTTGAAGCGTCAACTCAACTGTGCGGTGAGTCACTTGAAGCTTCAACTGTACCGGGTACCCTTCAGGCATGGAGCCGAGCCGGCTGACCGACGACGAACAGGACGCGTGGGTCTCGCTCGCCGCGACCCTCATCAGGCTTCCGGCCGCGCTGGACGCCCGCCTGCAGCGCGACGCGGGCCTGAACACCTTCGAGTACCTGGTGCTGCAGGGGCTGTCCGACGCGCCTCGCCGCACCCTGCGGATGAGCGAGCTGGCCACGCTCGCCAACGGCTCGCTGTCCCGGCTGTCGCACGTGGTCACCCGGCTGGAGCGCCGGGGCTGGGTGCGCCGCGAGGTGTGCCCGACCGACGGCCGGTGCACCAACGCGATCCTCACCCGCGCCGGCCGCGACAAGCTCGCCGCCGCCGCGCCGTGTCACGTGGCCGCCGTGCGGGAGCTGGTCCTCGGCGCGCTGACCGCCGTCCAGGTGCGGCAGCTGCGCGACATCGGCCACCGGCTCCTGCGCCGCCTCGACCCGGACGAACCGTGCCTGCGACCGGGTGCGGCGGCCCGGACCCGGGTGGAAACCGACCTGCGAGTGGACGTCGAGACATGACGGACTACGGGCACGACCTGCTGTTCGGCACCTTCATCACGCCCGCGGCCAAGGCGCCCGGACAGGTGGTCGCGCTGACCCAACTGGCCGAGGCGGCGGGGCTCGACCTGGCGACCTTCCAGGACCACCCCTACCAGCCGGCGTTCCTCGACACGTGGACGCTGATGTCCTACCTCGCCGCGGCGACCAGCTCCATCCGGTTGGCCGGCAACGTACTCAACCTGCCCTTGCGGCAGCCGGTCGTGCTGGCGCGCAGCGCGGCAAGCCTCGACCTGCTCAGTGGCGGCCGGGTGGAGCTGGGCATCGGCGCGGGCGCGTTCTGGGACGCCATCGAGGCGTCCGGCGGCCGGCGGCTGGGCGCGGGCGAGGCGGTCGAGGCGCTGGACGAGGCGATCCGCATCATCCGCGAGGTGTGGGACGCCGATCGCCGGGGCGGGGTACGCGTGGAGGGCCGGTACCACCGGGCGGTCGGCGCCAAGCGGGGACCCGCTCCGGCGCACGACATCGGTGTCTGGGTCGGCGCCTACAAGCCCCGCATGCTGCGCCTGGTCGGTCGGGTGGCCGACGGCTGGCTGCCCAGCCTGCCGTACCTGGAGAAGGGGCCGGCCGAGCTGGTCGACCTCAACGCGCGCATCGACGAGGCCGCGGTCGGGGCCGGCCGCGACCCGCGCGCCATCCGCCGCCTGCTGAACATCACCGGCCGGTTCACCGCCTCGGGTACCGGGCTGCTCGACGGGCCGCCGAGCCAGTGGGTCGAGGACCTCGCCGGGCTCGCGCTGGACTTCGGGGTATCCGGATTCATCATGATGGGCGACGACCCGGAGACGATCCAGCGGTTCGCGGCCGAGGTGGTACCGGCGGTCCGCGAGCTGGTCGCGGCCGAGCGGTCCGCACCCGGTACCGGCGTGAAACCGCGCGGCCCGGCGGCGACCCTCGCGACACCGGCCGCGGCGCCGGCCGCGCCGGGCCTGGACGTGGCACCGACGCCCCCGCCGACCGTGCGGCTCAGCTCCCGCCGTCCGTGGGACGAGTCCACCCGGCCCACCGCCCCGGCCGCCCCGAACGGCCAGCGGTACGGCGACCGGGCGCGCGCGGTCGGCCAACACCTGGTGGACGTACACGACCACCTGCGCCGGGAGCTGTCCGAGGTGCGCGACCTGCTGGAGCAGGTGAGGCGGGGTCAGCTGCCCGTCGGCCGCGCCCGCGCCGCGATCAGCGAGATGGCGCTGCGGCAGAACAACTGGACGCTCGGCGCCTACTGCGCCGCGTACTGCACCCTCATCACCCAGCACCACGGCATCGAGGACGCGTCCGTCTTCCCGTACCTGCGCCGGATGGACGCCGGTCTGGTACCGGTCATCGACCGGCTCGAACAGGAGCACGTGGTCATCCACGAGGTGGTGGAGGGCGTGGACCGGGCGCTGGTCAACCTCGTCGGGCACCCGGACGACTTCACCGAGGTCCAGCAGGCGGTGGACCTGCTCAGCGACGCCCTGCTGTCCCACCTGTCCTACGAGGAGCGGCAGATCGTGGAGCCCCTTGCCCGGTACGGGTTCTACGACGGCCAGCTGTGACCCGCCCGGCAACCGGCACGCGGCCCGGCGACGATCCCACGGCCGGCTCCTTCAGCGAGGACGGCGCCGGGCACCGGTGAGCCGCCGCCTATCGTGAGGGCGTGGGCACAGCGACGGGAGCGCGGCGGGGCCGGGGACTGGCGCTGCTGGTCGCGGCGGGGGGCGCGCTCGCCGCGCTGGCGCTGGGCGGGCGCGTGGTGGCCGGCTGCGACGGGTCGACCCGTTCGTCACCGGCCTCGGCGGGTTCCGGGCCGCCGGGCTACGCCGCGCCGGGGTCCACCGCGAGCCCGGAGTCCCGGGGCGGCCAGGATCCGGCGCGGTACGCCGGGTCGGTGCGCCGGTACGCCGGCGTCGCCGGCATCGACGCCCAACTGCTCATGGCCATCCTCTACAACGAGGACTACAAGCCGCATGACCCGTCCCTGGAGCGGGCCTGGCAGAAGCTGAACCCGGACGCGGCGTTCGGGGTGGCCAACATGCACAAGGCCACCTTCGACGACACCAGGCGCGGCCGGGACTTCGCCGACCGGGACTGGACCGAGCTGCCCGACGACCCGGACCTGGCCGTGGAGGCGGCCGCCTGGTACCTGCACGACCTGGCCGTGAACCTGCCGCGGAGCTGGCCGGCGAAGTACACGAAGGACGAGCTGCTGGCAATGGGGTACAACGCGGGGCCGGGCGCCATGCGCTCGTACGCGGAGGGCGGCCGGCCGAGCGCGAGCGTACAGTCCTATGTGGACAAACTGCACGCCAACTGGGACGCGGCCCTAACGGCGCTGGGCTGACCGGTACGTGGGCCACCCGCTGGCGGGCTGTCGGGGCGGCCCGACCCGGGTATCAGCCCAGCACCGCGACGACCTGCTCGGCGAGCGGCTGGTGCTTCTGGTACGCGTCGGGGAAGGCCGAGCGCTGTACCGCCTGGGCGGCGGCGGTGACGCTCATCGACTCCCAGCCCGGTACCTCCACCAGCCGGTCGAGGAACACCGAGGTCGCGTAGACCGGGTCCATGAGCTGCGCGACGGTACCCCAGCCCTGGCTCGCCCGCTGCTGGAACAGCCCGACCGAGTCGTAGTCCACCTCGACGCCCTGGTGCGGGTACCCGAGCGACTCGGGTACCGCCGTGCTCGCCACGTTGCGCAGGTCGCTCTCCTGCATCGCGGTGGCGACCGCCACGACCATCGCGCGCCGGGGCAGCCCGCGCCGCCGCACGACATCCACGATGGTCACCGCGTTGTCCGTCTGCGCCTGGTCGAGCCCGGCCACCGGGCCGCGGGGCACGGCCGGCGCCGGCGAGGCGGACGGAACGGTGGACTGGCTGGCGGACGGTACGGGCAGCGGGGAGCGCGCGGAACCCCGGGACACCTGGTTGTCGTCGGTCCGGTCCAGTCCGGCCACGGACAGCGAGGCGCCGGCCGGTGGCGTGTCGGCGGACGCGGCCGGGGTGTCCGATCCGGTCAGCAGCACACCCGTCGCGCCGGTAGCGACAAGGCAGGTGGCCGAGGCCAGGGCGATCCCGTAGCGGCGGCGCTTCGGGGCGGCGTGTCTCCCCCGGCGGTGACGTCGGTTGTGCACAAACTCTCCATCGGTGTCGGCTGGCGCGCGGGCGTCGGTGCCGGCACCAAGAACCCGTCGACCCTACGCACCGGTAACCGGGTCGCCAACCGGCCGCTCGGGCTCGGGGCAGCGACTGGTACACAGCGCGCTCACGTTGTCGCGCTCCGCTGCCGTACGGGGCGTCGGGGCGCCGGTACTCGTCGTGACGGATGCCTGTTCGCGCCCTTCATCCGAGTTAGGCCCCAGCGCCTGCGCTGCCCGTGACCGACGGAGGTTGATCTGTGACCAAGCGCTCAGTGGTCGGCGAGCGGTACCGCCGCCACGGAGGTGTCGATGAGGCTGCCCAGGTACAGCGTCCCGCCGTGCTCGCGCACCCCGGTCACCATGTTGTACCCGTGCCTGCCCTGCAGGTCGTGGACCACACGCCCGTTGGAGTCCACCGCCATCACCCAGGTCGTGTGCTCGGGCGGCGGCTGGAGGCCCTGCGGCAGTCCCCAGATCGACCGCAGTACCCATGGCGGGCGCGCGTGAGCCCAGTCCAGCAACGGGTTGCGCGGGCTGGGGATGGCTATCCACAGTAGACCGTTCGAGCCGGTGGACAGGTTGTCCGGGAACCCGGGCAGGTTGTCCACGAGCGTGTCGGTCTGCCCCACGCGCGGGCCGGTCAGCCACAGCCGGGTCACCCGGTAGGCGCCGGTCTCGGCGACCGCCACGAAGGACCCGTCGGCGGCGAGCGCCACCCCGTTGGCGAACTGGAGCCCGGACAGCAGGACCTCGACCCGGCCCGACGGGTCGCGGCGCAGCAGCCGCCCGGTACCCGAGTGCTCCATCAGGTCGGCCCGCCAGTGCGCGAGCGTGAACCGGCGCGACGAGTCGCTGAAGTAGATGGTGCCGTCGGCCGCGATCGCGGCGTTGTCGCACAACAGCATCGGCTCGCCGTCGACCTCGTCCACCAGCACGGCGATCGCGCCGGTCGCCGGGTCCACCCGCAGCAGGCCGCGGTACGCGTCGCAGACCACGAGGTCGCCGTCCGGGTGCACCTCGATGCCCAGCGGCCGGCCCCCCGTGTCGGCCACTGTGTCGACGCCGCCGTCCGGCGCCAGGCGCATGATGCGGCCGTCTTGGACTCCCGTGTAGATGGTGCCGTCGGCGCGCACCGCGACGTCCTCCGGGCCGGCGCCGCCGACCGGGGTCAACCGGGGCGCCGGCATCGGCGGCTCGCTCTGCGCCCGGCGCGCCCGGGGCGGTGCGGCCGGTGGCCGCCACACCACCGGCGCGATTGTCGGCCTGCGACTCATGAAGCGGAGGGTACCGCCGGTGCGCTACGGCAAGCGACAGTTCGCCGGAGGTGGTTCGCTTACCTCATGGCGATCATCAGTGCGCAGTTGCACGGCGGTCCGCTGGACGGTGAGCTGGTGGCCATCCGGGTGGACGATCCGCAGAACCCGCCGATCCTGCACGACATCGGGTTCCGGCCGAACCAGCCGGGCGCCCCGGCGGTCTTCTACACGTACCGGCGGGTGGCCCGCAATCCGGTGCTGTCCATCGGCTGGGACTACGAAGCGACCGGCGAGACGCACGGCATGCGCGAGTCGCGCCGGGGCTGGACGGCTTAGGGTTCGAGCCGGGTGACGTGCTCGGCACGCGGCGGGGCCGACCGGTAGCTCGCCGGGGTGGCCGAGAACCCGATCGGGTGCCGGATCTGGCGCGTGACCAGACCGTCCACATCGGACAGTTCGACGCACGGGTCGAGCCCGAGCCGCCCGGCCAGCTCCACCGCCTCGCCGACGCCGTTGACCGGGCCGCAAGGTACCCCTCGGGCCGTCAACCGGCGTACCCACTCCTCGGCGCCGGCTCGGGACAGCGCCGCGCCGAGCTCGGCCAGCAGCGCCAGCCGGTTGGCGACCCTGGCCGCGTTGGTGGCGAACCTGGGATCGGCTGCCAGCTGCGGTACGCCCAGCTCGTCGGCGAGCGCGGCGAACTGCCGGTCGTTGCCGACGGCCAGGGCCAGCGCCCGGTCCGCCGCCGGTACCAGCTCGTAAGGGGCGATGCTCGGGTGCCGGTTGCCCATCCGGCGAGGTATCGCGCCGGTGTTGAGGTACCCGGAGACCTGGTTGACCAGCCCGCTGAGCAGTGACGTCAACAGGTTGACCTCGACCCGCTGGCCCTGCCCGGTGCGGTCGCGGTGGCGCAGCGCGGCGAGGATGCCGGCCAGCGCGTGCAGCCCGGTCAGCACGTCCACGACGGCGACACCGGCCTTGGTGGGCGGACCGTCCTCCTCGCCGGTGATGCTCATGAGACCGCCGACGGCCTGCACCAGGAAGTCGTATCCGGGAAGGTCGGCTCCCCCGTCCGGGCCGAACCCGGTGACCGAGCAGTACACGACGCCCGGGTTGGTCCGCGACACGTCCGGGTACCCGAGCCCGAGCCGGTCCATGGTGCCGGTACGGAAGTTCTCGACCACCACGTCGGCGCGCCGGCACAGGGTCCGGGCCGCGGCGAGCCCGTCAGCAGACGCGAGGTCGCACCAGACCGCCTCCTTGTTGCGGTTGACCGCCTGGTAGTAGGTGCTCAACCCGTCCGTCCACGGTGGACCCCAGGAGCGGGTGTCGTCGCCGTGCGGCGGGCGCTCCACCTTCACCACGGTCGCGCCCAGGTCGCCGAGCAGCATCGTGGCGTACGGCCCGGCCAGTACCCGGCTGAAGTCGGCAACCACCACGCCCGCGAGCGGGCCCGCCGGAGCCGGCCCGCCCGCGAGCGGACCAGGGCCGGCACCCTCGCGGGCGCCGGCCCCCTCGTCGCTTTCCATGCGGTGCAGGCTATCCGCGCTCTGCCCCGGTCGGCTCGACCGCGTCGTGGACGTGCTGCCCGACGAGCCTGGCCGGCCGAACAATGAAGAAGAACACCAGCCCCACCACGGCGACGATGACGATCACCAGCAGCGTTATCCAGTCCAAGTTGAAGTACCCGCGCGGACTGCTCAGCCCGGTCGGCGCCACCACGTTGACGAACATCAGCGCGAGGTAGGCCGCCGCGATGACGCAGACCGTCCAGCCCCAGCGGCCCAGGCGGAACGTGCCCTCGGGTACCCAGCCGCGCGCCCGGGCCACGATGGCCGCGATCACGGTGAGCAGGAAGCTCAGGTAGATGCCGCTGACCCCGAAGGAGACCAGGGACACCAGGGCGTTGGTGTTCGCCGGGTACGTGATGAAGCCGAGCTTCACGTTGTGGTCCGGCGAGTAGAAGACGAGCAGCACGAACAGCACCGTCACCACCGCCCCGGTGAGCAGCGCGTTGACCGGGGTGCGGAACCGCCGGTGCACCCGGGCGACCCAGGCCGAGCCGGGCAGCGCGCCGTCGCGTGCGTAGGAGAACGCGAGCCGGCTGCCGGCGCCCTGGATCGACGTACCGCAGGAGAAGAAGGCGAAGACGATCAGTACCAGCGCGACGTCCTGCAGCCAGCTCGGCAAGGTGCCCAGGATGAACGGCACGCCGCCGCCCTTCACGGTGTCGCCGACGCTGCCGGGCATCGCCAACAGCAGCGCGCCGATGAGGATGAACGACGAGACGCCGCCCCAGATCAGCGCGTGCCGCATGGCCCGCGGTACCTGCCGGCCGGCGTCCTTCGTCTCCTCCGAGATGTCGCCGGCCGACTCGAAGCCGTAGAAGATGTACACCGGCGCGAGGACCGAGATCAGCGCGGCGCCGGTGAGCCAGTGGCCCCCGAAGTCCAGCCCGAGCGGGTTCGTCGCCGCGTTCTGCACGCCCTGGGTGGAGAACAGGAAACCCAGGCCGTGGTGGAAGCCGTGGATGGCCAGGACGATGGCGATGCCGAGGGTACCGACGATCTCCACGTACACACCGAACTGCGCTACCCGACCCATCACCCTGGCGCCGGTGATGTTGAGTACCGTCTGGATGGCCAGCAGCACGACCGTGATGACCAGGATGGTCAGATGGTCGGTCGGGTCGAGCTTCCAGCCGAACCAGTTGTGGAACAGCGCGGTGACGTAGCCGACCACACCGGTGTCCACGGCGGCGACGGTGATCAGCAGCGCGATGCCGTAGAACCAGCCGACGAACCAGCCGTAGCGGGGGCCGACGGAGAACTTGCTGTACTGGTAGAGCGCGCCGGCGACCGGGTAGTGGCTGGCCAGCTCGCCGAAGACGAGCGCAACGAACAACATCCCGACGACCGGCAGCCAGGTGAGCCACACATAGGCCGGGCCGCCGGTACCGACGCCCAGGAGGAAAAGCGAGTAGATGCCGACCATCGGCGACAGGTACGTGAACGCGACGGCGAAGTTGGCGAACAGGCCGAGTACCCGGTTGAGCTGGGGCCGGTAGCCAAGGCTCTGCAGCCGGGAGTCCTCGTCCTGGATCGGTACGGGAATGTCTGGCACAACGTCGTGCATCGGACCTCCTCAATCGGGGCCACAGAAGATGATGTAACCTATGGCTTCATATGTTTTAGCGTCAAGGGGTTCGGCGCGGGTCCGCCTGCCTGGCGAAGGGACGTGGACAGTTGGGGGGTACCGAAGGGTCGGGCGAGGTCGGCCTCACCACGGTCGCGGTGCGGACCATCCTCGCTCCGCCAGCCGAGCCGACCGGCCGCGCCGACCTGGTGGCGTACCGGCTCAGCCACGCCATCCGGCTCGGCCTGATCCTCGACGGCGAGCGGCTGCCGCCGGAGAGCCAGCTCGCCGAGCAGCTGGGCATCTCCACCGTCACGCTGCGCGAGGCGCTGGCCGGCCTGCGGCAGCAGGGCCTGGTCACCACGCGGCGCGGCCGGGGCGGCGGTACCTTCGTGCGCGCCCCCTCCGATCCGGCCCAGGGGCTGGGCAGCCGGCTGCGCCGGTTCACCACGCAGGACCTGCGCGACCTCGGTGACCACCGGGGCGCGGTGTCCGGAATGGCCGCCCGGCTGGCCGCCGAGCGCGCGCTGCCCGAGGAGATCGAGAGCCTCGCCCGCCAGGTCGAACGGCTGCGCGCCGCGGCCACCATGAGCGACCGGCGCCGCGCCGACACCCAGTTCACCATCGAGGTCGCCGCGGCCGCCCAGTCCCCCCGGCTGACCCGGGAGGAGCTGCGGCTGCGGTCCGAGGTCGGCGACCTGCTCTGGCTGCAGCTCGACGAGGCCGACCACGAGGCGTCGGTACGGGCCCGGCACGAGCTGGTCGGTGCGATCGGGCGGCGGGACGCGGCGCTGGCCCGGCAGCTGGCCGAGCGGCACGTCGCCGCGGACACCGTGCGGCTGCTGCAGTTGCGCCTGGACATCTACGGCCATCAGCGGAGCGAGGTGGGCCGATGACCGTCGCGCCGCTGCTGGCCCCGCTGGTCGACGAGCTGGAGGAGGTGTTCGGCGCGCTGGACGGGCTCGCCACCGGGCTGCGCGAACTGTGCGCCGCATCGCTGCCCGGCCGGCCCGGGCGCGAGGACCTTGTCCCCCTGCGCCCGACCATCTTCGACATCCTGCAGGCGCACCGCGGGCTGGTCGCGGGCGCCGGCGTGATCACCGCGCCGGACCTGCTGCGCGACGCGCCCCGCTGGCTGGAGTGGTGGTTCACCAACGCGGCCGGCTCGCCCGAGGTGCTGCGTATCAACCTCGACCCGGCCGCCCCGGACTTCTTCGACTACACGACGGCCGACTGGTACGCGACGCCGCTGTCCAGCCTCGCCCGCCGGGTGGCCGGGCCGTACGTGGACTACGCCTGCACCAACGAGTACGCGGTCACGCTGTCCACCCCGGTACGCGACGGAGCCGACCTGCTCGGCGTGGCCGCCGCCGACGTGCTGGTGTCCAGCCTGGAGGCGCGGGTACTGCCGGCGCTCAAGGGCTTCGACCGGCCGGTGGCGCTGGCCAACGCCGACGGGCGGGTCATCGCGTCCACCTCGCCGTACTGGGCGCCGGGCATGCGGGTACCGGTCGGGGGCGCGGTCACCTCGCCCGACCCGGAGTCGCCGTTGCGGTCGTGGGTACTGGTCGAGGTCGACGAGCCGCGCTGACCGGCGCCCGGTCCGCGTCGACCGCGCCGGCAAGCCCAGCGGCGTTATCCTCAGCCGGCGGCGGTCCTGCGGGTGCGCCGCGAAGGGGAGGTCGAGCATGGGGGATCCGCTGAATCCGGGCATCGCCACCCGGGTACGCGCGCGGATGCGCGGCGAGCGTACCGCCGAGACGCTGGAGGGGCTGCGCGCGGCCAGCGTCGGCGTCGCCATCGAGCTGGGCCGTGCCGAGGAGATCCGCGCCCGGCTGCCCTTGGACGGGCAGAGCGTGTGGGACTGCCCGCGCGGCGTGGCCAGCCACCTCCTCGCGAGCTGGAACGCGTTCGTGCTGCAGACCCTGGCCGCCGCGATGCTCGACGCGGACTACCGGACCGACCAGGGTACCGTCGGCTACGTCCCGCCGGTCACCTTCGAGCAGGTGTGGGCGTGGTTCTCCGCCGCCGAGGGCTGGCTCAGCCTGGCCCAGCAGGCGGCCGCCAACCCGGACTACAACGTCGCGGCCGCGGTCCACCTGCCCGCCGCGCTGCCGGCCTGGGTCGCCCGGGAGCCGTGCCCGCCGGCACACCTGGAGGCGCTGCGTATCGCGCTGCCGACCATCCGGGAACACGGCGACCTCGCCCTGTTCGACCTCGAGGAGCAGGCCGGCGACGACCGGCAGCGACAGGCCGTCAATACGCTGCGACAGGTCGCCGCCGAGGCGGGCCGGGCCGTGGAGTACGCCGAGGCGCTGGCCGCGACCCCGGCCGCGCAGCGCCTGCACGAACTGGTCGAGACGAACCTCAAGCGGGCCGCCAGCGTGTGGTTCCAGTTCGGGCAGCTCGCCGCGATCCCGTCGATGATCGGCGGGTACCGGCCGGGCAAGGGGCCGGCCCGGGTCGACCCGGACACGCTGCCCGGTGGCGGCCGGTTCGACCCGTGGTGCCTGACCGATCCGGCGACGCTGAGCCAGTGGCAGGCCGATCCGCAGGCGTGCCGGGCGATCGACGCGTTGTGGGCCGCCGATCCCGACCCGGCCCGGACGCTGACGGTCCTGGCCCAGATCAAGGCAGCGGTGGCCGCCGGCTCGGTCTTCCGGGTTACCGGCGCGGGCAGGGGCACCTACTACTACGGCTGCCCCTGGCCGCCGATCTACCAGGTGCGGTCGCGGGTACGCATCGCCGGGAAGCGGCTGTCCGCGGCGCAGCAGTTCACCTTCGAGGTGTCCGCCGAGCAGCTGGGTACCGGCGGTGGGTTCATCCGGCGCATCCTGCTCGGCCCGTTCACGACCACGGAGGAGGTCGACTACGGCGGCGGCTGAGCCCCAACCGGAGCGGCGCCGACCCGGGCCGCGTCGACCGGGGCCGCGCCCGCCGCGCCACCAGTCGGGGCGGCGGCACGCGGGGTCAGCCGCGGCATCCGGCGGCGCAGCCCGGCCAGTCCGCCGGGCACGAAGTAGACGACCAGCACGAAGACGGCGCCCAGCAGGAACAGCGGCTGCGCCAGCGGGCCGGGCAGGTGTGCGCCGGCCGAGGTGAGCCGCTGGTCGAGGTACGTGTAGAGGATGCCGCCGAGGACCGGTCCCCACCGGGTACCGGGTCCGCCGAGCACCACCATGATGAGCAGGGACAGCGTCAGGTCGGTGCTCGCCACGTGCGGCGACGCGCCGCCCACGACCAGCGCGTAGACCACCCCGCCCAGCGCCGCGATCCCGCCGGAGAGCGTGACGGCGAGCAGCTTGTACCGGTACGGCGACAGCCCCAGCACGGACACCCGGCGCTCGTCGTCGCGCAGGCCGGCCAGCACCCGACCCAGGGGCGCGCCGTCCACCCGGTGCACGAGGAACGCGGCGACCGCCAGGAAGGCCAGCGCCAGCCAGTAGAGGTTGACGGTGTTCGTGACCCCGATCAGCGCGCCGGGCAGTCCCTGGGCGTCCAGCGGCAGGCCCTCCTCGCCGCCGGTCAGCCCGCCCGGGTCGCGGTTCACCAGTACCACCCCGACCTGGGCGAAGGCGAGCGTCACCATGGCGAACGCGATGCCGGCGGTACGCAGGGCCACGCTGCCCAGCACGGCCGCCAGGGCCACGGTACCGGCGACCGCGACCGGTGCCGCCGTCCACAGTGGCCAGTGCGCCCGGGTGACGAGGATGTCGGTACCGTAGGCGCCCCCGGCGAAGTAGAGCGCGTGCCCGAAGGACAGCAGCCCGGCGCGGCCGAACAGCAGGTCATACCCGATGGCCAGCCCGCCGAAGACCAGGCAGGAGGCGAGCAGCTGCAGGGTACCGGGCGAGTTGAGCGGTCCGTCGAAAACGCCCGGTATGTCCACGGTGGACCACGGCAGCACGGCGGCGACCGCCAGTACGAGGATCGGCGCGACCCGCCGCAGCAGCGGCACGGCGCGCCGGACGGCGGTGCTCATGTGGCGACCCTTCCCGAGATGCCGTGCGGCCGGGCCAGCAGCACGATCGCGAGCAGCGCGACCACGCACACATCCCCGGCGCCACCGGTGCCGTAGTAGTTGACGAACTGCTGCAGCAGGCCGACCGCGACCGCGGCCACGGCGGTACCGGCGACCGAGCCCATCCCGCCGATGACCACCACGATGAAGGCGAAGATGAGCAGCGAGGCGCCCTGGCCCGGGGACACCGAGCCGAAGTACACGCCGCCCAGCGAGCCGGCGAGGCCCGCCAGCCCGCCGCCGATCGCGAAGACCAGCGTGAAGGACCGGCGCACGTCGATGCCCAGGGCGCTGACCATCGCCCGGTTCTCCACGCCGGCCCGGATGACCAGCCCGTGCCTGGTGAACCTGAGGAACGCGGTCAGCCCGGCCAGTACCACTACGGCCGCGCCGAGCAGCAGCAGCCGGTCGGCCGGCAGCCGGGCGCCGAGCACGGTCACCACCTGCCTCGTCCACTGCGGACGCGGGTACGGGCGTGGGTCCGCGCCCCACGCCGCCTGCAGCAGCGCGACGCCGGCCAGCGACAGGCCGACGGTGACGAGCACCTGCTCGGTCGGGCGCCGGTACAGCGGGCGGATGAGGACCAGTTCGACCAGCGCACCCACCCCCGCGGCGCAGGCCACCCCGAACGCCACGGCCGGGCCGAAGCCCAGGTGCGGCGCGGCCCACCAAGTGGCGTACGCGCCGACGGACAGGAACAGCCCGTGGGCGAAGTTGAGCACGCCGGCCAGCCCGAAAACCAGGGACAGCCCGGCGGCGATGAGAAAGTACAGCGCGGCCAGCCCAAGTCCGGTCGCGGTCAGCAGCACGACGGTCGACATTCACGCGCTCCTTGCCGTGGTGCCCACGCCCAGCAGGGAGCGGGTCTGATCGGCCGAGCCGAGCAGGTCGGCGGCCGGGCCGTGCCAGGCGACCCGGCCGGCGGACAGCACCACGGCCGCCCCGGCCAGCCGCCGTACCACGGCGAGGTTCTGCTCGACGAGCAGGATCGGTACCCGCTGCGCGACCCGGGACAGGGCGGCGGTGACCGCGGAGACCACGGCCGGTGCGAGTCCCTTGGTCGGCTCGTCCACCAGCAGCAGCCGGTTGGGGTTCAGCAGTACCCGCGCCAGGGCGACCATCTGCTGCTGCCCGCCCGAGAGGGTGCCGGCGCGCTGCGCGGCCCGCTGACGCAGTTCGGGGAACAGGGTGTGGACCGTTTCGTAGTCAGGGTTCGGCCCGCGTTCGGCCAGGCGGAGGTTCTCCGCGACCGTCAGCCCGGCGAACACGCCGCGGTCCTCGGGTACGTAGCCGAGGCCCGAGCGGACCAGCCGGTGCGTGGGCCGGCCGAGGACCTGCTCGCCGTCGAAGGCGACGGAGCCGCTCGCCGGTACCTCGCCGAGGATCGCGCGCAGTGTGGTCGTCTTGCCGACGCCGTTGCGGCCCAGCAGCGCGGTGACGCCGGTCGGTGCCACGTCGAAGCTCACGCCCTGCAGGATGTGCGAGCCGCCGAGCCGCACCGACAGGTCGCGCACCTCCAGCAGGCTCGGGCCCGCGAGGATCACAGCTCCTCCCCCAGGTATGCCTGCTGCACGGTCGGGTCGGCCATCACCGCGTCCGGGGTGTCGCAGGCCAGCATGGCCCCGTGGTGCATCACGGCCACCCGGTGCGCCAGGTCCAGCACGACGTCCATGTGGTGCTCCACCATGAGGATGCTCCGGCCGGTACCGCCGACCAGGCCGCGGATGACGGCGACCAGCGCCGGTACCTCGTCGGCGCTGACTCCGGCCATGGGCTCGTCGAGCAGCAGTACCGACGGGGATCCGGCCAGCAGCAGGGCGATCTCCAGCTTCCGCTTGTCCCCGTGCGCCAGCGACCCAGCCAGGCTGTCCACATAGGGCTCCAGGCCGACCTGCCCGATGATGCCGTCGGCGGTCGCGGCGACCCGCCGGTCGGCCGGGTGGCGCCAGGCCCGCGCGCTGCCGCCCTGCTTCGCCTGCACCGCCAGCCGGACGTTCTCGGCGACACTCAGCGACCCGAACACGGCCGAGGACTGGAAGGTGCGGCCCAGCCCGAGCCGGGCCCGCCGGTACGGCGCCAGCCGGGTGACGTCGGTGCCGGCGAGGACCACCCGGCCCGCGCTCGGCCGGCGTACCCCGCTGACGAGGTTGAACAGCGAGGTCTTGCCGGCGCCGTTGGGTCCGATCAGGGCGACGAACTCATCCGGCGCCACGGCCAGCGTCACGTTGTCCACAATGGACACACCGCCGACCCGCCAGGTCAGCCCCTCCACCGCCAGCGCCGCGCTCTGGGTAGGCGCGGCGGGCGCGGCGACACCGCCGCGCCCGCCCACCGTAGCCGCATCGGCCACCTCTCAGCCCTTCATCTGGGCGACCGGCGGAGCGGCGTCCGCCGCGGCCACCGTGTTGACCAGAGTCGCCGTGAAGGCGGTACCCGAGGCCGACAGCTTGGCCGTGAACATCGGCTGCAGCACCGCGTGGTCCTCCGCCCGCACGGTCAGCTTGCCCTTGACCGAATCGAACGAGTACCCCTCCAGCGCCTTGACCATCGCGTCCACGTCGTCGCCGCCCGCCTGCACCGCGTGCACGATCATCTGCGCCGCGGCGAAGCCGTCCGGGTGGAACAGGTCGACCTTCCCGCCCGGTACCGCCTGCTTGAGGGCCTGTTCGGCCGGGTTGTCGGTGGCCCCGTCGAAGTAGTGCGCCAGGAAGCTGATCTTCGTACCGGCGGCGCCGAACGTGGCCCACGATGCGCGCAGGTCCAGCCCGGTCACCACGGTCGTCGAGCCCAGCACGCCCTGCTGGTCCAGCGCCTGCCACATCGCGCTGGCCGTGGTACCGGCCCAGGCCACGAACAGCAGGTCCGGCGCGGCGGTCTTCGCCTGGCTGGCGAACGGCGTGAAGTCGGTCGCGCTGGCGGGCACGGCGATGTCGGTGACGGTCGCGCCGGCCCCACCGATGACCGCCTTGACGGCGGCCACATTGGATTTGCCGAACGCGCTGTCCTGCGCGAAGACGAGCACCTTCTTGCCGGCCGGCGAGCCGATGATCGCCTGCGCCGTGCGCACGTCCTGGTAGGACTGGCGACCGGAGCGGAAGGTGTACTTGTTCACCCCGGTCATCGCGTCGGTGGCGGCCGGGCCGGAGACGAACAGCACCTTGTTTTGTGCGGCCAGCGGGGCGACCTGCAGCGCCACGCCGGAGGAGGTGGAGCCGGCCAGGATCTTGTACCCCTTGCCGATCAGGTCCTTGGCCGCGGCGACCGCCTTGGCCGGGTCGCCGGCGTCGTCGGCGTACGTGACGTTCAGCGGCCGGTTACCGATCTTCTGAGTACCGTTGGTCGCGTACGCGAACCCGGCCTTGAGGCCCTCGACGTACTGCTGGCCGTAGCTGGCCAGCGGGCCGGTCTGCGAGTACACGATGCCGATGTTCACCGGGGCGGACGAGGCGGGGGTCGGTGCGGCGGCCTGCTTCGGGCTGCCGCAGCCAGCGGCCAGCGCGAGCAGTGTCAAGGCTGAGCCGGCGAGCAGGGCCCGCCGGTGTGTCGTCAAGCTACCCATGGACGGCTCCTTGCGGATATCGGCGGTCGTGTCGGGACACCTTAGGGATGCCTCCGGGTGACCAGCCATGTGTGTGGACTCCATAACTGATGGCGGACAGGTGGTACGCACGAACGTGTGTCGCGGTCAGCCGGGGTCGCGGCGCGCGCCGCGGGCGGCGAGTCGGCGCAGCACGGCGGCGGCGGTACCCCAGATGCCCTGGCGGAACAGCAGCACCACGACGACGAAGATGCCCCCGGTGATGAGGCCGACCTGCTCGAAGTGGGCCAGCGACAGGGCGTCCTCCAGCCGCACCACCAGCCCGGCCGCAAGCACGCCGCCCCACAGCGTGCCGATGCCGCCCATGACGACCACGACCACCGCCTGCCCCGAGGTCGTCCAGTGCAGGTCGTCCAGGGTCACGAACTGGTGGGACAGGGCGAACAGGCCGCCGCCCAAGCCGGCGAGGAACGCGGACAGGACGAAGGCCACGATCTTGTACCGGTGCACCGCGTACCCCAGTGCCCGCGCCCGGACCGGGTTGTCGCGGATCGCGACCAGTACCCGGCCGAACGGCGAGTGCACGATGCGCCAGGCGGCGAACAGGCCGAGCAGCACCAGCGGCAGCATCCAGTAGTAGAAGTAGTAGGGGTCGGACAGGTCAACACCAGGCAGGGTGCGGGGCACGTCCTGCACGCCGTTCTCGCCGCCGGTCAGCGAGCGCCACTGGTTGGCGACGAAGTAGACCATCTGGGCGAAGGCGAGCGTGACCATCGCGAAGTAGATGCCGGTGCGGCGCACCGCCAGGTACCCGATGGGGGCCGCGAGCAGCGCGGCCGCGAGCGCGCCGGCCAGCGCCGCCACCGGGAAGGGCACACCGGCCCGCGCGGCGAGCAGCCCGGCGGTGTACGCCGACACGCCCCAGAACACGGCGTGCCCGAAGGACAGCAGCCCAACGTAGCCGAGCAGCAGGTCGACCGAGACCGCGAACAGCGCCCAGCACAAGATGTCCAGCGCGACCGGCGGGTAGAGCACCCGGGGCAACGCCCACGCCACCACCAGCCCGACGGCCAGCCCACCCCAGCGCAACCAGCCGGGGAAACCGGCGGCCCGCAGGCGGGACAGCACCAACACGGTCACGCCACACCTTCCTCTCGCCCGAACAGACCGGCCGGGCGGGCCAGCAGAACCACAGCCATGACGACGAAGACCAGCGTCTGCGCCACGATCGGCGGGGCGTACGCCTGGGCCCACGCGCCTGCCACACCGATGCCGAAGCCGGTGGCCACCGAGCCGGTGACCGAACCGAGACCGCCGATGACCACCACCGCGAAAACCACGATGATCAGGTCGGCGCCCATCAACGGGTTGACCGCCTGGACCGGCGCGGCCAGGACCCCAGCGAGCGCGGCCAGCCCGACACCGAAGCCGAACACCGGCGCGATCCACCGGCCGACGTCGATACCGAGCGCGCCGGTCAGCTCCGGCCGTTCGGTGGCGGCCCGCACCACCATGCCGACGCGGGTGTGGGCCAGCAGCCACCAGGCGAGCAGGCACGCGGCCACCGCGAAGCCGAACACGAACAGCCGGTACGCGGGGAACGCGAACCCTCCGATGTGCACACTGCCGGTCAGCCCGGCGGGGATCTCGTACGGGTTGGCGTTCACGCCGTACCGCCACTTCACCAGGTCCTGCAGGATCAGCGTCAGGCCGAAGGTGAACAGGAAGTTGTACAACGGATCCAGCCGGGCGAGACGGTTGATCGCGGTGCGCTCCAACGCCATGCCGAAGGCGGCCAGCACGACCGGTACCAGCACCAGCGCGACCCAGAACGGCAGCCCGAACTCGCGCAGGCCGACGTACGCGCCGAACGCGCCGAGCATGTAGAACGCGCCGTGCGCGAAGTTGACGACCCGCAGCATCCCGAAGATGACCGCGAGGCCGAGCGCGAGCAGCGCGTAGAAGCCGCCGTTGACCAGGCCGTTGACCGTCTGCTCAAGAAAGTTGATCATCAGCTCTCCCCGGTCCGTGGGGGCGGCGCGCGGCCGCCCCCACGGACGGCTTACATGTGACAGTCGGACGAGGGCGGATTGAAGGCCTGGTCCGCGGGAATGGTGGACAGGATATTCTCGTAGTCCCACGGCTCGGCGACCTGGCTGGACGGCTTGACCTGCGCCAGGTACGCGTCGTGGGTCACCAGGTGGTCCGCGGCGCGGATGGTGCCGTTGTGCAGGAAGACGTCGTTGACCGTCTTGCCCTCGAGTTTCTTGACCACCGCGTCGGCGTCCTTGCTACCGGCGGCCTGCACGGCCTCCAGGTACTGCAGCGCCGCCGAGTAGTCCGCCGCGTGCGCGAACGTGGGCCGGGTCTTGGTCTTCGCGTAGAACCGGTCGGCGAAGGCGCGGTTGTCCGGCGTGGCGTTCCAGTACCAGGCGTCGGTGAACGTCGTGCCGGCCAACGCGTCGGGGCCGAGGGCGTGGATGTCGGTGATGAACATCAGCCCGACCGCCAGGTTGACCCCCTGGTCCTTCAGCTTGAACTGGTTGTACTGCTTGACCACGTTCTGCAGGTCACCGCCGGCCTGCATGACGCCCAACGTGTCCGGCTTGGGGCTCAGCCCCGAGGTCTTGAGCAACAGCGTCGAGTAGTCCTGGGTCGGGTTCGGGAACGGCGAGCCCGCCGATGCCACCACCGCGCCACCGGCCCCGTTGATGGCCTCGGTGAACCCGCGCAGCATGTCCTGCCCGAAGGCGTAGTTCGGGTAGATCAGGTACCAGTTCTTCGCGCCGTTCTTGGTGGCCGTCTTACCGGTGCCGTTGGCCAGCATGTTCGTGTCGTAGGCGTAGTGGAACGTGTACTTGTTGCAGGACTTGCCGT
>CAZYCD010000034.1:0-30829 GCA_964645345.1 uncultured Micromonosporaceae bacterium
CGGCGTTGTATCCGCCGAAGCGGTTCCTGGGTGCGGCCCGCAATATTGAGCATGGCGGGTCGTTGACGATCATCGCGACGGCGTTGGTGGAGACCGGGTCGACGGGTGACACGGTGATCTTCGAGGAGTTCAAGGGTACCGGTAACGCGGAACTCAAGTTGGACCGGAAGATCGCGGACAAGCGGGTGTTCCCGGCCATCGACATCGACCCCTCCAGCACCCGCAAGGAGGAGATCCTGCTGGCCCCCGACGAGCTGGCCATCGTCCTCAAACTCCGCAAGGTGCTCCACTCGCTGGACTCGCAGCAGGCCATCGAGCTCCTGCTGGACCAGTTGAAGAAGACCCGCACCAACATCGAGTTTCTCATGCAGGTGGCCAAGTCGACGCCCGGCGAATGAGTCGCGGTTAGCGGATCGCCGGCAGGTCGAGCGGTTCGGTGTCGGCTTCGCGCGGCGGGGTCAGCGGGGTGACGCAGGCCCAGCCGGACGCGATGAGTGTCGCGTCGGTGTCCGCCTCCACGCCCGCGTCGGGCTCGTCGACCTCCGCGCGGACCATGCCCTCGCCCGCCTCCGCGATGCTCGTCTGCACCGCACCGAACGACGCCAGCCGGCCCTGCCGCATGCCGCGCACCTCCTCGACCGGGAGGTTGGGCACGTTGAGGTTCAGCACGAACTGGTCGCTGAGGATCGGCAGCAGGCACGCGGCCAGCCGGGCCGCGGTGTCCCAGTGCGCGTGCACCGCCGGGGTACCGGAGCCGCCGCTACCCTCCGCGCCGGTCGGCCCAGGGATGTCCAGCGACACGGCCAGCGCCGGGCGCCCGTAGGCCGCACCGCTGAGCGCGGCGCCGACGGTACCCGAGTGGAGCACCGAGCGCCCGGTGTTGGCGCCCCGGTTGATGCCGGACAGCACGATGTCCGGGGCGGGGCCGAACGCCTCACGGGTGGCGATCAGCGTGATGAAGGCGGGCGGCGCGGCGACGGCAAACGCCGGTACCCCGGACAGCCCGGTGAGTTCCCGGCGCACCACCGGTACCCGGCCGTCCTCCTCGATCACCGCGATCGACGCGCTGCTGCCGCTCGCCTCGGTCAGCGGGGCGGCGACCACCACGTCCAGCCCCGCCTCGTGCGCGACGATGGCCAGCCGGCGCACGCCCTCGGCGTCGATCCCGTCGTCGTTGGTCACCAGTACCCGCGTCCCGCTCATGGGACATCCACCCGGTGTGCGAGGTCCTCGGGGGTGGTCCGGATGTCGGGCGCGTCGCTCGCCTCATCACCGGCGGCGGGGCGGTACCCGACCGGTACCAGCCGGATCCGCGCGCGCAGCTGGCTGACCGCGCCCGGCTCGCCGGTACCGAGGCCATGGCGGGTCACGTTGAGCGCGCCCGCCGCGGCACCGGCCTGCACCGCCTCGGTGATCGCGCCGCCGTCGGCCAGGGTGGCCGCCAGGCCGGCGGTCAGCGAATCGCCCGCGCCGCGCGGATCGGCCGGCTCCAGGCGCGGCGTGACCAGTTCGTAGATGGTGTCCTCGATGAGCGCCACCGCCGGCCGGTGCGCCCGGGTCACCACCACCGTGTTCGCGCCCGCGTCGCGCAGCCCGCAGACCGCGTGGGTCAGTGACTCGACGTCGTCGCGGATGCCGAGGTCCTCGTGGCTCACCTTCACCACGTCCGGCTGCCCGGCCAGTACCGCGCGCAGGTGCTCGCCGGCCAGGTCGGCCACCACGCGCCGGCCGTTGCGCCCGAGATCCGCGGCGAGCCGCCGGTACATGTCGGGGGGCACCACGGCCGGGGACGCGGCGCCACTGAGTACGCACACCTCGGCCACCAGCCCCTCGGCGAGCGCCAGTCCGTAGAGCTCGTCCAGCTCGTGGCGGGACAGCGGGTCGCCCGGAACCTCGGCCACGTCCACTCTGGTACCGCTGCGCCGATCGTGCACGTACGTCCCGTTGTGGGAATTGGCGGCGATCGCCCGTACCGTGATCCCTTCGCCGGCGATCAGCGGCTCCAGTACCTGCCCCACCTCGCCGCCGAGCGAGGCGCACAGCACCACCGGGCGGCCCAGGGAGCTGATCATCCGAGCTTGCCAGACCCCCTGGCCACCGGGGTGCAGGTGGATCTCGTCGCCGTCCCCGCGCCGCTCCACGGTGACCGTGAGCTGCGGCGCCGGCGCGAAGACCATCACGTGACCGGTCATCTGGCGGAGGTTCCCCGGTGTGCCGGGGCTAACCGCGCACGGCGAAGTTCGGGGCCGCCGGCGCATTGACATCTGACGATCGACAGGACTAGCTTGTGAACCTAACTGTAAAGACTATTTACGGTTTTGGGAAGGGTACCGGCATGCGAAGACGAACGGCGATCCTGGCCGCGTCGACGGCGGCGCTCCTGGCCGCCTCCGGCGTGGCCTATGTGGTCACGGCCGCCACCTCGGCGTCCGCGGCCACCACGTTCGGAGTTGCTCCCTACGTGGACATGTCCAACTCGGCCGAGACGATGTTGGACAGCGCCATCAGCTCCGCCGGCGTACGCAGCTACACCGCGGCGTTCATCATCGGCAGCGGCTGCACCCCGATCTGGGGCGACTCGCAGGGCATCGACAGCTCGACGGCGAACGCGGAGATCGCCCGGGCGCAGAGCGAGGGCGCGCAGACCATCATCTCGTTCGGTGGCGCGGCGGGCGCCGAGCTCGGCCAGTCCTGTACGGACACCGCCTCGCTGACCGCGGCGTACCAGAGTGTCATCAGCAAGTACGGCGTCAACCACCTCGACTTCGACATCGAGGGTGCGGCGATCGCGGACCCCGCCTCCATCAACCGGCGGTTCCAGGCGATCCGCAGCCTGGAGACGAGTAATCCGAGCCTGGTGGTGTCGCTGACCATCCCGGTGCTCACCAGCGGCCCCGACGCGAACGGCCAGGCGTTCCTGCACGCGGCGGGCAGCAACGGGGCGCGGGTCGACCTCGTCAACGCGATGACGATGGACTACGGCGGCAGCGGCATCGAGATGGGCAACGCGGCGGTCAGCGCCGCCCAGGGCACCCTCACCGCGGCCCGCACGGTCTGGCCCGGCTTCGGCTGGGGCAACATCGGCATCACCCCGATGATCGGCCAGAACGACTCGGCCGGTGAGATCTTCACCATCGCCGACGCGAACACCGTGGTGAACTTCGCCAACTCCAACGGGGTCGGCCGGCTGGCGTTCTGGTCGATCAGCCGCGACCAGCCATGCCCCGGCGGCGCGGGCGGCGGCGCCTCCCCCATCTGCTCCAGCGTGAGCCAGAACGCCCTCGACTTCACCCGCATCTTCACCTCCTTCAGCGGCGGAGGAGGCGGCGGCGGCACCCCGCCACCCCCGCCCCCGCCGACCACACCCGGCGGTGGCGGCGGAGGCGGCGGCTGCGCCGCGGCCTGGGACTCGGCCACGGCGTACGTCGGCGGCTCGGTCGTATCCCAGAACGGCCACAACTACAAGGCCAAGTGGTGGACCCAGGGCGAGAGCCCGGCGACCCACTCCGGCCAGTGGGACGTCTGGGCCGACCAGGGCTCCTGCTCGGGCAGCGGCGGAGGCGGCGGCGCTACCACGCCACCCCCGCCCCCGCCGACCACGCCGGCCGGTGGCGGCGGTGGCGGCCAGACCGGTAGCTGGGCGCCGAACGTCGCCTACGCGGTCGGCGCGATCGTGACCTACGGCGGCCACACGTACCGGTGCCTGCAGGCGCACACGTCCCAGGTCGGCTGGGAACCGCCGAACACACCGGCGCTGTGGCAGCTGGTGAGCTGAGCACGTTCCGCGCGGCGACGGCCGGGCCCCGTTGCGACGGGGCCCGGCTTCGTCCACTGTGGACCAGACGGCGGCATCGGCGTGGCAGCGCCGGACGGGTACCGCCGTCCGACAGGATCGGCCTGGTGAACGCCGATACCCCACTGTGGCGGGTCGCCGCGTCGATCCTCGACGACAACTGGTCGGGCGACCACACCGTCCCCTCCCGCACCCTGTACCCGCACCAGTGGAGCTGGGACGCCGGGTTCACCGCCATCGGGCTGGCCCACCACAACCCGAAGCGGGGCTGGCGCGACCTGCGCAGCCTGTTCGGGGCGCAGTGGCCGGACGGCCGGGTACCGCACATCGTCTTCGACCCGGGCGTCGCCGAACGCGACTACTTTCCCGGCCCGGCGTTCTGGACCGTCGCGCCGTGGCCGGGTGGCTCCGGGCGGCCCACGTCGGGGGTGACGCAGCCGCCGGTACACGCGATCGCGGCATGGCGCCTGTACCAGCGCACCGGCGACGCGGACGAACTGCGCTGGCTGTACCCGAGGCTGGTGGCCCAGCAGGAGTACCTGGCCCGGTGGCGGGACATCGGCGGCGGCGGCCTGGCGAGCATCGTGCACCCCTGGGAGTCGGGGCTGGACAACAGCCCCGCATGGGACCCGATGCTGGCCGCCGTGCCGACCGACCCGACGGAGCTGCGCCGGTACCAGCGGCGGGACCTGGCGGTCTCGGTACCCTCGCACCGGCCGACCGACGCGG
Organism: uncultured Micromonosporaceae bacterium; assembly: GCA_964645345.1. Classification (GTDB taxonomy): domain Bacteria; phylum Actinomycetota; class Actinomycetes; order Mycobacteriales; family Micromonosporaceae; genus Rugosimonospora. The sequence continues at coordinate 4,523 of CAZYCD010000034.1, forward strand.
ACTACGCGCGGTACCTGACGATCGCGGAGTCCTACCGGGGCGTGCGGTACCAGGACGCGGGGCTGCGGGACACGCACCCGTTCCTCGTGGAGTGCCCGTCGTTCAACGCGATCCGGGGCGCGGCCGAGGCGGCGCTCGCGGACATCGCGGCGGCGGTAGGTGCGGACCCGGCCCCGCACCGGGAACGTGCGGCGGGCATCACGGCCGCGCTGACCCAGCGACTGTTCAGTGTGGACACCGGGATGTTCCACGCGCTCGACGTGCGCACCGGGCGGCACAGCCCGGCGAGGTACATCGGCGGCCTGGTGCCGCTGATCCTCGCCGATCTCCCGCCGCACGCGGTTGCCGGGCTGCTCGCCTCGGCCGCCTCGCCGGCCTTCGGTTTATCGCCGGACTCGGCGCTGCCGCTGCCGAGCTACGACCGGACGGCGACCGGCTTCGATCCGCTGCGGTACTGGCGGGGTCCGGTCTGGTTCAACGTGAACTGGCTGGTGTGGCGCGGCCTGACCCGGCACGGGCCGCGCGCGCTGGCCGACGCCCTGCGCGCGAGGATGCTCGCCCTCGTCGACCGGGCCGGCTGCTACGAGTACTTCGACCCCTTGTCCGGTACCGGCATCGGATCGCCGACGTTCAGCTGGACCGCCGCGGTGACCCTCGACCTGCTCGCGTCCTCTTGACAGCCCAGCGCACCGGCGATAGGACGGTCAGGCAACCTTCCTTATTAAAGAACTAGGAGGGCCCTATGCTCCGTTCGCGCATCGTCGGGACCGTCGTGGCCACCGCGATGATCCTGACCGCCGGCGGTGCCCTGGCAACCAGTGCCAGCGCCAGCGAGGACCGGGGTTCGGCGCTGCCGGCCCACGTGTTCTCGCCGTACTTCCAGGCGTACACCGGCGACAGCCCGGCCGCCCTCAGCAAGGCATCCGGCGCGAAGTACCTCACGATGGCGTTCCTGCAGACCGCCGTCACCGGCTCCTGCGACATCCTGTGGAACGGCGACCCGGCCACGCCGGTCGCGCAGTCCACCTTCGGCGCCGACATCGCGAAGATCCGGGCACGCGGCGGCGACGTCGTGCCGTCCTTCGGCGGGTTCAGCGCGGACGACACCGCCACCGAGATCGCCGACAGTTGCACGAGTGTCGACAAGATCGCGGCCGCGTACGAGAAGGTCGTCACGACCTACAACGTGACCCGCCTCGACATGGACGTCGAGGACCTGTCCCTCGTCAACACCGGCGGGATCGACCGGCGCAACAAGGCCATCGCCAAGGTGCAGGACTGGGCGCAGCGGCACGGCCGCACCCTGCAGGTCGTCTACACCCTGCCGACCGCGCCGGACGGCTTGGAGCAGACCGGTGTCGACGTGCTGGCGAACGCGGTCGCGAACCACGCCCGGGTGGACATCGTCAACATCATGACCTTCGACTACTACGACAACCAGGCGCACGAGATGGCAGCCGACACCAGGACCGCCGCCACCGGACTGGTCAAGACCCTGCACACCTTGTACCCCGGCAGGTCCACCGAGAAGCTGTGGCAGATGGTAGGCGTCACCGAGATGATCGGCATCGACGACTACGGCTCCGGAGGCGAACCCGGCCCGCTGGAGATCTTCACCATCGCCGACGCGAAGACGGTCGTCGACTGGGCCGCAGACCGCAACATCGGCGAGCTGTCATTCTGGGCGCTCGGCCGGGACAACGGCAACTGTCCCGGTACGGCGGGCAGCGACAACTGCTCCGGGGTCGCCCAGACGACCTGGCAGTACACGCACCTGATGCTGCCGTTCACGCACGGCCGGGGCGACGGCGAGCACTGACCGCGCAGACAACGGTGGCCCGGGCGTCCGCCCGGGCCACCGTCCTTTTGTGGACTGTCAGTTCACCGTGTAGGAGTAAGGGAACGCCGCCAGCTCGTCGCCCGAGAACAGCGCGTCGGAGGCGGTGTCGACGTACAGCACACCGTCCACCTTCGTACCCTTCGGGCCGCTCGGTGTGACCGTCACCGCGATGGTTCCGCTCTGCCCTGGGTTGAGCAGCAGCGGTGTGAACGCTGCCGACGGGTTGCTGGCGAACGCCCAGAAGTCACCGGTGTCCGAGGTGGCGGCCGGGTCGAAGGCCTTGGTGTGCGCCACCGCCTGCAGGGTCGCCGACCCGCTGACCGGACCGTTGGTCGGTCCGATCGGCGTGGGTGCCGCCGTCCACAGCCCCTGGGTGACCCGGTCGGCCGACAGCGAGGCGATCGCGGTCAAGCCGTGGGACACACCGTACAACTCCGGTACCCCGTTGATGAGGGTGCTCGCGTCGAAGTCGGCCGGGATGGTCGAGGACTGCTGGATGGTGAAGGTACTGGTCTGCGTCGGTACCAGCCACACCGGCCCGACCGCGGTGGCTGGGAACGGCAGGGCAATGGTCGCGTCACCCTGCTGCAGTGCCAGCGGAATGTCCACTTCGGACGCCAGGCGCGGGTCGGCGTAGAACAGCGCCGGAGCCGCCCCGGTGTTGCGCACCTTGACGCTGACGGTCACCGGCTTGCCGGCCGGTACCTTGCCGGCCGGCAGGCCGCTCGCCTTGATGTCCACCGCGTTGTACCGCAGGTGCCCGGTGAACGGCTGGTTCACGGCGGTACCGCTGACCGGGTTGTTGACGTTGACGAACAGCGTCCACCTACCGGCCGACGGCGCCCGCACGTAGCCCTGCAACGAGACCAGCGTGCCCAGCGTCTGGTTGGTCGACAGCGACAGGACCTGCTTGTCCGGGCCCTGGATCGCGGCGAACACCTGCTGGTTGGGGTCCTTCGAGATGGTCAGGTCGATGCCCAGGTCCTTGCGGTTTTTCGGTACGTCGAAGAAGTACGCCTGGGTCTGCGCGCCCGGGTTGCCCCGGCCGTTGCCGCCGGTGATGACGCCGCTGAACGCGCCGCCGTCGGTGTGCGTCGACAGCAGGCTGCGCAGCGTCAGCGGGATCGAGAACCGGTTGTGCGACGGGGTGTCCAGCTCGATGGCGGCGGACAGGTCGCCCGCGTGGGCCGGCAGGTTCACCTTCACGGTGAAGGTACCCGTCCGGCCCGGCGCGATGGTCAGCGTGGCCGGGCTCACCGAGCCGAAGTCGACGTACCTCGTCGTGGTGATCTCGTAGTTGACGTTGCCGTGAAAGCCGGCCGGGCTGCGCGAGGCGAAAAACACCGCGGTCCAGGTGCCGGGCGCCGGGTACCGCACGTCGGCGGTACCGTGGTTGCCCGCGCCCTGGGGCAGCGAGTGATCCTCGTACTCGCCGTTCGGCCCGATCAGCGCCAGTCGTACCAAGGACTGCCCGTTGGCGCCACCGCCGGGCCAGGCGAGTTGTACCGACAGGTGGTCGGCGCCGACCGGTACCTGGAAGGTGGTCTGCACGAAGTTGCGTACCACTGGGCCGGCGGCCCCGCTGATGCCGTCCAGGAAGGACGGCGCGGTCGTCGACCTCGCGTCGAAGGCGACGCTCGACGTCACGTCGGACAGGGTCTTGCCGAGGATCCGCCCGTGCGGGCTGACGATCTGGTTGTTCGGCGAGACGTTGGTGACGTCGAGGGTCAGGGTCTTCGACGAGCCCGCGTCGCCGACCGCGGTCAGCTGGGTGTCCCCGCTGCCGCTGGACAGCAGCAGACCGTCGCCCTGCGGCGCCGGCGAGCCGTTGGCGTCCTTGATGGACATGGCCGCGCGGACCGCCCGGTAGGTGTTCAGCTCACCGGCGCCCTGCTGGTAGCCGGGCAGGCCGAGGTCGGTCGCGGTGCTGGTGAGCAGCTTCTTCACCAGGGCCGGCGCCGGGCGCACCCCGCCGTGGGTGTTCTTGTAGGCCTCGATGACCAGCGCCGCGCCGCCCGCGATGAGCGGGGACGACTGGCTGGTACCGCCGAAGAACTCGATCGGGGACGGGTTGTTGTTGAACGCCCTGCAGCCCGCGTACAGCACGGGGTTCGGCGTGCAGACCGCCCAGCCGTCCTCGCCCGGTGCCACCAGGTCGTTGACCCGGCCGAGGTCGGAGATGCCGCCGGAGGACAGGGCCGAGAGGTTCTCGCTGGCCCACGAGGTGGCGAAGTTGCGGATACCGGCGTAGCCGATCTGCGCCATGTCCCGGTAGTTGGTGACCGCGCCGGCCGAGATGACGTCGGGGTTGACCGCCGGTGAGCCGAGCGTGTTGGTGGGGCCGGCGTCACCGGTCGAGCTGACCACCGTGATGCCGGCGGCCACCGCCGCGCTGTCGGCCAGCGCAGTCGGGTCGAGGCCGTCGGTCGGGTACGCGTTGCCGCCGAACGACTCGTTGATGACGTCGACGTTGGCCACGTTCACCGCGTAGTCGATGGCCTGGATGATGACCGAGTTGATGGCGAAGTTGGACGAGCCGAACACGTTGATCCCGACCAGCGAGGCGCCCGGGGCCACGCCCCGGACGGTGATGTTGCAGCCGGCCGGCAGCGGGTGCGCCGAGTTGACGAAGTGCGAGAGGTCGTAGACCTGGCGGCCCTGAGCGGCGATCGCGCTGGCATCCCCGAAGGCCTCCGCGCCCTCCCCGCCGAGGCTCGGGTCGGTACCGGAGAAGTCCTGGTAGTCAACGAAGACGTGGCTGCCGTCGGCCCGGATGAAGTCCGGGTTGTTCGGGTCGAGCCCGTCGGCGATCCAGGCCACCTTGACGCCCTTGCCGGTCACCAGGTTCTGCGCCTGGGGCCGGCTGGTGTCCAGGAACGCGGTCTGAGTGGACTGCAGCGCCTCGGGCTCCAGCAACGGCTTGCCCGGGTCGGTCGGGCAGGTGCCCGGGATGACGTGGTCCGGCGGCGCCGCAGCCGGGCCCGCCTGCGCCTTGATCGCGGCCTTGTCGGCCTCGGTCAGCGGCCGGATCGGAACCATCCGGTCCGGTACCACGGCCGCGACGCTCGGGTCGGCGCGCAGGCTCGCCGCCTCGGCCGTGCTCACCCTGGCCGCGAAGCCGTTGACCACCGAGAAGTTCTTGATGTTGCTGGCGCCGTCGCGCTTCGCCCGGTCCACCAGGGGGGCCTGGTCGCTGCGGGTCGTGCTCTGGCGCTGTGCCTTGGCGGTCCTGGCGTTCAGCTCGGGGTGCTGGTTGCGCAGGATGACGATGACCGGACTCTGCTCGCCGGACGTTGTGGGGGCCGGCGCCGCGCCGGCAGCGCCCGGTATCGCCAGGACCAGCCCGACGGTTGCCACGCCGGCCAGGGCCAGCCGGTACTTGCGTGAGACGTTCATCCGCAGCCTCTCTCGTCGCCCAGCTCACCTCCGCCGGGGGACGTGCGCGAGACGGCCGTCGAACGACGTGAGGCGCTGAGATCGCATGGGCCTTCGGCCGAAACTAACCGCCGCTGGTGGCCTCGGTACCCTACGCTGACCCTACGAACGAATCCATAGACCCTTGCCATTGTCCGCGTCCGGAAGCGCCCCGGCACCGTGACTCCCCCGTTGAACCCGCGTCACGCCATCGGCGCAGGCGAGACGGGACAGGCCCACCCGCGGGCCTGGCCGGCCGGGCCTACAGCGCGGCGATGGACTCCGGCGCGCGTTCGCGGCGGGCCAGCGTCCGTACCACGGCGAGCGGACCGTGCCGCCACACGGCGACCCGGGACAGCAGGAGGATGGTCGCCTCGGTCGCCGCCGGCGGCAGGTCGGGCGTCGGTACCCCGAGGCTGACCGCCAGGTCGTCGCTGTGTACCACCAGCTCCATGACGCGGGTGAGGAGGAAGTCGTCGACCGTCAGCCCCCAGGCCCGGAAGTCCACCACCCGGTCTTCCGGCTCGTCCGGTACCACCCGGTGCAGCTCGGCCAGCGCGGCGTCGAACTCGTCGGCGAGCGCGCCCGGTGTCGTGACAGCGGCGTCCGCCTCACCCTTGCGGCGGATCGCGACGTTGTCGCTGCCGTCGATGCCGGAGGTCACCCACGCGTTGCGCGTGTAGTGCTCGAGGATCGGCACGGCCGAGGCGCCCGGGTCGGCGGCCAGCAGCGGCACCGTGTGGGTCACCTGGTTGGCCAGGTGACGGGCGAGCCCGCCGACGGAGAAGTCGGCCAGGGCACTCGGCTGCGACCAGCGAGCCGCGAGGGCGGGCTCGCGCAGCAGTGTTCCGGCCGTGGCGGCCGAGGAGAGAAAGGCGTCCCGGATCACTCTGCCCACGTTAGCGGCGACGCCTCGGGCTCCAGCCGGCACCAGCCCGCACGCGACCACCAGTGGCCGCCGTCGCGCAGGTGCCCGACGACCGCGCGCTGCAGGGTGGTCGCCTGCGGAAGGGCGTCCAGGTCCCCGTCGCGCAGCGGCTTGGCCGGGCGGTCGAAGACGTACTTGAGCACGGTGAGGTCCGCCTCCGTCGCCGCGGTCGCGTCGGGTACCTCGAAGCGGCGCTGGAAGCGAAGGATGTTGGAGTCCGGCGGCAGGTACCGGGCGAGCTGGTCGTCGAGCAGCCACGAGTCGCATACTCCCCAGCGGTACTCCTCGCTGGGGTAGTACCGGCCGAAGAACCGGGCGGCCGCGGCGAAGGACTCGTCGCACGCGCGCGGGGTCAGCGGCTGGTCGGCGGTGATGTGTACCGCCAGCGCCGAGCCGGTACCGGGCTGCCCGCTCGCCCGGGCGGCCTCGGCGGCGGCGCGGGCCAGCAGCTCTCCGGTCGGCGACGGCGGCAGGCCGGCCAGCCGCTGGAACTGCAGCCGGCCGAGCCGGTAGAGCAGCCCGCGGAAATGCAGGGTCAGCCAGTCCGACGAGGCCAGCCCGCCGCGCCCGCGCAGCCGCCGGTACCGGGCGAGTTGCAGCCCGAAGTCGGCCAGGCTGTGCCAGGACACGTCGTCGGGGATGTCGAGCTTCTCGTGGTACCCGCGGATGGCCGGCAGCGCGTCCAGCAGCACCCAGGCGTAGAAGTAGGTGTCCGTGTCGGCCTCGTCCGGCCACGGCAGTTCCCGGTCGACCACGCCGATGCCGGCGACGAGGGCGTCCCGGGTGGCGGCCAGCTCGTCGAGGCGCTCCGGTCCGGGTCGCGCGGCGAGCAACTGGGCCGCGTCCAGCGGGTCGGCGCCCAGCCGGCGCAGCCAGTCGGCGACCTCGGCGTCATCGGGCAGCACAGGCCACACGATACCGTTTCCCGGGTGGACACTCGGGGACTCGACGACGTCCGCCGCCTGGTCGCCGCGCACCTGCCCGGGTACCGGGCGGAGGCGGTGGTGCCGCTGGGTGAGGGGCAGGACAACGTCGCCTACGAGGTCGGTGGCGACCTGATCGTCCGCTTCGGCAAGGAGCCCGATCCGGACGCGCGCTCCGCCCGGGTCGACCGGGAGGGGCGGCTGCTGGCCGTGGTCGCGGCGGTGTCCCCGCTGCCGGTACCGGAGCCGGTCTTCGTCGACCCGGGAGCCGGCTGCCTGGCGTACCGCAGACTGCCCGGGCGTCCCCTGCTGGAGCTTCCGGCCGGCCGGCGGGCGACGCGGTCCGGGCCGGTCGCGGAGGCCCTCGGCGGGCTGCTCGCCGCGCTGCACGCCGTCCCCGCCGACCGGGTCGCCGGGCTGGTCGACGTGGACGACCAGCCGCTGACCGGATGGCTGCGCGAGGCGGCCGAGCTGAACGCCGCGCTGGGCGGCGCGGTCCCGGACCGGTACCGGCCGGCCGTGGCGCGGTTCCTCGCCGACCCGCCGCCCGAGCCCCATCCGGGGCCGCCGGTGTTCTCGCACAACGACCTCGGCATCGAGCACATCCTCGTGGACCCGCAAACCGTTGCGGTGAGCGGGATTATCGACTGGACGGACGCGGCCCTCGTCGACCCGGCCTACGACTTCGGCCTGCTGCACCGGGACCTCGGCCCGGCCGCGGTCGCCGCCGCCCTCGACGCCTACCGGCCATCCACAGTGGACGATCGGTACGGGCTCGGCGACCGGGCGCTGTTCTACGCCCGCTGCTCCGCACTGGAGGATCTGGCCTACGGACTGGACAGCGGCGAGCAGCGTTACGCGACGCAGAGCCTGCTCGCGATGGAGTGGCTGTTCGCCGCGTGACAGCGGCCAGGGCTGACCGGCCGCTCAGGCGAAGAAGCGGGCGAGCTGTGACCCGTCCGGCTCCGGATCGTCCGGACCCAGCGGCGCCAGGTCGGCGAACACGCTTGCCCCGTCGCACGCCGCGTGCAGCGGGTACCAGCGTGGTGAGCCGTCCCGCCGGTCGCAGATGCCCTTGACCGTCTGCACGTCGAGGAACCGCACGTGGGTCGGGTCGGCGACCGCGTTGACGTACCGCCACCACGGGGTGATGACGTGCAGTACGCCGTCGCGCCGCAGCACCCGGTGGCACTCGTCGACCAGCGGCAGGAAGTCGATGATGTGCTCCAGCACGTGCACGGCGAACACGACGTCGGCTGAGCCGGTCTCCGCCGGTACCCCCTCGCGCAGGTCGGTGACCACGTCGACCGCCGGGGTGAGCCGGCGGTCCATGCCGATGTTCTCCGGGTACTGCTTGGTCCGGCCGCAGCCGAGGTCGAGGATGGTCGGCACCCGGCCGCCGACCCGTACCCGCGACCACACCCCGCACACCCCGTCCAGGCGGCCGCACAGGTCGCGTACCAGCCGGACCTCCTTGACGTCGTCGGCCGTACCGGTCAGGTGCGCGACGCCCCGGTCGAAGCGCACCGACACCGAGCTGCCGGCGAGGCGGTCATCGTGCGCGAACAGGTCCGTCGCCGCATCCGTCAGGTACCGGTCGATCCCCGCCCACCTGCCGGTCGACACCGAGGTCTGCTCCGTCACCAGTACCCCCATGTCCGCGCCGTTACCCGGTGCGTGCCGGCTCAACCCCCGGCCAGGCCCGGCGGCGGCGCGGTGAACTGCTTCTCCGGCTGCCCCTTCAGGGCGGTCAGCAGCGTGTTGGCCACCGCCATGTTGACGCTGGACGAGACGCCCGAGCCCACCGCGTCCGCGCGGCTGGCCGGGTCGGCCGCTATGCCCGCCGCGGCGAGCTGCGGCGTGAAGCCGACGAAGGTCTCGGTCGCGTTGTCCTCGGTACTGCCCGTCTTGCCGGCCACGGGGCGGGTCTTGAACGCGGCGCCCACCTCGGGTGCGGTGCCGCTGTCGCACCGGCCGTAGGCCGACTGCTGGCCGACCGGGCAGCGGGCCGCGTCAGTCGCAGCCCTCGCCACGTCGGCCGAGACCGCGGGGTGGCAGTCCGGCTCGGCCGCGCTGATCGACCGGCCCGCCGGGTCCGTGATGGACAGCACCGGCAGCGGCTTGCAGTAGAGCCCGTCGGCGGCCACCGTGGCGTACGCGTTGGCCAGGTCCAGCGGCGTCGTGTCCGCCACGCCGAGGGTGAACGAGCCCCAGGTGTCCACCTTCTTGGTGGCGAGTTCCGCGTCCGCGTCCGATCGGAACACGATGCCCAGCCGCTGCGCCATGGCCACTACGTTCTGCACGCCGACCTGCTCCTCCAGCCAGACGAAGTACGTGTTGACCGAGCGACCGAAGCCGTTCCACATGGTCCGGTACCCGTCCATCCAACCAGGGTTGTCGTTGCCCGGGCAGTAGTGGCCGTTGCAGCTCGCGTTGCCGCCCGCCGGCCAGTGCGTCTCCAGCTTCGCCGGGGCGTCGAACCCGGTCGACAGCGGCTTGCCCGACTCGAGCGCGGCCAGCATGGTGAACATCTTGAACGTCGACCCCGACGGGTACCCGTTGACGCCGCCGTAGCCGGCGACCAACTGGTTGGTGGTGTTGGGGTAGGCGACCTGGTCGGGGTTCGCCTTGACGCTGTAGTTGCGGTTGACCGCCATGGCGGCGATCCGGCCGGTACCCGGCTGGACGACCGCGATCGGCAGCGCCTTGGCGCTGCCCAGCCCGTACACCTGCTCGGACTGCTTCGTCGCCTCGGCCTGCGTCTTCGGGTCCAGCGAGGTGACAATCTTGTACCCGCCCTCGTTCAGCGAGTCCTCCCGCTGCTGGACAGTGGTACCGAAGTCCGGGTTGTCGAGCCACCACTGCTGCAGGTAGTCGCAGAAGAAGCCCCAGTCGTTGTGCTCCGCCGGTACCGCAGTGCAGTTGTCGGGTTGGGTCGTCGGGTGCAGGCCGATCGGCGCGCTCTTGGCATTGTCGGCCTCCTGCTTGCTGATCACCTTCATCTTGGCCATCGAGTCCAGCACGTAGGCACGCCGCTTCAGGGCGGCGGTGCGGTCCCCGCTCACCGGGTTGTAGACGTCCGGCGACTGCACCAGACCGGCGATCAGCGCCGCCTCCGGCAGCGTCAGCTGTAGCGGAACCTTGTTGAAGTAGGTCTTCGCGGCCGCCCAGATCCCGTAGGCCCCGTACCCGAAGTAGGCGATGTTCAGGTACCGGCGCAGGATCTCCTGCTTGGAGTACTTCTTGTCCAGGTCCACCGCGTACCGCATCTCGGCGATCTTCCGGCCGGCCGTGTCCGAGGTCGCGTCGACGTGCTGCTGGGGCGTGAGGGTCGGGTCCTCCTTCAGCACGTTACGCACGTACTGCATGGTGAGCGTGGACGCGCCCTGCTGCGCCTGGCCGCTCTGGCCGTTGTTCACGAATGCCCGCAGCACGCTGCGCAGATCGACCCCGCCGTGCTGGTAGAACCGGGTATCCTCGGCCGCCACCATGGCCTGCTGCATCACCGGCGGGATCTCGGCCAGCGAGACGTCCCTGCGCCGTTCGTCGTAGAACGTCGTGATGAGCGTCTTGCCGTCGTTCGCGTACACCGACGTGATCTGCGCCGTCTGCGGGATATGCAGGGGGGAGGGCGGGTGGTTGTAGATGTAGGTGATGCGGTTGAGAATCAGGCCGCCCAGGCCGACCGCCGGGAACGCGGCCACCGAGAGCACGGCGCCCGCGATGAGGCCGACCAGTGCCAGTCGGGCCGCTTTCGTATGGAGGATGCGATCGAGCACGGTGCGATGGTGGTACACGCCCGGGTGAAGCCTCATCACCTGATCGTGGTGAACCCCGGGTGGCGGGGCCACCCGGGGTTCGCGTCCACAGTGGACGGCTACCTGGCCGCCCTACCAATAGTGGCGACGGGGACCGATCGCGTGGCCGGCGGAGCCGGCGATGAACAGCACGGCGCCGATGATGAGGACGATGATGCCGATCGTCCAGAGGATCGACACGTGGAACAGCAGACCCAGCAGAAGCAGGATCACACCCAGGATAATCATCAATGGCTCGCTTTCTCCGGGGGCTTGCGACACCTCCAGGAGTACCCCTGAGCGAGCCCGATCAATCCGGCGACTTTGCGGCCGGGAGTCATTACTTTGTGTAGTCAGGTGGGCACAGTCTGCATCGCCCGTTGGCCACCCCGATGGAAGTGGCCGTTGACCCGGCGGCCCCGTACCGGTATCAGTTAATTCGCCTTCATCGATTGGTGTCCGACCAGTCGATAGGCGCCATCGTGCTTGCCTGAGACCGGATACCGAGGGGGCCGCAGACCGTTCCCCGGCCCGGCACCGGCCGGGGAACGGTCGCGCGGCATTGCCGGACGGCGTACGCACGGCGCCGCCCGGTCACCGGGCTCACCGGGACGCAGCCCGCCGGTAGGCGCGGACCGACAGCGGGACGAAGACGACGAGGATCGCCACCGCCCAGCAGATAGCCAGCAGCAGCGGGTGGTGCGCCGGGAAGCCCGCGCCCCTCGCCGCCCCGGCCGGCGCGTTACCCCACAGGTCGCGCAGCGCCAGGATCACCGAGGAGATCGGGTTCCAGTCCGCCACCGGCCGCAGCACCTTCGGCAGCGAGTCGGTCGGAATGAACGCGTTGGACAGGAACGTCAGCGGGAACACCCAGATGAACCCGGCGCTCTGCGCGACCTCGACGCTCCTGACCGACAGTCCGATGACCGCGGAGATCCAGCTCATCGCGTACCCGAACAGGAACAGCACGAGGTACCCCAGCAGCACCCGACCCGGGTCGGTGTGTACCCGCCAGCCCACGAGCAGGCCGCACAGCGACATCACGATCACCACGAACACGTTGTTGAGCAGGTCCGAGGTGGTACGGCCGATGAGCACGGCGGCCCGCGACATCGGCAACGAGCGGAACCGGTCGATGATGCCCTTCTGCAGGTCGTCGGCGAGCCCGATCGAGGTGATGCTGGCGCCGAACGCGACCGTCTGGGTGAAGATGCCGGCCATCAGGTACTCGGCGTAGTTGACGCCCTGCACGGGGATCGCCCCGCCGAACACGTAGCGGAACAGCAGCACGAACATGATCGGTTGCAGGGTCGAGAAGATGAGCAGGTCCGGGATCCGCCGGATCTTCGTGAGGTTGCGCTTCGCGACCACCCAGCCGTCGCTCAGGGTCAGTGCCAGCTCGTTCATCGCGCCCTGCTCCTGTCCCGCTGGGCCGTACCCGCCGCCGCCAGCTCCTCCTCCTCGCCGGCCGTGCGGCCGGTGAGCTTCATGAACACGTCGTCGAGCGTCGGCCGGTGCAGCCCGATGTCGACCGGCTCGATGTCGGCCGCGTCGAGCTGCCGCACCGCCTCGATCAGCGCGGCCGCGCCGCGGGTGACGGGTACGCTCACCTCGCGCGTACCCAGGTCGAGCTGCGGCTCGTCCGAGCCGACCGCCTTGAGGATGCCGGCGGCCCGGTCGAAGTCGGCCTGGTTGGCCAGTACCACGGCCAGCCGTTCGCCGCCGACCTGCCGCTTGAGTTCGTCCGGGGTACCCCGGGCGATGGCCACGCCGTGGTCGATAACGACGATCTGCTCGGCCAGCCGGTCGGCCTCCTCCAGGTACTGAGTGGTCAGCAGCAGCGTGGTGCCCTCCCGGACCCGCTCGCTGATCACCTCCCACATGCCGAGCCGGCTGCGCGGGTCCAGCCCGGTGGTCGGCTCGTCGAGGAAGATGACCGGCGGGCTGGCCACCAGCGCACCGGCCAGGTCCAGCCGCCGCCGCATGCCGCCGGAGTAGGTCTTCACCGGCCGGTTCGCCGCGTCGACCAGGTCGAACCGTTCGACCAGCTCGTCGGCGCGGACCCGGGACCGGGCCTTGCCCAGGTGGTAGAGCCGGCCGATCATCTCCAGGTTTTCCTTGCCCGTCAGGTACTCGTCGACCGCCGCGTTCTGCCCGGACAGGCCGATGACCCTGCGTACCCGCTGGGGATGCGCCAGAACGTCGATCCCCCCGACGCTGACCCGGCCCCGGTCGGGCCGCAGCAGTGTCGTCAGGATGCGTACACAGGTGGTCTTGCCGGCGCCGTTGGGCCCGAGCAGCCCCAGCACGGTGCCCTCGGGCACGGCGATGTCCAGGCCGTCGAGGGCGTGCACCGACCCGTAGGTCTTAACGAGGCCTTCGGCCACGATTGCTTCCGCCATGCCGTGGACCCTAGCCAACGGGTGCGACAGAATTCTCCCCGTTAACTGGCGGTACGACACGGTGTCGGGTACCGCCGACCGTCCACAGTGAACGGTACCGGCTCAGCTCGTCGAGGTCGTCAGTACCATCCGGAACCGCGCCTCGCCGCTGGCCATCTTCTGCCACGCCGCCCCGATCTCCTCCAGCGGCGCCACCTCGACCATCGGCCGCACCCCGGTCAGCGCGCTGAACCGCAGCGTCTCCTCGGACTGCCGCGACGTGCCCGACGCGTGCCCCACCACGGACTTGCTGCCGAAGATGAGCTGCAACGGGCTGATGGCCAGCGGGTCGGCGCCGGCGCCGATGGTGACGAGCTGGCCGCGCGGGCCGAGCCCGTCGACCGCCGCGCTCATCGCGGAGGACTGGATCGCGGTGGCCAGCACCACCCGGGCGCCGCCGAGGGCGGTCAGCTCGGCGGCGACATCCTGGACCGTGCTGTCGATGTAGTGCCGGGCGCCGAGCTGGCGGGCCAGCTCCTCCTTCTCCGGTCCGCGGGCGATGGCCACGGTGTCGTAGCCCAGCCGCGAGGCGTACTGCACGCCCATGTGCCCGACGCCGCCCAGGCCGAGCACCGCGACCAGGTCGCCGGGGCGTGCGTTGCTCGCGCGCAGCGCGTTGTAGGTGGTCGCGCCGGCGCACATCAAGGGCGCCGCCTCGACCGCGGAGATCTCGTCGGGGATCGCCGCGAGGGCATTCGCCGGTACCACCATGGCCTCGGCGAAGCCGCCCTGGTACGCCAGCCCGGGTATCTTCAGCGACACGCAGTTGATGAAGTCGCCCTCGCGGCAGGACGCGCACTGCTCGCAGCATCCGCCGAACCAGCCGACGCCCACCCGGTCGCCCACCTGCCAGGCGGTGACCCCGTCGCCGAGCGCGTCCACCCGGCCGGCCACTTCGTGCCCGGCGACGAGCGGGAAGGGCGTACCGGGCAGGTACCCGCCGACGAGTACCGCGTCGGTATGGCAGATACCGCACGCCTCGACCGCGACCCGTACCTGGCCTGGGCCGGGCTCCGGAAGCTCCACCTTGACGATGTCGAAGGCGGCGCCTGGGCCGGATACCTGGGCAACTCGAATGCTCGTCATGACATATCCCCCGTGGAGGCGAACGGAGCCCGGGTGTGACCAGCCCATGACGGTACAGGACTTGGATGCCCATCAATACCGTGTGTCCATTGGGCGGAATGGACTTCCCCGAGGCGCTCAGCTCCTGGACGCTGGGCTCCTCGGGGAGTCGACTCATACCCTACAACCTGTAGTGCCTTCTGGCTATGCCCGCACGGAAGCTGGATCAGATCCAGTCCCTACCGCCTGAGGACGAGGTTCGTCAGCGCCGCCTCGACGATGTTCGTTGCCAGGTCGGACCGCCGGCGCGTGGCGAGGCAACCGCTCCGGCCGGACCCCGTCGGCCCGGCCGGAGCGGCCGGGCGACCCGGACCCGCCGCCCGGGCCGCCCTCCGCCGGACCGGCCCGCCCCGGAGTGGGCCGACCGCCGGCGTCAACCCCGCCGTCCGGCGCCGCGACGCGGGGGACGTCGATCGGAGGCGCCGGGCGGAGTCTGCTGGATCACCCGCTGGCGATCCCGTCCCGGTCGTACCGCCGCAGCGCGCCGAGCCGCGACCCGGCCCCCGCGCTTGAGGCCGGCCGTGACGCCCCGGCGCCGAACGCCTGCTGGAGGGCGAGCCCGAGGATCGCGCTGCCGGTCATGTCGAGCGCCGGCTCGCTGCTCTGCCAGGAGCGCACGTCGTCCACGTACCGGCTGCCGTGGCCGGAGAACGCCGCGTACCGGTCGGCGCCGCCCGCCGGGCAGGGCACCATGCCGTCCTGGTAGTCGCCGAGCCCGCCCTCGAACTGCGCAGGGTCGTTCGGGCCGTTCACCACCGCGCCGAGCGCCGGGGATCCGGCGAGGTTGGACACCTGGTGCTGCATGCAGGCCGGGTCCGCGTCGCCCGCGCCGACCATGAAGCTCGCGCCCCAGGCGTTGGCCCCGAACAGCCAGTCCCGCTGCTGACTTGCGAAGGCGTCGAAGGAGGTGTCGCCGGTGGCCTGCCGGTACAGGGCCTCGGCCGCCATCAGGCCGAAGGTGTGCGCGTCGACATCGAAGCCCGTGTACACACCGCCCGCGCGGAAGACGTCCGAGGCCGCCCGCGTGGCGCCGGTACCCACCTGTCGCTTGAGGTCGGCGACGAGCGCGGCGCGGCTGACCGCCAGGCCCCTCGGGTTGCCGGCCGCGGACATCGCCCGCAGCAGGTCAGCGTGCCCGAGCGCGCTGGTGTCGTACAGGTTGAGCGTGTCTGCCGGGTCGGACGCGAGGTACCCGGCGGCGTAGCGCGCCGCGTCCGACAGGTACCCGCCGGCATCCCGGCCCAGCCGCTGCGCGGCCAGGGCCAGCTCGGCCGCGCCGAACTCCATGTCGTCGCGCCAGGTGTCCTCCGGGTAGTAGTCCACGGGTACCGCGGTGACCAGCGGGCGGGGCGGGCTGGCCGTGTCCGCCATGGCGTACAGGGAGGTCGCCGCCCGGTACTCGGACAGCGCCCGGGCCGGGTACCGGCCCGCGTCAACCTGCGCGGCCAGGGCGAAGGCGGCGGTGACCCGGCCGACCAGGTTCGGGCTGATCTTCGCGCCCGGCGCGGCCGCCCGGAACACCGGCCGGTGCGCCGCCGCGTACCGGTCGGCCGGGTCGGTGTCGCCGTCGTCGGCCTGCGGCTGGCGCCACAGGTCGTGGTCACCCAGGAAGGTACCGGCCGAGTTGCCCGAGCCGATGCCGACCTGCAGGTACAGCGTCCTGGTCGCCTGGTCCCACATCTTGTCCAGCCACTGCACGCCGTACCGGGCCTCCGCGTCCAATGTGGATGGTGCGGCCGGGCCGAGGGCGCGCTGCGCGAGCAGCAGGGTGACCGCGCCGTACGCCGTGGTGTGCGTGAACTTGAGGTAGTCGCCGGCGTCGAACCAGCCGCCGGCGACGTCCACCGGCCCGCCGATCCTGGTCAGCTCGGCGTCGGTGATCACGTCACTGCCGCCCGGCTCGAAGTGCGGCAGGGCGTAGACCTTCGCGGCCGCGTCGTTGAGGTGCGAGGGCCGTCGCCCGAGCGCGCCGCGGATCACGTCCGGGCCGTCGCGCTGCACCTGGAAGAACGCGACGCCGTCGGCGACGAGGCCGCCGTAGAGCGCGTCCGCGCCGCCGATGACGAAGTCCGGCGAGGTACCGGCCGCCGACCCGCCGACCCGGATCCGGTACCGGCCGGGGCGGGTCAGGCCGCTGAAAGTGATCGGGTACACGTCGGGGTACCGCGCGTTCCACGATCCCCGGCTGGTACCGCCGACCCGGCCGCTCAGGACCGTGTGGCCGGAAACGTCGAGCACGCTGAACATCGCCCCGCGTACCGGCCCGGGCGCCATCAGGTACCCGACCTTCACGTCACCGGGCAGGTACCCCACCTGGTCCACCCGCACCAGCCCGGCGACCGCCGCGTCGGCCGGAGCGGACACCACGCCGGTACCCGCGCCGGCGAGCGCCAGCACAGCGATGCCGATGATGGGACCGATCCGTCGCATCGCGAGCCTCCGGGAAGACGGGCCTCATTGTCAGGAAGGTTGCCTGTTCATTGCGCCCGAATCTATGGCCATCGAAGAGCACCGTCAAGTACTGTCCCCCCGCAGCGCCCACCGGTCACCGGAACCCGCTAGTCTCATCGGGTTCGCGTAGTTCTATCGATTCGCGGTGAGTTGTCGCCGGTTCGCGGCGTGTGAACCCGAACTCGACGGAGGCCACGGTGTTCGATCCGGTCAGTCAGATCGACCTCGATGAGACCCGCCCGCGCCGCGGTCGCCGGCGGGCCGCCCGCCCGATCTGGCGCAACACGATGTGGCGTGTGGCCATCGCCGCGCTGGCCGCGGCGATCACCGTCTTCGCGACCCTCATCACCCACGGCTTCCACGAGTCGACCCGCGCCGTGGCCGACCCGGCGGCATCGGCCTCGACGACCGCGCCCCCGGATCCTTCGGCCTCGGACGGGGGCGTAGCCCGGCTCGCGCAGATCGGGCCGTCGGGCAGCCCGTCCGCCACGCTGTCGCCGGTGCCGGCGTCGCCAACACCGGCCGCGACCCGTAGCACCGCGAAGCCGGCGGGCAACACGAGCTACGAGGACCAGGTGGTCACGCTGGTCAACCAGGAGCGGGCCAAGGCCGGCTGCACGGCGTTGACTGTGGACTCACGGCTGGTCACCGCCGCCCGCGGCCACTCGCAGGACATGGCCATCCGCAACTACTTCGACCACAACACGCCGGAGGGCGTGACGCCGTGGACCCGGATCACCAATGCGGGGTACAAGTTCTCCAGCGCGGCGGAGAACATCGCCGCCGGCCAGGCAACGCCGGCCTCGGTGATGGACGCCTGGATGAACAGCGCTGGCCACCGGGCGAACATCCTGAACTGCAACCTGCGCAACATCGGCGTCGGGCTGGCCTACAACGCCAATCACACGCCGTACTGGACGCAGGACTTCGGCACGCCGAGTTAGTTGGCGGCCGCGCCGCCCCACCGTCGGGCGTCGGGCTCAGATCGCGCCTGCTGTCATCTCCAGCCGACGTCGATGCGCTGGCCGCGGTCGTCGAAGAAGTGCAGGGCCTCCATGCGCACCGCGACGGCCAGCGGGTGCCCGCTGCCCACCGCCGGGTAGGGCGCCAACCGCACGGCTAGCTCGGCGGGGCGGCGGTGGTGGCGCCCGGCGTCGGAGAAGACTCCGGGGGCGTTGCGCCCGCCCGGCTGGGGACGGCCGCCGTTGAACGCACCGTTGTGCGCGCCCGCGCCGACCGATACCAGGTCGTCGTCGCCCGTCCGGCCGCCGGCGACCCGCTTCACCAGGCTGCCGAACCGGCGCAGGCCGCGCGGGGCGCTGATGTCGGGCGGGGTACCGCCGATGTCGTCCACCACGACCGCGTAGGCGCCGATGTCGAGGAAGGCCAGGGACTCGTGACCGTGGTGCTCCAGGTACCGGATGCGACCGCGCAGCACGTCGCCCTCGGTGTCGATCGGTACCGGCGTGAGGGCCTCGGCCCGCATGCCCACGACGATCCGCTCGCCGTGGTAGTGCGCGATCGCCCGGGCGCGGATGTCGTTCCACGGTAGGTACAGGGTCTGGTCGCCCATGTGCAGCGCGATGTGCCGGTCCAGGTGCACGTAGACCTGGGCCTCCAGCAGGTTCATCCGGGGCGCGCCGAGGAAGGCGGCGACGTAGAGCGTCGCGGGCCGGCCGTACACCTGGGTCGGGGTACCCACGTCCTGCAGCACGCCGCGCCGCATGATGGCGACCCGGTCGGCCATGGTCAGCGCCTCGGCCTGGTCGTGCGTCACGTACAGGGTGGTCACGCCGAGCTCCCGGGTGAGCCCGGAGATCTCGGCGCGCAACTCGGCGCGCAGACCACTGTCCAGATTGGACAGAGGCTCGTCCATCAGGAACAGGCCGGGCCGGCGGACGATGGCCCGCCCCATCGCGACCCGCTGGCGCTGGCCACCGGACAGCTGCGAGGGCCGGCGGGCAAGCACGTCGCCGATGCCCAGCGCGCTGGCCACGTCCGCGACCCGCTCGGAGCGCGGTTCAGCGTCCACACCGGACAACCGCAGCGGGAAGCCGATGTTGTCACCGACCGACATGTGCGGGTACAGCGCGAAGTCCTGGAAGACCATGGCAATCTTGCGGTCCCGGGGCGCCAGGTCGTTGGCCAGCTCCCCGTCCAGCACGATGGCGCCCGAGGTCGGGTCCTCCAACCCGGCGACCATCCGCAGGACGGTCGACTTGCCGCAGCCGGAAGGCCCGAGCAGCACCATGAACTCGCCGTCGCCAACGTCGAGACTGACGTTGTCGACGGCCACGGTGCCGTCCGCGAACACCTTGGTCACGTCTTTGAGCGCGACGGTCGCCACCCCGTCACCTCCCACGCACTCAGCCGCCGGCAGGCCCTTGTCCCGCCCCGAGGGATGTACTGTTACGAAGAGTATTGAGCTTGCCCATCGGGTAAACGTGCCATTTTTGGTTGGTAACGACGCCGTTACCGCAACCTGTTAGCACTCAACCACGTTTACCGCGACTCCGCCACGGCATGCCCCCCGGTACTTCGTCCACACCTTGGCGTCGGTCGATCCGCGGGCAGCCACTGACGCTCCTCGATCACAGAAGGTGATCGATTCTTTCACGGAGAGCCATCCCATGTGCCGGACCGCGGCCTACGGACGCGGTCACGTCATCATGGCGCGGCGAAGGTGACGGTGACGGTCGTGTACCCCAGCGAGCGCAGCAACTGGGTCAGCATCCCCTTGGTGTTGTCCTCGGCACGCTGTACCAGCCCGCTGTCCTTGGCGGCCTGGTTGATCCGCTGCTCGCCGAGCTGGTAGAGCTCCTGCTGCTTGTTGGGGTTGTTGTTGAACACGTCGCCGATCCGGTTGACGATGCCCTGCTGGGTGGCGAACACGTAGCTCTTGTCGTGATCGATGTTGGCCTTGTCCAGCTGGGCGGCCGGCAGCTTCACGGTCACCGTCTTGTGGTCGGGGCTGTCGGTGATGTCGCCCTGGCCGATGTTGCGGAAGTCGACGTACGCGTCGACCGAGCCGACGCAGACGAACAGCGTGCGGTCGTTGAAGATGATGTCCGGGATGAACGAGCGGTCCTTCTGGACGTCGATCACTTCCTGGAAGTTACCGCTGGCCGCCTCGAACCGGGACAGGTCCTGAATGGACAGCAGCAGGGTCGGCTGGCTGCGGTCGGTCTTCTTCGCCGCGAACGGGTTGGAGAAGTGCGGCCACAGGCCGGCCACTTTGAGCCCGAGCCCGAGCACGACCAGCAACGCCACCAGGCCGGCCAGCCAGAACAGGCAACCCGCGGCGCGACTGCGACGGGGCCGGCCGTAGAAGCCGTCGTCAACGTCACCGTCGGCGTCCCGACGGGTCATCGTGCGAACCCCGCGGTCGCCCGCGTCCTCGTCGCCATCCGGCCAACCCGTGCCGGTGTCGACCTCGGGAAGCTGCGCGGTGGGGTGCGGATCGCGCCGGGCCGGCTGCCGCACGGTCGGCTCATCCGCCCCCGAACCGGCGGGAAGACCCGGCCGGCCCGGCTGGTTCGACTGATCCGCTGCCATAGTCATCAGGGTAGGGGTAACGTACGACGCCCGCGACCGCTGAACGCCCGAGCGGGTTAGTCGAAAGCAGACAAGCCGGTCAATGCCTGGCCGATGACCAGTTGATGTATCTCGGACGTGCCCTCGTAGGTCAGCACGCTCTCCAGGTTATTGGCGTGCCGCATGACCGGGTACTCGCCGCTGATGCCGTTCGCGCCGAGGATGGTCCGGCACTGCCGGGCGATGGCGATGGCCTCGCGGACGTTGTTGAGCTTGCCGATGCTGACCTGCTCGGGGCGCAGCCCGCCGGCATCGGCGCGGCGGCCGAGGTGCACCGCCAGCAGGTAGCCCTTCTGCAGTTCGAGCGCCATGTCGGCCAGCTTGGCCTGGGTGAGCTGGAAGCCGGCCAGCGGCCGGCCGAACTGCTCCCGCGAGGTCGCGTACCGCAGCGCGGTCGACAGGCAGTCGCGGGCCGCACCCAGGGCGCCCCACACGATCCCGTACCGCGCCTGGGTCAGGCAGGACAGCGGGGCGCGCAGGCCGCGCGCCTCCGGCAGCCGCGCCGAGTCGGGCAGCCGCACCTCGTCGAGCACGATCTCGCCGGTGGCCGAGGCGCGCAGGGACATCTTGTGGCTGATCTCGCGGGCACTGAAGCCGGCCGCCGTGGTCGGTAGGACGAAACCGCGGACACCGTCGGGCGTACCGGCCCACACGACGGCCACGTCGGCGACCGGGGCATTGGTGATCCACATCTTGCCGCCGGTCAGGACCCAGTCGTCCCCGTCCCGGCGCGCCCGGGTGGCCATCGAGCCGGGATCGGAGCCGTGGTCGGCCTCGGTCAGCCCGAAGCAGCCGATCGCGTCGCCGGCCGCCATCCTGGGCAGCCAGTCCTGCTTCTGCTCCTCGCTGCCGTACCGCCAGATGGCGTACATGGCCAGCGAGCCCTGGACGCTGACCAGGCTGCGCACCCCGGAGTCGGCGGCCTCCAGCTCCAGGCAGGCCAGCCCGTAGGCAACCGCGGAGGAGCCGGCGCACCCGTACCCGGTCAGGTGCATGCCCAGCAGCCCCAGCGAGCCGAACACCTTGGTCAGCTCCCGTACCGGCGCCCGACCCTCCTCGTACCAGCCGGCCACGTACGGGCGGACCCGGTCGTCCACGACCTTGCGCACCACGTCCCGGATCTGCCGCTCCTCGTCGGTGTGCAGCTCATCCAGGCCGAGCAGGTCCAGTGGGTCGCTCATCATGGTCTCGGCAGCAGCAGGACGCGGGCGTGGATGGTGGTGCGCTGCTGCAGGGCGGCGCGCAGCGCGCGGTGCAGCCCGTCCTCCAGGTAGAGGCCGCCCTCCCACTGGACGACGTGCGGGAACAGGTCGCCATAGAAGGTGGAGTCCTCGGCCAGCAGCCGGTCCAGGGCGAGTTCGCGCTTGGTGGTGACCAGCTGGTCGAGGCGGACCGGGCGCGGCGGGATCTCGGCCCACTCCTTCATGGTCAGGCCGTGCTCAGGGTACGGCCGGCCGTCCCGCACGGCTTTGAAGATCACCCCGGGTCGCCTCCCCCTCGCGCGCGCTCCCCGTCCACCATTCGCTGCCAGCGTAGCGGCCGGCCCCCGCCGACCATTACCGCGCCGCCCTCCACTGCCCCCGGTGCACCACCTCGTCCACGCCGCGCCGCCCGCGCCGCAGGGATGGTGACCGCCGGTCGGGCGCAGGATAGCCCACGGTGATCGCACCGATCGGCAGGTACTCCTCTGGGACGCCGAACGCGGCCCGATAGGTTGTCAGGGACTGTGGGGGGATCCCGAAGAAGCAGGCGCCCAGCCCGGCGTCCACCGCGCCGAGCAGCATCAGCAGGCTGGCGAACCCGGCGTCGATGTGCCAGTACGGCACCGGCCAGCGCGCCTCGTCCCGGTCCGTCCAGCCCTTGTCCGGCGCCGCGTACCGGTCGAGGTACACCTCCCGGTTGGAGTGCGGCACGATGATCAGCGGTGCCCGGCTCATTCCGGAGAGCCAGGAGTCCGGCGGCCCCGAATCGGGCGGGACCGTGGCCGCCCAGAACCGGGCGCGGTCGCCGGGCTCGGTCAGCACCAGGAAGCCCCAGCCCTGCGAGAACCCGGCCGAGGGTGCCCGGATCGCGTAGTCCAGCAGCCGCTCGACGACCTGCGCCGGTACCGGCCGGTCCGGGTCGTAGTTGCGGACCATCCGCCGCCGCCTGATGACGCTGTCCAGTTCCATGACTACCGCCCCGGGGTGATGCCCCAGCTGCCCTGCCAGGTGTCGCCGGGTTCGATGGTGATGACGTCGCGGCCGGAGTGGAAGGCGTCGGGCGGGCAGGTCATCGGCTCGACCGCGACCGACCGGCGGGTGCGCGGCGCGGGCAGCGGGTCGCCGGTGAACACCTGCCACCAGCGGAAGGCGTCTTCCGCCCAGACCGATGCGATCGGCTCTCCATCCACAGTGGACAGTTTTACCCGGGAGCCGCCGTCGGGTAGCTCGCCAAAGGCGTCGTCGAGCTGGGTGCCGCCGATCGCGCGCGCAGCCGTGAAGTCTCGGTCGCCGCCGGCCACCCGGGCCGCCCCGATCGGCAGCTTGCGGCCGTCCAGCAGCAGGCGGGTGCGGCCGGGCACGGTGAGCATCACGTCCTCGACCCGGCCCGGGACCGCGAGGTAGGGGTGCACGCCGAGGCCGAACGGGGCGGGCCGGTCGCCGAGGTTGGTCGCCCGGTGGGTGGCGCGCAGGCCGTCGGCGCCGACCTCCCAGGTGGTACCGAGCCGGAGCGTCCACGGGTACCCGGGCTGGGCCGGCAGGGTGTACTCGACGGTCACCGCGCGCTCGGACACCTCGACGGCCTGCCACGGTACCCACCGGACCAGGCCGTGGATCGCGTTGTTCGCGGCCGGCTCGGAGAGCGCGAGCTGGTGGGTCACCCCGTCCACTGTGTACCGGCCGTCCCGGATCCTGTTGGGCCACGGCGCCAGTACCGATCCCGCGGAGGCGGGGCACAGCTCGTCGGCCGGGTACCCGTCGAGCACCTCGCGGCCGGCGTGGCGGTAGGCCCGCAGGCCGCCGCCGACCTCGACCACCACGGCCTCGTGGTCACCGTCGCGGATCGTCCACTGCGTACCCGAGGGTGGGTCCTTGTGATCCATGACGGCGACCCTAACGCAGGCCGCGCAGCTTGTCGGAGCGGCAACCGGCCAGCGTCCGTCAGCCGCGTCCGTTCAGCGGGTCGTGTACCTGGCCAGAGCCGGGAACGCAAAGGCCAGTACCACGGCCAGAGCCGCCGCCGCGATCCCGCCGCCCACCCAGGCGCCGGTCAGCCCGAGTGGCACCGCGGTCGCGCCCGCCCGGATGTCGCCGAGCCGGGGGCCGCCCGCCACCACCGCGGTGAACACGCCCTGCAGCCGGCCGCGCAGCCGGTCGGGGGCGTAGGTCTGCAGGATCGTCTGCCGGTAGATCGCACTGACCAGGTCGGCCGCTCCGCCGACGGCCAGCAGCAGCACGCACAGCCACAACTGCCGGGCCAGCCCCGCGGCGGCCACCGCGAGGCCCCAGGCCACCACCGCGACGATCAGCGCCACACCTTGCCGGCGTACCCGCGCGATCCACCCCGAGGTCAGCCCGGCGATCACCGAGCCGAGCGCGATCGAGGCGTACAGCCAGCCGATGCCGCCGCCGCCGAACCGCTGCGCGGAGATCGCCGGGAACAGCGCCCTGGGCTGGGCCAGCACCATGGCGATGATGTCGACCACGAAGGACAGCAGCAGTACCGGCGTGGTCGCGATGTACCTGAGGCCGAACGCGACGTCGGACAGGCGCCCGGTGCGCGCCTCGGTCGCCTCCTGCGGCGGCAGCGCGGGCAGCCGCAGCGCCGCCCACAGGGCCAGCGTGAAGGTGAGCGCGTCCACGGCGTAGGCCCAGCCGACCCCGTGCTGGATGAACACGGCCGCGGCCAGCGGCCCGGCGACCGAGGCCGCGGTGCTGGCGGTGTAGTTGAGGGTGTTGGCCTGCGGCACCTCGTCCCGGTCGACGATCCGCGGGATGATCGCCGAGCCGGTCGGCATCCGCACCGCCACAGCCGCCGACTGCAGCGCCACGAGGACGAGCAGCAGCCCGGGGTTGTCCAGTCGCAGCAGCGCCTGGACCAGCAGGGCCAGCGTCACCGCCCACATGAGGATCGAGCTGGTCAGCAGCAGCCGGCGCCGGTCAAGCACGTCGGCCAGGGCGCCGCCCCACAGCGCGAACACCAGCAGCGGTACCAGCCCGGCCAGGCCCAGGTATCCGACCCAGAGCGTCGAGTGGGTCAGCTGGTACATCTGCACCGGTACCGCGACCGCGGTGAACTGAGAGCCGAAGAACGACGTGACGTTGCCGGCGAAGATCCGCCGGTACGCCGGGTGGCGCAGCGGCCGGACGTCGATGGCGACCTTCCGCCAGGCGCCCCGGCGTGGCGTGACGACCTCGGTGTCCGCCGCGCCCAGCGCTGAAGCTTCTGTGTCCACTACGGTGCCAGTCTCTCCACTATCCAGTCGCCGCCGGAGGTACGGCGGAAGCGCAGCCGGTCGTGCAGCCGGCTGACCCGGCCCTGCCAGAACTCGACCGTCTCGGGTACCACCCGGAAGCCGCCCCAGTGCGGCGGCGCCGGTACCGGATCGTCGCCGAACCGCTCCTCGGCGCCGCGCCAGGCGGCCTCCAGCTCCGCGCGGCCACCGGCCAGCGGGCGGGACTGCGGGCTGGCCCACGCGCCGAGCTGCGCGCCGCGCGGCCGGGTGGCGAAGTACGCCTCGGTCTCCTCGCGGCTGGTCCGCTCCACCGTCCCCACCACGAGTACCTGGCGGAACATGGCGAACCACGGGAAGACCAGGCTGGCCTGCGGATTGACGGCCAGCTCCCCGCCCTTGCGCGACTCGTAGTTGGTGAAGAACACGAACCCGGCCGCGTCGTACCCCTTCAACAGGACGGTGCGGGCGCTGGGCCGGCCGTCCGGGCCGGCGGTCGCCACCACCATCGCGTTCGGCTCCGGCAGCCCGGCCCTGGCGCACTCACTCAGCCAGCGGCCGAACTGGGTGGGCCAGTCCCCGGCCAGATCACGCTCGTCGAGCTCGCCCCCCGAGTACTCGCGACGCATGTCCTCGAACGTGTGGTAGCTCACCTCGTTCCTTCCGATCACGACCGCCGGGTGCCCCCACTCATCCTTCCCCCGTACGCTTTGCTGCGCGAAGAACTGTTGTCGGGAACACAATCGCGCACGGATCCATCGCATCGACGGCCGGCCGACGGGGAAGATGTCGCGAGTAGCACATGGCGGTCAACTCGCCCAGCGAGTTACCCGCCAGGCAAGATGAAACCTATCCGCAACATCGTTCAACACGCACGGCGCGGGTCCCGTCAGCGAGGACACAAGATCCAGGAGAGCAAGATGTCCGATTTCAAGCCTGGTCTGGAGGGCGTGATCGCCTTCGAGACCGAGATCGCTGAACCTGACAAGGAAGGTGGGGCGCTCCGCTACCGCGGCGTCGACATCGAGGATCTGATCGGCAAGATCTCGTTCGGAAACGTTTGGGCGCTGCTGGTCGACGGCAAGTTCGGGCCGGGCCTGCCGCCCGCCGAGCCGTTCCCGGTGCCGGTGCACTCCGGCGACATCCGGGTCGACGTGCAGTCCGCCGTGGCGATGCTCGCACCGTACTGGGGGCTGGGCCAACTGCTGGACATCTCCGCCGAGCAGGCCCGGGAGGATCTCGCGCGGGTCTCGGTGACCGCGCTGTCGTTCGTCGCGCAGTCCGCCCGCGGGCTCGGCCTGCCGGCGGTACCGCAGAAGGAGATCGACAAGGCGGCCACGATCGTCGAGCGGTTCATGA
>CAZYCD010000035.1:0-30690 GCA_964645345.1 uncultured Micromonosporaceae bacterium
CGACCTGGT
Organism: uncultured Micromonosporaceae bacterium; assembly: GCA_964645345.1. Classification (GTDB taxonomy): domain Bacteria; phylum Actinomycetota; class Actinomycetes; order Mycobacteriales; family Micromonosporaceae; genus Rugosimonospora. The sequence goes on from CAZYCD010000035.1 coordinate 10, forward strand.
CGACTTCCTGGACGCGGTGCTCGCGAACGGGGTGGACATCGTGCAGTTGCGGCAGAAGGGCATGGAGGCCCGGGACGAGCTGCGCTGCCTGGAGGTCTTCGCGGCGGCCGCCGAGCGGCACGGCCGGCTGTGGGCGGTCAACGACCGCGCGGACGTGGCGCGGGCGAGCCGGGCTCCGGTACTGCATCTGGGCCAGGACGACCTGCCGGTACCGGCGGCCCGGGAGATCCTCGGCGACGAGGTGCTGATCGGCCGCTCGACGCACTCGCCGGAGCAGTTCGACGCGGGCGTGGGGGAGCGGGGCGTCGATTACGTGTGCGCGGGTCCGACCTGGACGACGCCGACGAAGCCGGGCCGGCCGGCCGCTGGGCTCTCCCTCCTGGGGCATGCCGCAGCCTCGGCCCCACAGAGACCGTGGTTCGCGATCGGTGGCATCGAGGACCTGGATCGGCTGGACGAGGTGATCGCGCGCGGGGCGCGCCGGGTGGTCGTGGTACGCGCGATCACGGAGGCCGAGGATCCGGGCGCCGCGGCCCGCGCCTTCGCCGACCGGCTCCGGGCGTCGCAGCCTTCCGCCTAGACCGTCCTCGATGGACGGTCGCGCGGCCGGGCCGGCGAGCGACCGGCACAACGGCAGGAACCAGCGGTCGGTTGGCAGGTAATGGCCGTGACCGGCTCAGCCGGGTCCCCATAGGCTCGACCCGGCGTACGGCGGCACCGTGGGGGAGGGCGTGATGGAGGAGCGGATCGTCAAGGCGGACCCGGTCGGCGACCCGGCCGGGTACCAGCGGGAAATGGTGGCGTTGCTGGGCGGGCAGGACCCACTGGACGTGCTCGCGTCGACCGGCTCGGCGATCCGCGAGCTGACCGCCGGGGTACCGGACGAGGTGCTCAACCGGCGCCCGGAGCCCGGCGAGTGGTCCGTCTTCGAGGTGCTCGGGCACATCTGGGACGCCGAGGTGGCGCTGTCCTGGCGGGCCAGGCTCGTCCTCGCCCAGGACCGGCCCACGCTGACCGGCTACGACCAGGTCGCCTGGGCGGCGCTCGCCCGCCCCGACTTCGCCGTCCTGCTGGACGCGTTCGAGGCGATGCGCGGGCCCAACCTGCTGATGCTGGGTGCAGTGAAGGACGGGGACTGGCAGCGCATCGGCGTGCACTCCGAGCGCGGTGAGGTCAGCCTCCGGCTGCTCGTGGAGACCAGCGCCGGGCACGACCGGGCCCACGTGAGGCAGATCGAGCAGACCCTCGCCGCGGTGCGGTGAGGCTGGCGGCGGCGTTCACACCGCGGCGAGGGCCGTGCGCGGCCGGCGTCCCGTCACTCGAGGACGAATACGGGGATCTCGCGCTGCGTCCTGAGCTGGTACTCGGCGTAGTCCGGGTAGGCCTCGACCGCCCGGTCCCACCACACCGCCCGCTCGTCCCCGCTCACCTGCCGGGCCGTCACCTCGCGCCGGTCCGGGCCGTCCTGCAGCTCCACCCGCGGGTTGGCGATGAGGTTGTGGTACCACAGCGGGTGCTCTGGAGCGCCGCCCTTGGACGCGACCACCGCGTAGGTGCCGTCGTGCTCCACCCGCATTACGGGCACCTTGCGCAGCTTTCCGGAGCGGGCACCGCGCATCGTCATCACGACGACGGGCATCCCGCGAAGCGTGGTGCCATCCGTGCCGCCCGACGACTCGTACTTCTCGACCTGGTCCCGTACCCACTCCGACGGGCTGGGCCCGTACTCACCATCCAATGCCATGACCCCCAGTAAACACCGCCTGCGCGGCAGTGGCCGGCGGCTGACTGACCGGTCAGGCCGGAGCGTCGGCGGTCGCGAGGAACTGCGTCGCGGCCAGCTCCGCGTAGAGGGGGTTGGCGGCAACCAGCTCCGCATGGGTACCGACGGCGCGCACCTGCCCGCCGTCCATCACGACGATCCGGTCGGCCATGGTCACGGTCGACAGCCGATGGGCGACCACGAGCACCGTGGTCGTGCGGGCCGCGTCAGCGATCGTGTCGCGCAGCGCCGCCTCGTTGACCGCGTCGAGCTGCGAGGTCGCCTCGTCCAGCAGGAGCAGGCGGGGGCGGCGCAGCAGCGCGCGGGCCACCGCGACCCTCTGCCGCTCGCCGCCCGACAGCTTCGTGCCGCGATGCCCGACCGTCGTCTCCAAGCCGTCCGGCAGCCCGGCCACGAGCGCGTCCAGGCGGGCGGTGGCCAGCACCTCGCGCAGCGCCTCGTCGCTCGCGTCGGGCGCGCCGAAGAGCAGATTTTCCCGGAGGGTACCGGACAGTACCGGCGCGTCCTGCTCCACGTAGCCGATCTGCGCGCGGAGGGTACTGGTGGGCCAGTCCCGGACGTCCACGCCGTCGAGCAGCACCCGGCCCTGCTCGGGTTCGTAGAACCGTTCGATGAGCGAGAACACGGTCGTCTTGCCGGCGCCCGAGGGCCCGACGAAGGCGGTCATCCCGCCCGGCTCGATGGTGAAGTCGACGCCCCGGTGCACGAGGGCCAGCTCCGGCCGGTACCGGAAACTGACGGCCTCGAACGCGACCGCGGCTGGTCCGGCGGCGGGGCCGACCACGGCGGCCGGCTGGTCCTCGGGCTCGACGGGCAGCGCCTGCACCTCGCGGATGCGCCCGACCGCGGCGGCGCCCACCTGGTACTGGCTGACCGCGGAGACGAGCTGCGAGATCGGCGGCATGAGGTAGTAGACGTAGAGCAGGAAGGCGACGAGGGTACCCACGCTGATCCGATGCGCCGCGACCCGCGCGCCGCCGACGGACAGGACCAGGATGATGGCGATCTGGATCGCCAGGCCGGCGGTGTTGCCGGCGAGCGCCTGCCAGCGCGCCGCGCGGACGCTCGACCTCCAGGCGTCGGTGGCGGCGGAGCGTACCCGCTTCCCCTCGCGCCCCTCGGCGCCGGACGCCTTGACGGTGCGGAACGCGCCGAACATCCGCTCCAGCGCGGCACCCATCACGCCGACCGACTCCTGCGCCCGGCGGGCGGCCCGGTTGATCCGCGGGACCACCTGTCCGATCACGGCGCCGGCAAGGGCGAGCGCACCGAGCGTCACGCCGAGCAGTACCGGGTCGAGCAGCGCCATCATGACCAGCGTGGCGAGCGCGGTGACGACGCCGGTCAACCCGCCGACGAGCGAGTCGGTGGTGACCTCGCGCAGCAGCGTGGTGTCGGCGGTGACCCGGGCCATCAGGTCGCCGGGTTCGCTGCGGTCCACGGCGGCGATGCGCAGCCGCAGCAGCCGGGCGACCAGGCCGAGCCGGGCGGTGAGTACGACGGACTCGGCGGTGCGGCGCAGCAGATACCCGCCGGTCGCGCCGATCACAGTGTTGGCCAGCACCAGGCCGGTCATCAGCAGGGCGATGTCGGTCACCTGGCGGTGCGCGCCCAGCTCCCCGATGAGGCGCCGGGCAACCAGGGGCAGGGCCAGCCCGGTGGCGGCGGTGGCCAGGCTCAGCAGCCCGCCGGCGACAAGGGTCCACCGGTGCGGTCGGACGTAGCCGAGCAGCAGCCGCCAGACGGGTGGATGCGCAGCTGCGTCCAGGACGGAATCCACGCGCCAACGGTAGCGCGCCGGGGTAGCCTCTCCGGCGTGTCGATCGAGCACGGCGGGCCGCCGTCCGGCGCCACCGGTGCGCCGTTGCGGGACCGGATGCGGGCCGCGCTGCGGGTGGCGATGAAGGCCGGCGACCGGGTAGCGGTCGGCGCGCTGCGCGCGACGCTGGGTGCGATCGATAACGCCGAGGCGGTACCCGCGACGTCCACAGCGGACGGTGGATTGGCCATCGAGCGGAGCCCGCTCGGGGTCGGCGCGGCCGAGGTGGCCCGGCGCGAGTTGAGCGAGGACGACGTGGCCGGCATCGTGCGCGATGCGGTGGCCGAGCGCGAGGAGGCGGCGCGCGGGTACGAGCGGGCGGGCCGTCCCGAGCGCGCGGAGCGGCTGCGTGGCGAGGCCGCCGTCCTGTCCACATATGTGTCCGGCGGGCGGTGACCGCGACACCCGCAGCGAGCCGTCCCGTACCGCGGGTGGCCGTGTAAACCCCGTTTCCCGCCCGGCTGAACGAAGATTGATTTCCGTGAGTGTGGGCTCATAGCGTTGGCTAGCGCTTGCCAGCGGGCGGCAGACGGTCCGCCGCGCACCCCCACTCGTAGCCGGAGCTGTTCAGATGACCCAACTCTCTAGACGGGGGCGCTGGTTCGTCCTCGGTACGGCCGCCATCGCCGTCGCGGCCATCCCGGTCGCGCTCGCCTGGCCCGGCATCGCGGCCATCACGCCCGCGGCGACCCAGCTGGTCAGTTCGATCTCCGCCCTGCAGAGTGCGCTGTCCAGCGCCTCGCCGGGCGACGTCATCCAGCTCGCCGACGGGTCGTACTCGACGAGCAGCGACATCAGCATCTCCAGGTCGGGTACCGCGAGCGCGCCGATCGTCGTACGGGCGCAGCACGTGGGTGGCGCGACCATCACCGGAAGCGGCGGCTTCACCATCGGCGCCAGCACGTCCTACGTCACGCTGTCCGGCTTCACACTCACCGGCTCGCAGGGACTGTCCATCCCCGTCGGCGCGACGCACATCCAGGTAACCCGCAACACCTTCCAGATGGCCGGCAGCGTCCAGTACTGGGTGACGGTGGCCGGCGACGACGCGCAGATCGACCACAACACGTTCCAGCACAAGAGCACGATCGGCAACTTCATCGAGGTGGTCGGGCCGGGCAGCAGCGGCATGGCGCAGAACACCTGGATCCACCACAACTACTTCCTGGACCAGTCCTATACCGGCGCCAACGGCGGGGAGTCGATCCGGGTCGGGCTGTCCGGGCGGCAGCACAGCGCGGCGCACGCCCTGGTGGAGTACAACCTGTTCGAGCGGTGCGACGGCGACCTCGAGGTCATCTCGGTCAAGTCCACAAGCGACATCATCCGGTACAACACCCTGCGCAACAGCAAGGGAACCATCACGCTGCGGCACGGCTGGAACAACACGGTCGAGGGCAACTACCTGCTGGGCAACAGCACCGGCATCCGGATGTTCGGCAACAACCACGTGGTCATCAACAACGTCGTGGAGAACAGCACCGGCCAGGCGCTGGAGATCGGCGGCGGCGAGGTGCGCGACGACACCACGAGCGGCACCGACCACGAGGCCGTGGACCACGCGCTGGTCGCGTTCAACACGTTCGTCAACGACCAGGCCTCGCCGATCCAGATGGGTGACGGCGGCAAGGCGTTCCAGCCGAGCGACGTGACCGTGGCGGACAACATCATCAGCGGTACCGGCGGCACGGCGGAGACCTCGGCCGGCGGTACCAGCCTCAAGTACCAGGGCAACATGCTCAACGGTGTGACCGGCGGCGCGATGCCGGCCAGCGGGTACACGACGGCCAACCCGAAGCTGACCCTCGACCCGGCCGGCCTGTACCGGCTGTCCTTGGGCAGTCCCGCGATCGACGCGGCGCAGGGCACCTTCCCCCAGGTGACCCTGGACATGGACGGCCAGACGCGCAGCGGTGCCAAGGATGTCGGCGCGGACGAGTTCGGCGCGGCCGGCCCGCTCCGGGAGCCGCTGACGACCGCCGACGTCGGTCCGGCCTCCGGCGGCGGGAGCCCAAGCCCGAGCCCGTCGGTGAGCCCGACCCGCAGCGCGTCCCCGTCGCCATCGCCCACCACTACGCGGTACGAGGCGGAGGCCGGTACCTGCCAGGGGACGATCGACTCGGACCACACCGGGTTCTCGGGTACCGGGTTCTGCAACACGGTCAACGCGAAGGGTGCGTCGATGACGTGGACGGTGACCGCCGCGTCAGCCGGTACCGCGACGGTGACGTTCCGGTACTCGAACGGGACGACGGCTTCCCGGCCGGCATCGATCCGGGTGAACGGGGTGGCGGTGTCCACTCTGGACTTCCCGGTGACGGCGAACTGGGACACCTGGGCGAACGCTTCGCTGACAGTTGCGTTGAACGCGGGTGGCAACACGATCGCGGCGGTGGCCACCACGGCCGGCGGCGCGGCGAACCTCGACTACATCGACGTCCGCAAGTAGTGAGCGAACCGCCCGGCCGGCCCCGGCGTGCCCGGTCCCGGCCGGGCGGTGTTGTGTGGCCGGCAACGTGGCCGGCCCGTATCCGTTGACGAGAGGAGAGACATGACTCGACTCCGCCGTCTGGCCGTGGCCGGTACGGTCGCGGTCCTCATCGCCGCGGTCGGTCAACTGACCGGCGCGGCGTCGGCCGTCGCGGCCGACCCGACCACCGCCATCGCCGTCGACCGCGCGCATCCGTTAGGCAGCCTGCCCTCCGACTTCGTGGGGCTGTCCTACGAGATGCGGGAGTTGTCGGCCGACTGCACGAGCGGCGGCTGTACCGGCAACTTCGACGCGACCAAGGGCAACCTGGTCGCGCTGTACCGCAACCTCGGGCGCAGCAACGTGCGCATCGCCGGCAACCAGCTCGACCGGGACACACTGTGGGTACCGGCGGGGCAGCACGCGCCCGATCCGCTGCCCGGCTGGGTGGCCGACATCGTGACCCCGAACGACATCTCGCGGCTCAACCAGTTCCTCGACCAGGTCGGCTGGAAGTCGGAGGTCGGCATCAACCTGGCGCACTACGACCCGGCGCTGGCGGCCGACGAGGCGCACACGCTGTTCGGCGTCCTCGGCTCCCGGCTGGTAGGTGCGGAGTGCGGCAACGAGCCCAACCACTACGCCAGCAACGGGTACCGGCCCGCGCCCTACGGGTTCATCGAGCACAAGGCGGACTGGGAGGCCTGCGCCGACGTGGTGGCCAGTACCCGCATCGCCGCCCCCGACCTCAGCTCGCCCAACGCCACCATCGCCACCTGGTTCGACCAGTTCGCGCAGGCCGAGCACAGCCGCATCGGCATGCTGACACTGCACAATTACACCGGTGCCAGCACGGTCACCCAGCTGCTGTCGCCGCAGATCCACGGCAGCGAGCTGAGCGTCGTGGCGCCGGAGCTGGCCTCGGCCAAGGCGGTCGGCCTGCCGATCCGGATGGACGAGACCAACTCCGCGGTGGGCGGCGGCGTCCTGGGCGTCAGCGACGTGTACGCCTCGGCGCTGTGGGCCTTCGACTACAACATGGTCATGGCCCAGGCGGGCTTCGCGGGGCTCAACTTCCACGGCGGCTTCGCCATCTGCGACGGTCCGCTGTACAACGGGAAGTTCCAGCGGTACACGCCGATCTGCGCGGCCAACCAGGCGGACCTGGAGGCCAAAATCTACTCGGCGGCGCCGGAGTACTACGGCCTCTACATGGCCACCCGGATGGGTACCGGCGAGTTCCTGCCGGTGACCCTTACCAGCGACCACAACGTGACCGCGTACGCGGTGCGCGGCGAGGACGGCCGCACCCGGATCGCGGTCATCGAGAAGGATCCGGTGGGCGGGGCGGCGGTGCCGGTCAGCATCGACCTCGGTCGGGGCAACGGCAACGCCGAGGTCATCCACCTGACCGGCCAGTCGCTGGACAGCGCGGCCGGCGTCGCGGTGCAGGGCGCGAGTGTGGAGCGTGACGGCCGGCTGCGGCCGGGCCGCGCCGACCGCCTCAAGGTCCGCCACGGCTCGGTCACGCTGGGAGTGGCCACCGGGAGCGCGGTAATCATCACGCTGGACGACGACTGCGACTGACCGGCACTGCCCATAGTGGACGAGCCAGGCCCGGGCCGGGTGCGCGTACCCGGCCCCGGCCGGTCATCGTCAGCCGAGCCGCCGGTCAGCCGAGCGGGGTGCGGCCCTCGCGCACGCGCAGCGCTGCCTGCGTGCGGTCGGCCACCTGCAACTTGTCCAGTACGCGCGACACGTAGTTCTGCACGGTCTTCAGCGACAGCCCGAGTGCGCGGGCGATCTGCGCGTTGCTGGCGCCCTCGGCGATCATCGTGAGCACGTCGCGCTCGCGGTCGGTCAGCCCGCCGTCCCGCTGCACCGGCCGCCGTCCGGTGCTCAGCGCCAGGACCCGGGCGGCGATGCCGGGGCCGAACACCGCGCCGCCGCTGGCGGCCGTGCGCGTCGCCGCGGCCACCTCCTCGCCGGTCGAGCCCTTCAGGATGTACCCGACGGCCCCGGCCCGCAGCGCGGCAAGCACGGTGTCGTCGTCGTCCACCATGGTGACCGCGAGGACGGCGGGTACCGGGTCGGGTCCGGTCGCGGCGGTGATCCGCCTCGTGGCCTCGACGCCGGAGATCCCGGGCAGGTTGAGGTCCATGAGCACGACGTCGGGGCGCAGTGCCCGGGCCAGGTCGACCGCCTCCTCGCCACTGGCGGCCGTACCGGAAACCTCCACATCGGACAGCCGGTCCAGCGATGCGGACAGCCCGTCGCGGAACATCGGATGGTCGTCGACGATCAGTACCCGGATCACGCGGCGACCTCGTCCGGTACCGGGGCGGGCAGCGGCAGTACCGCGGTCACCCGGGTACCGCGGCCGTCCTCGCCCGCCTCGATCCGCAGCGTGCCGCCCAGCTCCTCGGCCCGCTCGCGCATGGTGCCGAGCCCGTTGCCGGTCGGCCGTCCGGTACCCGCCACGTCCGGTACCAGGCCGGTGCCGTCGTCGACCACCGAGGCACGCAGCCCGCTGTCGCACATCGCGACGTCGACCCGGCAACGGGCGGCCCCCGCGTGCCGGACCGCGTTGGTGACCGCCTCGCAGACGATGCGGTAGATCGCGACCTCCACTGCGGCCGGTACCAACGGCAGCGGCTCGGCGATGGACACCTCGACGCCGGAACCGGCCAGGGACGCCAGCCGGCTGACCGCCTGGGTCAGCGCCGGCCCGAGACCCAGCTCGTCGATCGCGGGCGGGCGCAACCCCTCGACCAGCCGCCGCACGTCCACCACGGTGTTCTGGATGTCGTCCCGCACCACGAGCAGGTCGCGCCCGGCGGCGACCGGATCGGCCGGTACCAGCGCCCGCGCGCTGTCCACCTTGAGCATCAGGCCGGCCAGCGCGGGCCCCAGCCCGTCGTGGAGGTCGCGACGCAGCCGGCGGCGCTCCTCCTCGCGGGCCAGCACCAACCGCTCGCGGACCCGCCGGAGATCCTCGGTGAGCGAACGGGCGTGCATCAGCAGAGCGAGCTGCGCCGCGAGGTCGTCCATCAGCCGGCGGTCGGCGGGGCGCAGCGGGCTGGCCGGCTCTGCGAACCGCAGTTCGCCCACCCTGCGGCCGTAGGCGGTGAGGACCAGCGTCCCGGTCGGGGACGGGTGGGGTGTCGCGCCCTGCCCGGCGACGGGGCGACCGTCGGCGTCACGCAGCCGGATGCCGGTCAGGCCGAGCGTGGCGCCGAGCTCGGCGACGACGTCGCGGAGCAACCGGTCCGGGTTGGTCGCCGCCTCGATCCGGGGCGACAGGCCGGCGAGCACCTCGTAGGGCTCCCGCCAACGCCCGTACGTGATCCGGCTCGCCGCGGTCTGGAGCGCCTCCCGCAGCGGTGCGAACGACACGGCGACCACGCCGGTACCGAGCCAGGGCAGCCAGCGGGCGCCGGAGTTGCCCAGCAGCGCGCCGGTACCGGTGACGACCAGGGCGTAGATGCCGACGATCGCCACCGACAGCGTCCCCCACACCAGCGACCGGTTGGCCACGGTGGCGATGTCGAACAGGCCGCCGGTGAGGATGGCGACGCCGACCGCCGCCGGCACCGGCGCCACCGCGGCCGCGAACACCCAGGACGGCCAGCCGGCACCGAACGCGGTCGGGATGACGACGACCGGCAGCGCCGCCGCCACCGCGAAGGTCAGCAGCTGCCGGCGCCGCGCGGGATCACCGCGCCGCCAGCGGTGCACCATCGCGGCCACCCCGCCGCCGACGGTCGCCAGCATCAACGGCAGGGACAGCGTCGCGAGGGCGTCGCCGAGCGCGCCGACGGACGACGGTACCGGCAGCGGGTTGTGCCAGCCGGCGGCGTGCAACTGGTCGCTCTCCACGTCCGTGGCCAACGCCGTGCCCGCGAACGCCGCCGCCAGCGCGCCCACCATCGTGTACCCGAGCCAGCGCCAGCGGGGTCCGGGCAGCCGGCCGTCGGGGAAGATGGCCGGTACCACGATGGCCGTGCCCGCCCAACCGACCGCCCGCAGGGCGGCTCCCGCGACCGCCAGCGCGCCGGCCCCCGCCACCGAGCCTGGAGCGGTGACGATCCCGCGTACCGCGGTGTCGAAGTCACCCTCCCCGACGCCCCAGGCGGCGGCCGCGAGCACCAGGAACCAGCCGATCCGGTTGGCCGGGCGGGCGAGGGCGAGCACGCAGCCGGTCAGCGCGACGGCCGCGATGGCGACCGCGAGCGCGACGCCCGACGCCCGGTCGGTCGCCCCACCGGCGTGCGCCCAGACCGCCGCCAGGGCGCCGGCGACGGCGAGGACGGCCGCCGCGAAGGGGATCGCGGCGGCCGTCACGCGGCCCGATGCGCTGGTCATGCCGGACATGGTGCCAGCGGTTGCGGGAAATTCCGAGAGCCGTTTACGCAACACCGGTCAGGACGGGCTCGGCCGCCGCGGCCCGCCGGGACCGCGCCGGCCCGCGCATCAGCACGACCGCCAGGACGACGAGCCAGGCCAGCCAGACCAGCGTGAAGAAGTTGAGCAGCGCGCCGCCGGTACCCGAGGCCGTCCCGAGCACCCCGACCGCCACGCTCAGCCACGCGGTCCAGCGCGGCAAAGCCCGGCTGGCCAGGGCCGCCCCGCCGACGGCCAGGGTGCACAGGCCGAGGGTGGCGATGCTGACGAAGTCAGCGAACTTCGCGATGTAGTGCATGCCGGCCACGACGTCCGGCGAGTACCCGTGCCGGGCGGCGTAGTAGGCGCCTCCGGCCCCGGCGAACGCCCCGGCGAGAGTGACCGCGGCCGCCGTGACCCCGGCCGCCTGTGCCAGGCCGGCCAACCAACCGGAGGTCTCGCCGGTACCGCGCACCAGCCGGGCCACCAGGGTGACCGCGGCGATGAGGACGAGCCACGCGAGGGCGGCGACGTAGCCGCCGAGGTACATCCTCGTCTCCGGTACCCCGGCGTAGGTGGCCACGACGGCCGCCGGTACGGCGCCGAACGGGGCCGAGCGCTGCTGCGAGTACCCGGCGAGCAGCAGGACGGGGTGGGCTAGGCAGAGGACGCCGGCGATGCGCCACAGGCGGTTCATGGATGCTCCTTCGAACGGGTGGATCCGACGGAGCACAGCGTGCGGCCGCGGCGTTCCCGGGCGGCAGGGTGCGGATTCCCCACCTGCCTGGGAAGTCAGGAACGGCCGGCGAGGGAGCCCGCCCGGTCCTCGAGGTACCGCCGTTCCGGGAGGCTGGTGGTCAACCGGGCCGCCGTCCGGTAGCTGTCCACAGCGGCGGCGTACTCGCCGGCCTTCTCCAGCAGGTGCGCCCGGACCGCGTGCAGCCGGTGGTTGCGCGCCATCCGGTCGTCGCCGGCCAGCTCGTCCAGCAGTGCCAGCCCGGCCCGCGGACCGTCCACCATGGACAGTGCGACCGCCCGGTTCAGGGTCACCACCGGGTTCGCGGCGACCCGCTCCAGGAGCTGGTACAGGGAGAGGATCTGGGGCCAGTCGGTGTCCTCGACGCGGCGCGCCTCGTCGTGTACCGCCGCGATCGCCGCCTGCAACTGGTACGGCCCGAGGTCGGTGGTACCCCCGAGGGTCTCCGTGATGAGCGCGGTCCCCTCGGCAATGAGGCGGCGGTCCCAGCGGCCGCGGTCCTGTTCGTCCAGCGGGACGAGCCGCCCGTCCGGTCCGGTGCGGGCGTCCCGGCGGGCCTCGGTCAGCAGCAGCAGCGCGAGCAGCCCGGCCACCTCGCTGTCGCCCGGCAGCAGGGTGTGCAGCAGGCGGGTCAGCCGCACCGCGTCCGCGGTCAGGTCGTGCCGCTGCAGGTCCGGGCCGGAGCTGGCCGTGTAGCCCTCGTTGAACATGAGGTACAGCACCTGCAGCACGGCGGCCAGCCGCTGCGGGCGCTGGGCCGCCGGCGGCAGGGTGAACGTCGCACCCGCGTCGAGGATGGACTTCTTGGCCCGGCTGATCCGCTGCGCCATCGTGGCCTCGGGTACCAGGAAGGCCCGTGCGATCTCGGCGGTGGTCAGGCCGCCGACCGCCCGCAGGGTCAATGCGATCTGGGACGGCGGGGACAGCGCGGGATGGCAGCACAGGAAAAGCAGGGTCAGCGTGTCGTCGTGGCCGGCCGGCTCGGGCTGGTCGGCGGGCGGCGCGACGAGCAGTTGCGCGGGGGTCGTGGCGGCGGCGCTGTCCTCCCGGCGGCGGCGCGCGATCTCACTGCGTGACCAGTCAGCCAGGCGCCGGGCGGCGACCGTGACTAGCCAGCCGTAGGGGTTGTCCGGTACCCCGTCGCGCGGCCACTGGGTGGCGGCGGCCAGCAGCGCCTCCTGCACGGCGTCCTCGCACGCGTCCAGCCGCCCGTACCGGCGCAGCAACGCGCCGAGTACCTGCGGGGCGAGCGCGCGCAGCAGGTCCTCGTCGGCTCCGGGTGGGTCGGACCCGGGGCGCCCGGTCAACGGCCGGCCTGGGCCTCGTGCAGGACCGGCCATACCTCGACCCCGCGCATGGACGCGGACGGGATCTCGGCGGCGATCTCCAGGGCCCGCCGCTCGTCGGCGACGTCGAGCAGCCACCAGCTCGCCAGGTACTCCTTGGTCTCCAGGTACGGGCCGTCGGTGACCGCGGGGACCCCGTCGCGTACCCGCACGGTCCTGGCCCGCTCCGCGTCGGCCACCCCGAAGCCGCCCAGCAACTCGCCGGTCGCGAAGAACTTCTGGTTGAACGCGTCGAAGCGGGCGATGGTCTCGTCCCACTCCTGCTTGGAGAAGGATCCCCACAGCTCCCGGTTGCCGTAGATGATGAGCATGTACTTCATGGCCAGCATTATCGGCCAACGTTTCCGGCCGCCGACGCGCACGGGCCGCCGTCGGCTGCGACGGCGGCCCCAGCGGTGTCGCGCTCAGCTCACCAGTTGCCACAGCGCCGGTACGTTCGGCGGCTCCCAGCCCACCTGCGAGGTGTGGCTCTGCAGGCAGCGGTAGGTGTGGCCGCCGTACGTGACGGTCTGGCCCACCGTGTAGGCGTGGTTCGGTTGCCAGGTACCGGACTGCCCGGTCCGGGTGGGCGTGGGCGTCGCCGTCCTGGTCGGTGTGGGCGACGGTTTGGCGGTCGTCGGGTTGGCGGTCGGCGTCCCGCCGTGGAAGCTGCCCGGGTCGTAGCACTTGTTGGTGCTGGAGTTGAACAGCGGCGTGGTGTCGACCGGTTCGGTGGACGGCGGGCTGAGGATCACCTGCGCCGAGTCCTGGGTCAGCGCGTCCTCGCAGTTGAGTACCGCGCTCGTGTTGCCGCCCTTGCCGCCGACCCACAGGTCGATGTGGTACTTGCCGTTGGCCCAGTCCTGGTCGCACTCGACGCACTCGTCCTGCATGATGAAGTACCGGTGCAGGTACGGGTAGTAGACGATGGTCCCGGGAGCCAGCTCGTGCTGGTCTGTGGCGAAGGTGACCGGGTTGCTGTAGGTGCCGGTGCCGCCCGCGTGGCCCGAGCCGAAGGCGGTGCCGTCGCCGGGCGGGGAGTTGTCCGGCCAGCCGTAGAGCGTCACGTAGAAGTTGCGGGTGGTGGCCGCGTTCGCCGAACCGGCCAGCGCGATCCCGGCGAACGCGGCCGCCGCGAGCATCGCCGGCGCGGCGACCGCGACGATCCAACTCCTCTTTCTCATGGACACCTCCGTGTGTGGTGGCAGCCGTGCGGCCGCGGGCGCGGCCGTCACGCGAGGCCGTAGACCTCCAGGCGGTCCTGGCCACCGACGAACACCCTGCCGCGGGCGATCGTCGGTACGTCGAAGTGGTTCAGCCCGCCCGCGCCCTCGAGGGCGTGGCTCCAGAGCTGGTGCGAGATGTCGGCGGCGTCGAAGGCGCGCAGGGTCGCGGTGCCGCCGGTACCGTCGACGGTCCAGACGATCCCGGTACCGGCGGCGGAGCCGTTGCTGGACACCACCGGTATGGCCCCCGGGTACTCGAAGGGCATGGGCGCCTGGGCGACCGGCGCCGGGTCGATCCGCCCGTCGGCGCCGACGCGCCACTGGGTCAGCCGGTCGGAGGAGCCGCCGCTGTAGACGAACTCGCCGGAAGCCTCGCGCCAGTACCCCCAGGTGCCCCACATCCCGCCTCGGACCGAGTCGACGGTCAGCTCCTGGCGGATCCGGTCGACGTCGGTGCGCTCCTTGTGGTTGCACGCGTCCGGCAGCGCCGTGTACCCGCCGAGGTGCCCCGCGTCCAGCACGTACACCGAGCCCGTCTTGGAGGACAGCAGGTACTCGTCGTGCCCCGGTACGGCCAGCGGCGAGCCGGAGCCGAGATCCTGGTCGTGACGGTTGCGGCAGTCCTGGTCGAACGGCGTGAACGAGTCGACCACGCGCAGCGTCCCGCCCTGCGGCGACAGCGTGAGCACCGAGTCCCCGTAATCCCGGCCGCCACTGTCCACAGTGAACGGTCCGTTGCCGCTGACCACCACGAGGTGCCCGTGGCCGTCCACCGTGGCGCCGCTCTGCGACTCCCAGAACCCGGCGCCGTACGCGTCGGGAGAGCTGTTGTAGACGACCGCCCGGGACAGGTCGGCCGCCCGGTACCCGAGGATCCAGCCGTGGTACACGCCCCATCCGCAGAAGGATGCGAAACCGGCGTAGACCACGCCGTCCACCAGGGTCAGGCCGATCCGCTGCTGCGCGCGGCCGGGCGTGAACGTGACCGCGCCCTGCGCGGCGTCCAGGCCTCGACCGTCCACCGTGGCCGATATGACGACCGACGGGCGGCGGGGTGCGCCGGTGGCGATGTCCACCGCGTGGATCCGGTAGGTGAGCCGCCCGGACTCCACGTCCAGCGCGACCGCGTACAGGGTGCGGGTGGACCAGTCGATGACCGGGGTACCGGTGATGCCGACCTCCGGCACGATCGAGTCGCACAGTTGGTTGTTGGCGACCCGGTCGTTACCCGCGAGCATCGGCCGGGCGCCCGGCGCCAGCAGCGAGGCGTGCCACAGCGGGGCGGCGGTACCCGTGGCACCGGCGTCGAAGGCGTAGAGGCTGTCGTGCTCGGTCGCCGCGATCACCACGTCTCGTGTCGCGCCGTTCACCGACAGCCCCGGCACGTAGAGCGGCTGGGCGTAGACCTTCCCGTCCACGGGAAGATTGGCAAGTTTGCCAAATTGACGGCCGCTGACGGATCCGACGGTGAGCCGGGTCTCCTCCCGGTACCAGCCCAGCCGCGTGTCGTCACCACGCTGAGTGAGCACAGCTCCGGGCGGGCCCGTGTCTGGTTCGTGAGTGGCGGCAGCCAGGGGATCGGGACCGGTGAGTGTCGGGCGGGGCGTAGCGGCGCGCGCGCTGCAGCCTGGGGTGACCGATAGAACGGCCACGACCAGCGCGGTTACAACCCCGGCAGTCCTGTGCGATCCGCTCATCGACACCTTCCCGCCGCCCTGCACCGGCGCTCCCGCCGAGCACTTATGATAGAGGTATATCTATTAGGAAGGCTGCCTTACCAAGGCGGGAAGTTACTCTGCGGCGGGAACGCTGTCAATGTCCTACGGGCTGTAGTGGCCACGCACGCGCCGCGGAACAAAGATCAAGCCTTATCTCAAGGCGTTGACGAATCGGCACCCGCCGATGGTATGGTGCCGAGCCGAGAGCGCTCTCTCAGATGCGTCCCACCGATCGGCTCAGGCGCGCACCGGTTGCCACGCCGGTGTTCTGGACACGTCCGTCCACACCTCGAAACCGCCGGTCGGTCATCTACCGAGGGAGAACAATGTCAGGCACGCACGAAGGGGTTCCGCAGCTGCGGGGCCCGGGTCTCTGGCGCAGTTCCAAGCGCAGGCGCGTGGTGCGCCTCCGCGCGGCACTGTCAGCAGCAGTGGTCGTCGTGGGCACCGCGGCCGTGGCCGGGTTCATCGCCCTCAGCGGCGGAGCGACCGCGAACGCCGCTGTGGCGCCGCCGCCGGCCGGCTTCACTCTCACGTGGAGCGACGACTTCAACGGTGCGGCAGGTACGGGCCTGAACACCGGTACCTGGAAGTACGACACCGGCACCGGCTTCGGTACCGGCGAGATCGAGACGATGACCAACAGCACCGCCAACGTCTTCCAGGACGGCAATGGTCACCTGGTGCTGCGGGCGCTGCACTCGGGTACCAACCCCAGCACCGGCTGGACGTCCGGCCGCGTCGAGACCCAGGCGGCAACGTTCGGTGCGCCGGCCGGCGGCGTGGTGCGGATGGAGTCGATGATCCAACAGCCCAACCTCAACACCACCACGGGAGCCGGCTACTGGCCGGCGTTCTGGATGCTGGGCGCGCCGCTGCGCAGCGGGGTGGGCTGGCCGACTTCTGGCGAGATCGACGTCCTGGAGGATATCAACGCCCGCAGCTCGGTGTTCGGCACCCTCCACTGTGGAACGCCCACCGGTGGACCCTGTAACGAGACCACCGGCATCGGCAGCGGCGAGCGCGCGTGCACCGGCTGCCAGACCGCCTACCACGACTACGCGGTCGAGATCGACCGGTCGGTGTCGCCGGAGCAGATCCGCTGGTACCTCGACGGCAACAACTACTTCACCGTCAAGGCCACCCAGGTGGACGCCACCACGTGGGCGAACGCCGTGGACCACCCGTTCTTCATCATCTACGACCTGGCGATGGGGGGCGGGTTCCCGGCCGCGTTCGGCGGCGGCCCGACGGCCAGCACCGTCTCCGGCGGGCAGCTCAACATCGACTGGGTCGCGGTCTACAACAAGGGTCCGGGTAGCGGCGGCGGGGACACCACCCCGCCCAGCACCCCGACTGGGCTGAGCGCGTCCGGCACCACGTCGACGTCCACCAACCTGTCCTGGAACGCGTCCACCGACAACGTCGGCGTCACCGGGTACGACGTGCTGCGCAACGGCACCTCGATCGCAACGGTCACCGGTACCACGTACACCGCGTCCGGTCTCACCCCGTCCACCGTGTACTCATTCGCGGTGCGGGCAAGGGACGCGGCGGGCAACGTGTCCGGCAACTCGAACACGGTCAGCGTGACCACGTCCGCGGGCGGCGGTGGCGGCGGCAACATCGCCCAGGGCAAGCCCGCCACCTCGTCGTCCAACGAGAACGCCAGCCTCGGGCCGGCGAACGCGGTCGACGGCAACCTGAGTACCAGATGGTCCAGCGGGTTCAGCGACCCCCAGTGGCTGCAGGTGGACCTCGGGCAGAGCTACACCATCAGTCATGTGACGCTGAACTGGGAAGCCGCCTACGGGCGCGCGTACCAGATCCAGACGTCGCCAGACGGCACGACGTGGACGTCTATCTTCTCCACGACCACCGGTGACGGCGCTACCGACGACCTGGCGGTCACCGGTACCGGCCGGTACATCCGGATGTACGGCACCCAGCGGGCCACGCAGTACGGGTACTCGCTATTCGAGTTCTCCGTCAACGGCACGCCCGCCGGTGGCGGCGGGAGCACCCTGCTGTCCCAGGGTCACCCGGCGACCTCGTCGTCGAACGAGAACTCGACCCTCGGTCCCGCCAACGCGGTCGACGGCAACACGGGTACCCGGTGGTCCAGCGGCTTCAGCGATCCACAGTGGATTCAGGTGGACCTCGGCGCCACGCACAGCATCAGCCGGGTGGTCCTGAACTGGGAGGCCGCCTACGGGCGGGCGTACCAGCTCCAGACGTCGAACGACGGCACCACGTGGACGACCATCTTCTCTACGACGACAGGTGACGGCGGTATCGACGACCTGGCCGTCACCGGCAGCGGGCGCTACGTGCGCATGACCGGCACGCAGCGCGCGACGCAGTACGGCTACTCGCTCTGGGAGTTCCAGGTATACGGATCCTGATAGGGCAACAAACCGCGGTTCGGGGCGGATCGGCCGCCCCGACCCGTGGCATAGACAACAGTGGGAGTTGTCATGCGTAAGCCGTCCCGCCGTGCCGCGCTCGCGGCCGGCACCATGACCATCCTTATCGGACTCGGCATCGGGCTCAGCGCCCTGCCGGCGCTCGCGGCAACGGTGCCCGCCGCGCCGCAGCACGTCGAGTTGAGCGCGGGTGCGGACACGTCCATCACCATCGACTGGGCGGCCGTACCCGGTGCCACCAGTTACCGCATCTACCGCGGTACCGCGGCTGGGGGCGAGGGCACCACGCCAATCGCCACGGTCACCGACACCGAGTACAAGGACGCCAACCTCAGCCCGACGCCCATCTACTTCTACCAGGTGACGGCGGTCAACTCGGCCGGCGAGTCGGCCCGCTCCGAGGAGGACGCGTCCAAGACCCCGCCCCCGATCGGTACCGGTGGCAACACCCCGGGTGTGCAGTCCGGCAACAGCCTCATCTTCTACTGCAAGGACGCCCTGCTCGGCGGCTTCGACTGGTTCCAGACGCTGACCGGCTGGTTTCCCCAGGTGCTCGGCTCGTCCGGCGCCAACTCGCCCGGCCAGCGCGTGGTCGACATGGCCTACTCGCAGGACGGCAGCATGACGTTCAACAACGTGGTCGTGCCGACCGCCGGACTGTACACAGTGGACTGGCGGTACGCCTTCCAGGGCGGCCTATTCCCGGGCATCAACGACCGGCAGATGGGCCTGGTGGTCAACGGTGCCGTCATCACCCGCACGCAGCGCTTCCCGATCACTGGCAGCTTCGACGTGTACGCCGACTCGAAGCTCCAGGTGCAGTTGAAGGCCGGCGTCAACTCCATCGGCCAGATCGCGGTCAGCGACCATGGCCTGTCCCGGGTGGACGAGCTGATCGTCACGCCGGCGACCGGCTCTGTCCCGAGTGGACCGACGAATCTGACTGCCGCCGCGGGCAACACGAGTGTGGCGTTGTTCTGGACGGCGAGCACCAGCGGCAACCCAACGTCCTACCTCGTCTACCGCGGCACGAAGTCCGACGGTGAGGCGGTCACGCCGGTCGCCACCCTGAGCGGCACGGCCACCTCGTTCACCGACAGCGGGCTGAAGAACGGCACGACGTACTACTACTACGTCCAGGCCAGTAACGCGGTGGGCGGGTCGCCGACCACCAACGAGGTCTCGGTGGCGCCGTCCACGACGAGCCCCTCGCCGTCGCCGTCGCCGACCGTCTCACCCACCGGTGGCCCCGGTGGCACCCTGCTGTCCCAGGGTCACCCGGCCACGTCGTCGTCGAACGAGAACGTGGGCCTCGGCCCGGCCAACGCGGTCGACGGCAACACCGGTACCCGGTGGTCCAGCGGCTTCAGCGACCCGCAGTGGATCGAGGTGGACCTCGGCGCCACGCACAGCATCGGCCGGGTCGTCCTCAACTGGGAGGCCGCGTACGGCAAGGCGTTCCAGATCCAGACGTCGACCGACGGCACCACGTGGACACCGGTCTACTCGACCACGACCGGCACCGGCGGCGTGCAGGACCTGACCGTCACGGGTACCGGCCGCTACGTGCGGATGTACGGTACCCAGCGCGCGACCCAGTACGGGTACTCGCTCTGGGAGTTCCAGGTCTACGGTTCCTGATCGGTGAGGCCGCGGCCGGGTGGGCGGGACGAGCCGCCCCACCCGGCCGTCGACGTGCCGCGACGAGCGGGGTCAGGCCGGCTTGGCCGCGATGATGACCTGGGTCTGCGTGGTCTGCCCGACCGCGCGCCCCTGGTCGTCGGTCAGGTCGGTCTGCACCACCACGAAGGACCGGCCGACATGCAACGGGCGTGCGGTGGCGTGCAGCCGGCCCTCGCGTACCGCCCGGAAGAAGTTGGTCTTCGACTCGACGGTCGAGGTACCGGCGCCGGTCGGCACGTTCAGGTAGGCGCACACCGCGCCGACCGAGTCGGCCAGCGACATCAGCACGCCGCCGTGCATGGCCGTGTCCACAGTGCACCGTTCGGGCATCCAGGCGAGGCTGCCGCGGGTGAGCTGCGGGGTTGCCTCGTCCAGCACGATCCCCAGGGTTGCCGCGAACGGCATGAGCGCGACGAGTTCCCGCCGGCTCAGCGGGGGTGTTGTGGTCATGCGGGGCATTCTCGCATGACCGGGCACAGCCGGAGCGGGGCTGTGGCGGAGGCGAGCACGGGCCCGGACCGCGGTGGTGTCGCCATCGCGTCACGCCCAGCGCGGGTCGGCCTTGCGTGGCTGCGGTACCCGCCCGCGGGCCGCCGTACCGCCCGGCCGCGGGGGCCCGACCGACGCGCGCTCGCGCAGTGGCATGGGGATGCGGTGCGGTCCGCGCGCCTCCTGCTCGATCAGCAGCAGCTCGACGGCGCGGCGGGCCAGCTCGAAGTGCGGGATGGCGATGCTGGTCAGCTGCGGCCGCATCCACGACGCCAGGTGCGAGTCGTCGAAGGACACCACCGACACGTCCCCGGGTACCGTCAGCCCGGCCTCGGCGAGGCTCTGGTAGGCGCCGAAGGCGATACGGTCGTTGAGGCAGATCAGCGCCGAGGGCCGCGCGCCGCCGGCGAGGAAGCGGTGCACCGCCTCGTAGGCCGACTCGGGCCACCACAGGCATTCGACGGTACCGGCCAGGGCCAGCCCGGCGTCTGTGAGTACCTGCTCGACGCCGGCACGCCGCTCGACGGCCGCGAAGACCTCGGCCGGTACCTCGCCGACCAGGTAGATCCGCTGGCGATGGCCGGCGTCCAGCAGGGTGCGCGCCGCCGTCCGCCCGGCGTTGCGCTCGTCCGGCAGCACGGCCGGTACCCGCTCGTCCCGGTCGAGGCAGTTGAGCAGGACAAAGGGGTGACCGTGCAGCAAAGACGGCGGCTGGGCCCAGCGGGTGTACATGCTCGCATAGAGGAATCCGTCCACGCCCCGGTCCAGCATGTCCTGCACCAGTTGCTCCTCGACCGTGTCGTCGCCCTCGGTCTCGCCCACGAACAGCAGGTGCTGGTGCACCAGCGCGGTGGACAGGCTGCCGCGGATCAGTTCGCCCGCGAACGCCTCGGTGGCGATCGTGTCGGAGACCAGCCCGATGGTCTGGGTCAACTTGGTCCGCAGGCTGCGGGCCATGAGGTTGGGCCGGTAGTTGAGCTCCCGCGCGGCGTGCAGCACCCGGTGCTCGGCCTCGGCGGAGATCCGCATGTCCGTGCGGCCGGCCATGACGAACGACGCCGTGGTGCGTGAGACGCCGGCGCGGCGCGCGACATCCAGGAGCGTGACCCGGGTTGTTGACATGCCGATCCCTCCGTCGTCAACAGGCCAAGCACAGACGGATCCCCGCATCGGCTGGGGCGGGTTTAGAACAGCGCACCGCCGGTGAGTTTACGTCAAGGTCACGTCTGCGTAACAGCCTTGACATCTGGGGTCGACGGAGGGGACTCTCAGCTAATCCGATTCAGCACACGGCGGTTCGCACCAGTTTGGGTCATACAACCACCGGTCACAACGCGACCGGTCCTCGGCGTCACTGACACCGGCCAGGCGTAGCCCACCGCGGCGACGCCTCTCCCTTTCCCTGCATCCGTCCCACCGGGCGGAATGCCACGTGAAGGAGTAAACAGTGGTCATGAGAAGCAGAAGCGTCAACGCCGCCGCTGCCTGCCTGGGCATCGGCGTACTCCTGATCGGTGTCGCCGGCTGTGGAGGCGGCGGCAACAACAACGCCGCCGGCCAGAACACCAGCGCACGCGGCCCGATCACCTATGTGCAGGGCAAGGACAACAACAACATCGTGCGCCCCACCATCGACAAGTGGAACGCCGAGCACCCGAACGAGAAGGTCACCTTCAAGGAGCAGTCCGATCAGGCCGACGCGCAGCACGACGACCTGGTCCAGCACTTCCAGGCCAAGGACGCGAACTACGACGTGGTCGACGTCGACGTCGTGTGGACCGCGGAGTTCGCGGCCAAGGGCTGGCTGCAGCCGCTGACCGGGCAGTTCGCGCTCGACACCTCGAAACTGCTGCCGGCGACCGTGAAGACCGCCACCTACAACAACACGCTGTACGCGGCGCCCCAGTCCTCCGACGGCGGCCTGCTCTACTACCGCAAGGACCTCGTCCCGAACCCGCCGAAGACGTGGGACGAGATGATGTCCGACTGCTCGATCGCCAAGCAGAACAACATCGACTGCTACGCCGGGCAGTACGCGAAGTACGAGGGCCTGACGGTGAACGCGGCCGAGGCCATCAACACCGCTGGCGGCGTGATCGTCAAGTCCGACGGGCGCACCCCGGACGTGGACACCGACGCGGCCAAGAAGGGACTGGGCCTGCTGGTCGACGCGTACAAGAACGGGAACATCCCGCAGCAGGCCATCACGTACCAGGAGGAGCAGGGCCGCCAGTCGTTCGAGGCCGGCAAGCTGCTGTTCCTGCGCAACTGGCCGTACGTGTACAGCCTCGCCACGACCGACGGCAGCTCGGTGGTCAAGGACAAGTTCGGCATCGCCCCGCTGCCCGGCCTGACCGGTCCCGGCGCCTCGAGCCTCGGCGGCCACAACGCGGCGATCAGCGCGTACTCGGGGCACAAGGCGACCGCGTTCGACTTCATCAAGTACCTGGAGAGCGAGGACCGGCAGACGTTCAACGCGACGCAGGGCTCGCTGGCTCCGGTGATCGCGTCGCTGTACGACGACGCCACGCTGGTACAGAAGCTGCCGTACCTGCCGGTGCTGAAGACGTCGATCCTCAACGCGGTACCCCGGCCCGTCACGCCGTTCTACCCGGCCGTCACCAAGGCGATCGAGGACAACGCCTACGCGGCCATCAAGGGTGACAAGAGTGTCGACCAGGCTCTGAAGGACATGCAGGCCGCCATCACGGCCGCAGGCTCCTGACGAATCCGATGGTGGGGTCGGACTGAAGGGTCCGGCCCCACCGGACTCTCCAGCGCCGGGGCGCCGGCGCCCGCACCCGCAGAGGGAGGGAACCATGTCTGTCACGTCCGGCGTCGGCACCGACGAGGACAAAGTCGAGAAGGCGCAAGAACGTTCGCCGCAGGCTCCGCGGCGCAACAGTTCGCTCAGGAAGGGCGAGGGGCGGCAGGCTGTCTACCTCATCCTGCCGACCATCGTGCTGCTGGCCGTCGTCATCGGGTACCCGGTGGTCCGCGCCATCATCATGTCCTTCCAGAAGGACCCGGGGCTCGACAAGAGTACAGGACTGTTTGTCAGCGGCGGCAACGCCGGCCTCAGCAACTACACGCACTGGCTGTTGCAGCGCTGCGGTGACGCGTCCTGCCCGCCCGGTACGCTCGGCTCCCAGTTCTGGGACTCGGTCACCACCACGTTCTTCTTCACCGCGGTCACCGTGGTCGTCGAGGTTCTCCTCGGCATGTGGATGGCGGTCGTGATGAACCGCGCCTTCAAGGGTCGCGGCCTGCTGCGCGCGAGCGTCCTGGTGCCCTGGGCGATCCCCACCGCGGTCACCGCCAAGCTGTGGTACTTCATCTTCGCCTACGACGGGATCGCCAACCATCTGTTCGGTACCCACATCCTGTGGACCGGCGACCAGTGGGCGTCGCGCTTCGCGGTCATCATCGCCGACGTGTGGAAGACGACGCCGTTCATCGCGCTGCTGATCCTGGCCGGGCTCCAGGTGATCCCCGGCGACGTGTACGAGGCGGCCCGGGTCGACGGCGCCAACGCGTGGCAGCGGTTCACCCGGGTCACGCTGCCGCTGGTACGCCCGGCGCTGATGGTGGCGGTCCTGTTCCGGGTACTCGACGTGCTGCGCATCTACGACCTGCCGGCGATCCTCACCGGCGGTGGCGGCGGTACCGGGCACGCGACGACGACCCTGTCCATCCTCGTGGTGGACCAGATCCGGCAGGGCTTCAACAGCGCGGCCGCCCTGTCCACGCTGACGTTCCTGCTCATCTTCCTGGTGGCCTTCATCTTCGTGAGGTTCCTTGGCGCGCACGTGGTGCAGACCCAGAGCCAGCAGCGGCAGCAGAAGGGTGGGGTGGCCTGAGATGGCATCGACAACCGCCGCCGTCGGTACCGGCACCGGCCGCGTGGCCACCGGCGAGCACGTGCTGACCCGCCGCCGCAAGCCGGTCAACTGGGCCAACCTGCGCAGCTACCTCGGCATCGCGATCATCGTCATCTTCTGCCTGGCGCCGTTCTACTGGATGGTGGTCACCGCCTTCCGCGACGTCGGGTACACGTTCGACACCACGCCCTGGCCGACCCACGTCACCCTGGACAACTTCCGTACCGCGTTCTCCACCAAGCTGGGCAACCACTTCGGCCGGGCGCTGATCAACAGCGTCATCATCGGGGTGTTCACCACGCTGCTGGCGGTGCTGGCCGGTACCTTCTGCGCCTACGCGCTGGCCCGGCTCAACTTCCGCTTCAAGTTCGTGGTGCTCGGCCTCATCCTGGGCGCCTCGATGTTCCCGGGCGTGGCGCTGCTGACCCCGTTGTTCCAGCTGTTCACGAACATCCACTGGATCGGCCAGTACCAGGCGCTCATCATCCCGGACATCTCGTTCGCGCTGCCGCTGACGGTGTACACGCTGACGGCGTTCTTCGCGGAGATGCCCTGGGAGTTGGAGGAGGCGGCGGTCGTCGACGGCTGCACGCCCGGCCAGGCGTTCCGCAAAGTGCTCCTGCCGCTGGCCGCCCCGGGCCTGTTCACCACGGCGATCCTGGCCTTCATCTCGTCGTGGAACGAGTTCCTGCTCGCCAGCGAGCTGTCCGGCGACAAGACCCAGCCGGTCACCGTCGCGATCGCCTACTTCACCGGCAGCCAGCCGCACCAGGAGCCGTACACCGCGGTCATGGCGGCCGGCACGATCGTGACGGTACCGCTGGTGCTACTGGTACTGGTCCTGCAGAAGCGCATCGTCGCCGGCCTGACCGCCGGCGGCGTGAAGGGGTAGCCGCACGTGATGCACCCGAGGGCGGCGGCGCAGCGGCTGGAGGTCCTCATCGGGATCCTCGGCTTCTTCGCCGCGGCCGCGCTGATCGTCACCCTGGTCGCGGAGGTCCGGGGCCAGCCGGCGCTGCGCCCCGCGCTGGTACTGCTCGGCTTCGTCGTCGCGCTGGCCGGTGCCGTCTACTGGCGCCGCAGGTACAAGGTCTAGAGCTTTCATCCGACCGGCCGCGTACCCCGACCCCCGGGGGTACGCGGCCGGTCCCTTACGTGCGACCACCGTCACATCGAACTCGGTTGTTGGGTTGCGGGCGAGTGGTCTACTGTATCGATTTAGAGGCGTACTGGATCGATTGAGAGGGCTCCGATGGGTGCGACATTACAGACCATCGCGGATGAGCTGGGCATCTCCCGCAGTACCGTCTCCAATGCATACAGCCGGCCGGACCAGCTGTCGCCCGAGTTGCGCGAGAAGATCCTGGCGACGGCGCGGCGACTCGGGTACGCCGGACCTAACCCGACCGCCCGCTCGCTGCGGCGCGGCAAGGTCGGCGCGATCGGCGTGCTATTCACCGGCAACCTGACCCGGGCGTTCACCGACCCGTACGCGGTGCAGTTCCTCCGGGGACTGTCCGCCGCCGCGGAGGCGCGGGGGACCGGCCTCCTGCTGGTACCCCTCTCGCTGGATGACCTCGCCGACGCGGAGCGCGCGCTGAACGAGGCGGCGGTGGACGGGTTCTGCGTGTACTGCGCGCAGGACTGGCGCGGCTCGCTGGAGGTGATCCGGCGCCGCGGCCTGCCGATGGTGACCACCGAGAATCCCGCCGAAGCCGGCCCGGAGGCGCTGGTCGTGTCGATCGACGAGCGGGCCGCGACCCGGGCGGCCGGCGACCACGTGGTCGCCCTCGGCCACCGCCGGCTGGCCATCCTCACTGACATGGCCGTCGCGCACGACCCGGAGGCGCCGCTGGCCGGCCTGGTGACGCTCGACGGGCCTGAGCAGATCCCGTTCTACCTGAGCCGGGAGCGGGCGGCCGGCGTCCGGGACGCGCTCGTCGCGGCCGGCGGCTCCTGGTCGGACATCCTCGTCGTCAACTCCGCCGACAACACGCGCGCGACGGCGGCCGCCGCGGTCGCCGACGCGCTGGACCGCAAGGACCGGGCCACCGCCATCCTCGCGTTCAGCGACGTCATGGCGCTCGGCGCGCTCGACGCGCTGGCCGCCCGCGGGCTGCGACCCGGGCGCGACGTCTCGGTCACCGGCTTCGACGACATCCCGGAGGCGGCCGAGGCGGGCCTGACAACGGTGCGCCAGCCCAGCACGGACCGCGGCCGTATCGCCGGTGAACTGCTGCTCGACCTGCCGGAGGAGCCGGACCGGCGCAAGGTCGTGCTGCCCACCCAACTCATCGTCCGGTCCAGCACGGGACCGGTACCGCACTGACCCGTCACGGGAGGAGCCACCATGGAACTCATCTGGCTGATGCTCGCGAACCAGCAGAGCCGCGAGCTGGCCGGGTCCGCCCTGCCACACGCACCGACGGTGCCGGCCCGGGAGCCGACACCGCGGATCCCCGGTACCCGGCGCGCGATGGCCTCGGGCCTGCGCTGGGCGGCCAGCCGCATCGAGCCCAGGATCGCCTGCTGAACACGGACGGCTGCGGCCGTTCTCCGGAGTGTCCTCAGTGGACGGCCGGTCGGGACTTCCCGGCCGGCCGTCACCGTCTCAGGACTCGACGAGCGCGTCGGCCTCCTCGCGGGCCTCCGCCGCCTCGTCGGCCAGGTCCATCTCGTCCAGCCGGTCGGCCATCACCCGCAGCGCCCGTACCAGCTGCGCCGCGTACAGCGTCGGGTACCGCTGGGCGAGCGGCCGGCGGATCGCCACCGCCTCCTCGGCCGCCGCGAGGGACTGCTCCGTCAGGTCCCGGCCCGCCGTCCGGACCGCATAGGCGTACAGCGCCCTGCCCAGGTCCACCTCGTAGCTGACCGGCTCCTTCACGCCGAGCGGGCGCAGCAGTTCCAGCGCCTCCTCGATCGCGAGCCAGCCCTCGTCCTCGCGCCCCCGCGCGTACATCAGGTCGGACACCAGCACCAGGGTCGCGCCGAGCTGCCCCGAGTACCGGGAGCGGTGGCGGGTGGCCAGCGAGCGCCACAGCTCCAGCGATTCCTGGGCGAGCTCCACCGCCTCCTCCGGGCGGTCCGCGTCGTCCAGCGCGGCGGCCAGCTCGGCGAGGGCCGAGGCCAGCTCCGCCCGGTACCCGTTGAAGTGCTCGGCATCGAGCACCCGCCACCGCCCGACGGCATCGAGGCCCGCGGCCACCGCGTCCTCCGCGCGGCGGAGCGACCGCAGGCGCCGGGCGTTGGCCGCCTGCGCACGGGCGTACGGCAACTGCTCCGCGTCCGGCGTGCCGTCCAGCCGGGCGTCCCGGGCGCGCTCCGCGTCGGCCTCGTGGCCCCGCGGGTCGCGGTGCAGCTCGGCGCGGCGCAGCCGCACGGCCTCCAGCGCCTGCGCCAGCCACGACAGGCCCGGGCCGCCGTCCGCGGTGTGCCGAACGCTGAGGTTCAGCGCGCGCTGGGCGGCGTCGGCCGCCTCGGTGCGGCTGCCGAGCTGGCCGAGCACCCGCTGCCAGTTGTGCAGCGCTCGCAGGTAGTCCTCGAGATGCCGGGAGCGGTCGATGGCGCGGGCGGCGCGGTACAGCTCCAGCGACTCGCGGAGCGTGGCGAAGGCGTCCTCGAGGCGGCCCAGCTCGGCCAGCGCGAGGCCCTGGTTGTTGAGCGCGCCGGCCAGCCCGCCGGCCCGGGCGACCGGGTCGTCGCGGTTGCGCAGCCGGTAGATCTCGACGGACTCGGTCGCCACGGCGAGCGCGTCGCCCGGCCGGCCCATCGCGCACAGCACGGCGGCCAGGTTGCGCAGGCACATGGCGTAGGTCTCGCGGTAGGAGCCGGGCCGCTCCTCGGCCAGCTCCTCTGCGAGGTCGACCGCTTCGTCGGCGGCCGCCAGGCTCTCGTCCAGCTGGCACAGCTCGCGCAGTCGCAGGGACAGGCTGACCAGAGCGGTCGCGAGCTGCGGCTGGTACCGGTCGGGGTCGTCCTCGGCGAGGTCGCGCATCGTGCTGACCCGCGTCGTCTCGGGCAGTGCGGCGATCTGGTCGGCCATGGTCGTCGATCGTAGGCGTCGTTCACCAGAGCAACCTCGCCGGTACCGCGCCCAGCGGCCGCGCCTGCCGGTCCGGCCGCTGGGCGCACCGACTACCTGTCGAGCGCCGGGTCGGCGTCCGTGCGGGCCAGCAGGTACCGGGCGGTGAGCGTGTCCACGCCGGTACCGCGGGCCCCGCTGGGGCGGTAGGTGACCGTGGCGGCACGGGTCGAGGACGCCTCGATGACACCGGAGCGCCACTGGCCGCCACGGTAGATCCAGACCCGGTCGGCCGGGTGGTAGCTGTCGGTGGGTGCGACGTCGTTGGGATCACGTTGATCGGGGTCGATGGTGGGCGCCGGCATGCTGCTGACCCTCCTCATTGGACTGCGGTGCTGCGCGCGGGCACCCGGTCCCGGACCCGCCTCTCGTCACTGTCCGTAGGCAGACCGCGACAGGTGCACCTGCGTTATCATGCTCGTCGTGGCCTGCATTCGCAATAGCTGATGCACGTGCAGGCACTCTCCGTGTGCATCCCCTTCGCTCCTCGGCGGTACCCGCGCCCGATCCGTCCACCGGCCGACCGCTGAGCCGCCTGTCAGAGAGAGACGTCGATGGACCCGACCAACCGTCCTCCGGCCCGCGCGGCCATGTCCGAGCTCGCCTGGCAGAAGAGCCGGCGCAGCAACCCGAGCGGCAACTGCGTCGAACTGGCCGGCCTGCCGGATGGCGGTATCGCGATGCGCAACTCGCGGCACCCCGACGGACCGGTGCTCATCTACACCCGCGACGAGATCGCCGCGTTCGTCGGGGGAGCCCGGGACGGGGACTTCGACAACCTGATCGGCTGAGTCCACAAGGGACGATGGGCCGGACACGTATCGTGTCCGGCCTATCATCGTGCGTGGCGGTCGTCATCAGGTACCCGTCGTGGCATGCTGTACGCCGAGATCACACGCGTACCCCGGAGGCCGGCAGTGACGACGAGCCCGGGACAGGTACCGGCGGCGGACGGCGCCGCCGGCGGCGGCCCCACCGTGCTGCGCATGCTGCTCGGCGCCCACCTGCGGCGGCTGCGCGAGGCGCAGGGCGTCAGTCGCGAGGACGCCGGCTGGGAGATCCGCTCATCCGAGTCGAAGATCAGCCGCATCGAGCTGGGCCGGGTCAGCTTCAAGGAGCGGGATATCGCCGACCTGTTGACGCTCTACGGCGTGGACGACCAGGAGGAGCGCGCCCGGCTGCTGACCCTGGCCCGGGAGGCGAACAACCCCGGCTGGTGGCACCGGTACGGCGACGTGCTGGCCTCCTGGTTCCAGGCGTACCTGGGCCTCGAGGCGGCCGCGACGATGATCCGCAGCTACGAGATCCAGTTCGTGCCCGGGCTGCTGCAGACCGAGGACTACGCCCGCGCGGTGGTGCTGCTGGGCCACGCGGCGGGCGGCCGCGAGGCGGTGGAGCGGCGGGTGCGGCTGCGGATGGACCGGCAGCGGATCCTGCGCCGGTCGGGCGGCCCGCAGTTGTGGGCGGTGCTCGACGAGGCCCTGCTTCGCCGGCCCATCGGCGGCCGCGACGTGATGCGGGCACAGATCGAGTCGCTCATCGCCGCCACCGAGATGTCCAGTGTCCGGCTGCAGGTGATCCCGTTCAGCAAGGGCGGGCACGCGGCGGCCGGCGGCGCGTTCAGCATCCTGCGCTTTCCGGAGCAGGAAATCCCCGACGTGGTCTACGTCGAGCAGCTCAACAGCGCGCTGTACCTGGACAAGCGGGAGGACGTCGACCACTACGCGGCGGCCATGGAGCGGCTGTGCGTGGAGGCGGAGCCGCCGGAGCGCACCCCGGACCTGCTGCGCAAGTACCTCGAGGAACTGGGCTGAATGCGCCGGCCGCCCGGGCCGGCGCGGTTCAGCGCGGTTCAGCGCTTGACGGCCACACCGCCGTACATGTGCACGTGCTCGTCGGGTACCGCGGCGGCGGCCGCGTCCGGGTGCCAGTGGTTGACCAGTACCACCCCGGGGTCGACCAGGTTCAGGCCGCGGAACAGGCCGATGACCTCCGCGCGGTCGCGGGCCTTCTCCGAGATGCCGCGGGCGTTGTAGGCCGCCACCCCGCCGTTCACCTCGTCCGGCGCGCTGTCGGCGGTGACCGTGGACAGCGCCAGCACGCTGCCCGGCGCCATGGGCGCCATCAGCTCGTCGATGATGCGGTGCGCCTCGTTCTCGTCCACCACGAACTGCAGCACGGCGATCAGGCTGACCGCCACCGGCCGGCTGGTGTCCAGCGTGCCGGTGAACTGCGGCGAGCCGAGAATCTCCCGGGCGTCCTTCAGGTTGGCGTCGATGTAGGCGGTCCGGCCCTGCGGCGTGCTGGTTAGCAACGCCCGCGCATGCACCAGCACGATCGGGTCGTTGTCGACGTACACGACCCGGGAGGCCGGGTCGACGCCCTGTACCACCTCGTGCAGGTTGGGCGAGGTGGGCAGCCCGGTACCGACGTCGAGGAACTGCCGGATGCCCAGCTCCGCGGCGATGTAGCGGGCCATCCGCGCCATGAAGTTGCGGTTGGCCCGCATGGAAATGGCCAGGTGCGGCCAGTCCAGGGTGATGGCACCGGCCGCGTCGCGGTCGGCCTGGAAGTTGTCCTTGCCGCCGAGCAGGTAGTCGTAGATCCGGGCCGAGTGCGGCACGTCCGTGCGCAGGTCCA
>CAZYCD010000036.1:0-29429 GCA_964645345.1 uncultured Micromonosporaceae bacterium
ACAAGTTCAACATGTACACGATCGTGATCGGCGCGCAGACGCTGCACGCCACCGGCTACGCGATGGGCGTCGCCCTGGACGGCCGGATCGGCGGCGGTAACGGCGGCGGCGACGAGGCGGTGATCGCCTACTTCGGCGACGGCGCGAGCGCTCAGGGCGACGTCAACGAGGCGTTCGTCTTCGCCAGCGTCTTCCACGCCCCGATCGTGTTCTTCTGCCAGAACAACCAGTACGCGATCTCGGAGCCGCTGGACCGGCAGACCCGGGTACCGCTCTATCGGCGTGCGGCGGGCTTCGGGTTCCCGGGCGTCCGGGTCGACGGCAACGACGTGCTGGCCACCTACGCGGTCACCCGCTCGGCGCTGGACCACGCCCGGCACGGCCAGGGGCCGATGCTCATCGAGGCCTACACCTACCGGATGGGCGCGCACACCACGTCCGACGATCCCACCCGGTACCGGATCGCCAGCGAGGTCGAGTCGTGGCAGGCCCGCGACCCCATCCTGCGGATGCGCCGGTTCCTCGACAAGCAGGGCATCGCCGGCGAGGACTTCTTCGACGAGGTGGACCAGGAGGCCGCCCGCGAGGCGGTGCACCTGCGGGAGCGGGTGCTCACCATGCCCGACCCCGACCCGCTGACCGTTTTCGACCACGCGTACCCGAACGGTTCGCCCGAGGTGGACCAGGAGCGGGCGCAGTACGCCGAGTATCTGGCGTCGTTCGCCGGGGAGGCGCACTGATGGAGACGTTGACGATCGGCAAGGCCCTCAACAACGGGCTGCGCCGCGCGCTGGAGGACGACCCCAAGGTCATCATCATGGGCGAGGACGTCGGGAAGCTCGGCGGCGTCTTCCGGATTACCGACGGGCTCCAGAAGGACTTCGGCGAGGACCGGGTCATCGATACCCCGCTGGCCGAGTCGGGCATCGTGGGTACCGCGATCGGGCTGGCCCTGCGCGGGTACCGGCCGGTGTGCGAGATCCAGTTCGACGGCTTCGTGTACCCCGCCTACGACCAGATCGTGTCCCAGGTCGCGAAGTTCCACTACCGGTCACAGGGCAAGGTGCGGCTGCCCATGGTGATCCGCATCCCGTTCGGCGGCGGCATCGGGGCGGTCGAGCACCACTCCGAGTCGCCAGAGGCGTACTTCTCGCACACGGCCGGCCTCAAGGTCGTCA
Source organism: uncultured Micromonosporaceae bacterium (assembly GCA_964645345.1). Lineage (GTDB taxonomy): Bacteria > Actinomycetota > Actinomycetes > Mycobacteriales > Micromonosporaceae > Rugosimonospora. The sequence goes on from CAZYCD010000036.1 coordinate 1,179, forward strand.
CATGTGCCAGCCCGAACGACGCGTACTGGATGATCCAGCAGTCGATCGCCTCGGACGACCCGATCATCTTCCTCGAGCCGAAGCGCCGGTACTGGGAGAAGGGGCCGGTCGAGACCGGTGGCGCGGAGCAGCCGCTGCACGCCTCGCGGGTGGTCAGGCCCGGCTCGCACGCGACTGTGGTGGCTTACGGCCCGATGGTGCGCACCGCCCTGGACGCCGCGAGCGCGGCCGCCGAGGAGGGCCGCGAACTGGAGGTCATCGACCTGCGGACGCTGTCCCCGCTGGACCTCGACCCGGTGTACGCGTCGGTGCGGCGCACCGGTCGGCTGGTGGTGGTACACGAGGCGCCGTCCAACGTCGGCCTCGGCGCGGAGATCGCCGCCCGGGTGACCGAGCACTGCTTCTACTCGCTGGAGGCGCCGGTGCTGCGGGTGACCGGGTTCAACGTGCCCTACCCGGCCGCCCGCCTGGAGGAGGAGTACCTGCCGGATCTCGACCGGGTACTCGACGCCGTCGACCGAAGCTTCGGGTGGTGACGCCGGTGTCCAGGATCAAGGAGTTCAACCTGCCCGACCTCGGCGAGGGCCTCACCGAGGGCGAGATTCTCAAGTGGCTGGTGGCCGTCGGTGACACGGTGGCGCTCAACCAGCCGATCGTCGAGGTGGAGACCGCGAAGGCGGCCGTGGAGATCCCGGCGAAGTGGGCCGGGCAGGTCACCTCGATCTTCCACGCGGAGGGCGAGACGGTCGAGGTCGGTACCCCGATCATCGCCATCGACACCGATCCCGGCGCCGGACCGCCGCCGGAGTCCGGGCCGGCCCCGTCGGCGGCCTCGCTGGCCGCGGTTGAGGTCGCGCCCGCGGAGGGCGCGGTCGAGCCGGGCCTGATCGGCGGGCCCGCGCCCGGCGGCCGGACGGCGGTGCTGGTGGGCTACGGCCCGAAGACGACCACGGCCAAGCGCCGGCCGCGCACCGGTGGCGGGGCTGCGGCCGAGGCCACCCGCCCCGAACCCGTGGCCGTGGCGCCGGTCAGCCCGGCCGCGCCCCCCGCCCCGGTCGAGACCGCCCCGGCCCCTGCCCCGTCCTCGGCGGTCGCGGTGCTGGCCAAGCCGCCGGTGCGCAAGCTCGCCAAGGATCTCGGCGTGGACCTGACCCGGCTGGTCGGCACCGGCCCGCAGGGCTCGATCAGCCGGGATGACGTGCAGGCCGCCGTCGCCACCCCGGCTGAACAGCCGGCGCGGGTGCGCGCGACCGGCGAGCGGGAGCAGCGGGTACCGGTCAAGGGGGTACGCAAGCTGACCGCTGAGAACATGGTGGCCAGCGCGTTCACGGCTCCGCACGTGTCAATGTTCCTGACCGTCGACGTCACCCGGGCGGTGCAGGCCCTCGACCGGCTGCGGGCGCACCGGGACTGGCGCGACGTGCGGATCTCACCGCTCCTGTTGGTCGCCAAGGCGGCCCTGGTGGCGCTGCGGCGCTACCCGATGGTGAACTCCACCTGGGCAGGCGAGGAGATCATCGTCAAGGGGTATGTCAACCTCGGGATCGCGGCGGCCACCGAGCGCGGACTGATCGTGCCGAACATCAAGGACGCCGACGCCATGAGCCTGCGCGAGTTGGCCGACGCGATGACCGCGCTGGTGCAGACCGCGAAGGCGGGCAGAACGCCGCCGGCGGACATGGCTGGGGGAACCTTCACGATCACCAACGTCGGCGTCTACGGCGTCGACACGGGTACCCCGATCCTGCCGCCCGGTGAGGCGGCGATCCTCTGCCTCGGCACGATCAGGGAGCAGCCCTGGGTGCACGAGGGTCAGATCGCCGTCCGGCAGGTGACCACGCTCGGGATGTCGTTCGACCACCGGATCATCGACGGTGAGCTCGGCTCGAAGTTCCTCAGCGACATCGGCGCCTTCCTCACTGATCCCGAGGCGGCCCTGCTGGCCTGGGGATAGATCCAGTTACCGGCCTCCACAGCCACGGAAAGGTGGAACCGGCGGGACTGACTATTTGGCGTCCCGCCGGTCCCTCCGGGGTGGGCGCGGGGCGGTACCGTTGGACGAACTGCCGCGGTGCCGTGGAGCAGTCGGGGGGCGTCTCGGGCCCTTCTCGCTGAACAAGGAGGCTGAGCATGACGTCCGACGGTTCCTACCCGCCCGGTTACGAACCGGCCGACGGAGGCCCGCCGTACGGGCGCTACCCCGGCGACGAGCAGGACGGCCGGGCGCACCCGCCGTCGGGTACGGCGAGGGTCACCCCCGGCGCCTGGGGCCCGCCACCGGACGCTCAGTACGCTCCGCCGACCGACCGGTTCGCTCCATCTGACGGGTTCGCCCAGAGCGGCGGCGACTGGCCGGCCCAGCCCGGGTACCCGACCCAGCCGGCGTACGGCATAGAGCGCCCGGCCTCCGCGAACTACGCCTCGATGGGCTCTGACCGGCCCGGGCAGCCGGGAGGCTGGCAGCCCGAGCCGCCGGCCCAGGGCGGCCGGCAGCAGGCCGACGCGGGGTACGGCGGCAGTTTCGGCTCCGCCTCGGTGCCACGCCCGCCCGAGCCGGCCCGCGCACCCGAGCAGAACTGGCCGGCTGACCCGAACCGCCCCGGCGGTGGCTCGACCGGCCGCGCCTCGGTCGGGGGCGGGTCGATGGGCGCCGCCCCGGTGAGCCCGGGCGGCTTCGGCGGCCCAAGCTCCGGCGGCCCCACCGGGCGCCCCTCCTCCGGCGTCTACGGCGCCCCGGCCCAGTACGGCAGCCCCGGCCAGTTTGGCGGCGGCCAAGGCGGCCCGGGCGGTGGCCCCGGCGCGCCGGGGCAGGGCGGCGTGTACGGCGGCGGCAACCAACCCGGCCAGTACGGCACACCCGGCCAGTACGGCGGCGCCCCGGTCGGCAACACCGGCCAGTTCGGTGGCGGCCAGGGCAGCGCGCCCGGCCAGTACGGGTCCGGCCAGTACGGCGGCGCCACCCAGGTCGGTACCGCCGGCCAGTTCGGCGGCGGCCAGGGACAGTACGGCAACCAGGGCGGGCAGTACGGGTCCGGCCAGTACGGCGGGGATCCGGCGATGGGCCGGTTCGGCCCGAACGGCCAGGACGAGCCGGCCGCCGACCCGGGGCCGGCGCGCAAGAGCCGGCGTGGCCTGCTCATCGGGCTCGCACTCGCCGGCGTGGTGATCATCGCGCTGGCCGCGGTAGCCGTCGTGGTCTCCATGTCCGGCAACAAGGCCAGCGACTACCCGGTCGGCTCGTGCGTGAAGCAGTCGGGCGACAAGGCGGCCAGCGCCTCCTGCTCCGACTCGGGCGCGTACAGCGTCGTCACCAAGACCGACTCGCCGACCAAGTGCGCGGACCAGACACAGCCCTACGTGGTACTGCAACGCTCGGGCTCGGCCGACGAGGTGCTGTGCCTGAAGCCAGCGCGCTGAGTCCGGACGGCGCCATGGATTCACGGGTACGCGCGCCCGAGCTGCGCGGGCGCGGTTGGCTGAACACGGGGGGCCGGCCGCTGCGCCTGGCCGATCTTCGCGGGCGCTTCGTGCTGCTCGACTTCTGGACGTTCTGCTGCATCAACTGCCTGCACGTCCTGGACGAACTGCGACCCCTGGAGGAGAAGTACGGCGACGTGCTCGTCATCGTCGGCGTGCACTCACCGAAGTTCGAGCACGAGAAGGACCCGGCGGCGCTCGCCGCGGCGGTCGAGCGGTACGGGGTGGGGCATCCGGTACTGGACGATCCCGGCCTGGAGATGTGGCGCCAGTACACGGCCCGGGCGTGGCCGACCCTGTGCCTGATCGACCCCGAGGGTTATGTGGTCGCGACCATGGCCGGCGAGGGCCATGCCGGCGGGCTGGCCAAGCTGATCGACTCGCTGATCGAGGTGCACTCCGCCAAGGGCACGCTGCACCGGGGGGACGGGCCCTTCGTACCGCCGCCTCCGCCCGACACCGACTTGCGGTACCCGGGCAAGGCGGTACCGGCGCCCTCCGGCGGGTACCTGGTGACCTCGTCGTCCCAGCACCAGATCGTCGAGCTGGACGAGGGCCTGAACGTGGTGCGCCGCATCGGCTCCGGTGAGCGCGGACGCGCCGACGGCGGGCCGGAGCAGGCCCGGTTCGCCGAGCCGCAGGGGCTGTGCGTGCTGCCCGCCGAGGTGGCCGCCCAGGCCGGCTACGACCTCCTGGTCGCGGACACCGTGAACCACCTGCTGCGCGGGGTGCGCCTGTCCGACGGCCTGGTGCGGACCGTCGCCGGTACCGGACGGCCCTGGCGCCGCGCGATGTCCACTGTGGACGCACTCTCTCTCGATCTGTCGTCGCCATGGGACCTCGCCTGGTACCAGGGCCGGGTCATCGTCGCCATGGCCGGCATCCACCAACTGTGGTGGTTCGACCCGGCCACCGGTACGGCCGGGGTCTACGCCGGTACCACCGTCGAGGCGCTGCGCGACGGGCCGGTGGAGCAGGCCTGGCTGGCCCAGCCGTCCGGTCTGTCCACTGTGGACGACAAGCGGTTGTGGTTGGCGGACAGTGAGTCCTCGGCACTGCGCTTCGTCGAGGACGGCCAGATCTTCACCGCGGTCGGCCAGGGGTTGTTCGACTTCGGAATGGTGGACGGACCGGCCCTGCACGCGCTGTTCCAGCACCCGCTCGGCGTCTGCGCGCTGCCCGACGGCTCGGTACTCGTAGCGGACACCTACAACGGCGCGGTGCGCCGGTTCTCCGACGGCGAGGTGTCCACCGTGGCCACCGACCTGGCCGAACCGAGCGACGTCGTGCTGTCGCCGGACGGCGCGGTGCTGGTCGTCGAGTCCGGTGCCCACCGGCTGTCCCGGCTGGCCCCCGGCGCCGTGGGGGAAGGCGCCCTGCGGCCGCCCTCGACCGGCGACCTGAGGTTCAGGACCGAGCGGCCGCCGACGCCCCTGGCGACCGGCGAGGTCACGCTGGAGGTGATGTTCACCCCGCCGCCCGGCCAGAAGCTGGACGAGTCGTTCGGGCCGCCGACCCGGTTGGAGGTCTCCGCCACGCCGCCGGACCTGCTGGAGTCCGGGGGTGGCGTGGGCAGCGAGTTGACCCGTACGCTCGTCCTGTCCGGGACCGTCCACAGTGGAGTCCTTCAGGTCACCGCGCAGGCGGCCAGCTGCGACGTGGACGACGAGCACGCGGCGTGCCACTTCACCCGGCAGGACTGGGGGGTACCGGTGACGCTGTCCGCGGACGGCCCCGCGACCCTCCAGCTCGCCCTGCTCGCCCGCGACGACGAGGGCGGCGCCAGCGGCGAGGGTCAGGAAGCCGGCGCGGAGAGCTAGGCCGGCGGGGCGAACGGTTCGAGGGTCACGCCGGCGTCGAGCAGCGCCGCCCGGACCGCGCGGGCCAACTCCACGGCACCGGGCGTATCGCCGTGCAGGCACAGCGACGCCACCTGACCGGTACCGGCGAGGCGCAGCGCCTGCCCGACCACCTCGTCCGCCCGGGTGAGCAGCGCACCCGGCTCACTCCGCGGCGCCAGCGTGCCGTCCGGCCGGTACCGGCGGTCCGCGAACCCCTCCGCGACCGGGCGCAGCCCGGCGTCCCCGGCCAGCCGCAGCAGCGCCGAACCGGGCAGCCCGAGTACCGGCATCGACCGGTCGACGGCGGCCGCCGCCGCCACGACCGCGGTGGCCTGGTCGACGTCGTGGACCGCGGTGTTGTAGAGCGCACCGTGCGGCTTCACGTAGCCGACGCGGGTACCCGCCGCCCGCGCGAACGCGTCCAGCGCGCCGATCTGGTACAGCAGGTCGTCGCGCAGTTCGTCGGTGGCGTAGTCGATCCGGCGGCGGCCGAACCCGGCCAGGTCCCGGTATCCGACCTGGGCGCCGATCGCGACGCCGCGCGCCGCCGCGCCCGCGCACACCCGGCGCATCGTAGACGGGTCGCCGGCGTGGAAGCCGCACGCCACGTTCGCGCTGGTGACGATGTCCAGCAGGCGGTCGTCGTCGGCCATCCGCCAGGCGCCGAAGCCCTCGCCGAGGTCAGCGTTCAGGTCCACGGAACACCACGGTAGTGCCGGGTCGGGCCTGCGCGACCAGCGCCAGGTCATCGGGGTGGAGCACCGCGACCACCGGGTACCCGCCGGTGGTCGGATGGTCGGCGAGGAACACCAGCGGCTGGCCGTCCGCGGGTACCTGGACGGCCCCCAGTACCAGCCCCTCGCTCGGCAGCTCGGCGTCCACCATGGCCGGTACGCGCGACAGTGGCGCGCCGGACAGTCGTGCGGCGACCCGGTTGCTGTGCGGCGACACCGCGTACGACCGGCCGGACAGGCCCGGCGGCGGGAACCAGTCGGCTCGGGGTCCGGGCGCGATGCGAAGCTCCACAGTGGATGGAGCCGGCTTGGGTGGCGAACCGGCGTCCACTGCGGACGGTGCGCCGGCAGGCAGCCCGAGCGGGAGCACGTCGCCGTCGCGCAGCGGGGCCGGGCCAAGGCCGGACAGCGTGTCCGTGGACCGGCTGCCGAGCACGGGGGGCACGTCGATCCCGCCGGACACCGCGAGGTAGCTGCGCACCCCGGAGGCCGTCCGTCCGATGTGGACGTCCACGCCGGCCGGCACCTGTACCGGCACACCGAAGCCCGCCGGCTGACCGGCGATCGTCACCCGAGCGTACCCGCCGGTGACCGCGACCACGGCGTCGGCGCACAGCCGCAGCGCGCACCCGGCCAGCGTCGTCTCCAGGCCAGCCGCCTCCGGCCGGTTGCCGACCAGCGCGTTGGCCAGCCGCAGCGCGGGCTGGTCCAGGGCGCCCGAGCGCGGCACGCCGAGGTGGGCCAGGCCGGGCCGGCCCAGGTCCTGGATGGTGGTCAGCGGCCCGGCCCGCAGTACCACGATCACGCTGGGCCGGACCGGGGCTCGAACCGGACGGTGGCGCCCGGTGCCAGCAGGGCCGGCGGGTCGGCCGCGACGTCGAACAGCACGGTCCCGGTGCGCCCGATCAGCAGCCAGCCACCGGGCGAGGCGCTCGGGTAGACCCCGGTGTACGGGCCGGCGAGCCCGACGCTTCCGGCCGGTACCCGCGCGCGCGGCGTGGCCAGGCGCGGTACCGACAGCTCCTCCGGCAGCCCCGTCAGGTACCCGAAGCCAGGCGCGAAGCCGCAGAAGGCCACCCGGTACTCGCGGTCGGCGTGCAGCCGGACGGCCTCGTCCGCGCTCACGCCCCACAACTGCGCCACGCGCGGCAGATCCTCCCCGTCGTAGACGACCGGGATGCGCACCTCGGGCGGGGCGTTTCCGGCGGGCGCCGAGGCTACCGGTACCGGCCAGGCGGTCAACTGCGCGGCCAGCGCGCCCGGGTCGGGTACCCCGTCGAGCAGGACGGTACGGGCGCCGGGCACGATCTCGGTCGCGGACAGCGCGCCGTCCGCCCTGGCCCGGTGCAGCGCGGCGCGCCATCCCTCCACCTCATCGGGCGTGCCGCACTCGACGAGCAGCGCCGACCAGCCGACAACCCGGGTCCGCACCAGCCGATAGTAGGCGGGCACATCGTTAGCGAAGTCACTACTGCCAAGTAACTTACGATACCGTAACCTGATTCCGTGACGATCGAAGCTTCCCGGCTGCGGCCGCCGGACATCGGGAAGCCCCGATTGCGGGGCTGGCTGCACACGTACGCGTTCTTCGTCGCCGCGGTCTGCGGCATCGTGCTCACGACGCTGGCCGCGACCGCTGCCGGCCGGCCCGGTACGGCGGCCGTCGTCAGCTGCGCCATCTACAGCCTCACCGTCTGCGGGCTGTTCGGCACCAGCGCCCTGTACCACCGGCGGGTCTGGTCACCGCGCGGGTACAAGATCATGCGGCGGCTCGACCATTCGATGATCTTCGTCTTCATCGCCGGCACGTACACGCCGTTCTCGGTACTCCTGCTGCCCCACACCAAGGCGGTGGTCATTCTCGCCGTGGTCTGGGGCGGAGCCCTGGCCGGCGTGGCCACCAAGCTCGTGTCGCCCAACGCGCCCCGCTGGCTGTCCGCCCCGCTGTACATCGCACTCGGCTGGGTCGCCGTGGCCGTACTCCCGGACATCCTGCACCGGGGCGGGGTCGCCGCGCTGGTCCTGCTGGTCACCGGCGGCGTCGCGTACACGGTCGGCGCGGTCTGCTACGCGCTGCGCCGGCCGAACCTGCGGCCCGGCGTCTTCGGCCACCACGAGTTTTTCCACGCCTGCACGCTGGTCGCCGCGATCTGCCACCACATCGCCATCTACTTCGCGCTGTTCGCCCCGCCGGGCTGACGCCCGCCCGCGAGCGCCAGACGGCACCGGCCGCGGCGTGGGGGCCGCGGCCGGTGGGAGTCCGGCCGAGGGGGTACCGGCCGGCGTAGGGGGATCAGGTCAGTACTGGTCCGGGTACCGGACGGTACGCCGGCGCTCCTCGACGACCGCCTCCTCGTTGGGCGGGAGCGGCTGCCGGGGTACCGGAGGGTTCTCGACGACGGTGGTGCGGCGCCGGTTGCTCCAGAAAAACAAGGTCAGGATCAGGCCCACCGCACCGGCCGCCATGAGCACCCAACCGACGACCTGGATGCTCACGAAGCCTAGGCTGGCGTGCACGGCGAAGGCGAGGATCGCGCCGAGCGCGATCAGGAAGATGCTGCCACCGATGCCCACGGTGTCCTCCCATTCGGTCACAACTGCGGGACTGTCTCGGGAGTACCCAGGTGGGCGAGTCGCTAATCAGGCACGCTGTCCGCATGACAACCCGCACGTTGGTGATCCTCCGGCACGCGAAGACCGTGCAGTCCGAGGACCTGGTCGACATCGACCGGCCGCTGACCGAGCGGGGCCATGCGGACGCGGGGATGGCGGGGGCGTGGCTGTCCTCCCACGGGTACCGGCCGGATCTGGTGCTCTGCTCGCCGGCCCGGCGTACCCGCCAAACTTGGCACGGCATCGCGATCGCGCTGGACCGCGCCGAAGCGCCCGACGTGCGGTACGAGCAGGCGATCTACCTGGGCGGCGTACCGGAGGTGCTCGGCCTCCTCCGCTCGGTACCGGACGGGTACGCGGCGGTACTGCTGGTCGGGCACAACCCGACGGTGTCCGCGCTGAGCGCGACCCTGGACCCGGACGCGGGCCGGGACTCCGACGGCCTGCGCACCTGCGGTCTCGCGGTACACGAGGTCGACGCCGACTGGGCCGATACGGCGCCGGGACACGCCCGCCTGGTCGCGAGCCACACGGCCCGGGCGTGAATCCTAGGGCGTACCGGGCGGCGGGCCTTCCGGTGGCGGCTCCGGGTTGATCGGGCCGTCCGGGTCGTGCACGTAGCGCGCCTGCTCCACCAGCGTGTACTGGTTGCGACGGCGCCGGTCGTTCCAGAAGTACACGGTGAGCAGGATGACCGCCAGGCCGGAGAGCATGAGCACCCACCCGACCACCCGCAGGTCGAGCCAGGGGGTGTTGGCGTGCACCGCCCAGGCGAGGACCGCGCCGACGGCGATCAGGAAGACTCCACCACCAATACCCACGAGTTCCCCCTTCGCTCACTTATCAGGCTAGACGGTCATACCGGAATCGCGTGCGAATACAAGAGGCGGCCGTCGGGATCTCCCTACGGCCGCCTCTCGGGGGGATGTACGGGAGTTAGAAGGCCTCCTCCGGCAGTTCCATGGCCTCCAGTGTGGTGGACTCGATGACCCGCCGGTCCGCACCGACCCGGGGCAGCACCTCGTGCGCAAAGAACTTCGCCGCCGCGATCTTGCCCTGGTAGAAGGCCCGGTCCGCATCGGACACCTCGTGCCCGAGCGCCCGCAGCGCGACGTCGGCCTGCCGCTGGAGCAGCCAGGCCACCACTACGTCGCCGAGCGCGAGCAGCAGCCGGCGGGAGTTGAGCCCGATCCTGTAGAGCTCGGTAGCCTCACCGGCCTGCGCGGCGGTGAGCCAGCCCATGAACACGCCGAGGATCTGCTGTACCTCGGACAGCGCCTTGCCGAGCGCGAGCCGCTCCTCCTTGAGCTGGCCGTTACCGGCCTCCGCCTCAAGGAACGCCTGGATCTCGCCGGCCACCGTCATCAGCGCCGCGCCCTGGTCCTTCACGATCTTGCGGAACACCAGGTCCAGGCTCTGGATCGCGGTCGTACCCTCGTAGAGCGTGTCGATCTTCGAGTCCCGAACGTACTGCTCCAGCGGGTAGTCCTGGAGGAACCCGGAGCCGCCGAAGGTCTGCAGCGACTCGTGCCCGAGCAGTTCGTAGGCCCGCTCCGAGCCGACGCCCTTGACCAGCGGAAGCAGCAGGTCGTTGACCCGGCTGGCGAGCTTCGCGGCGGCGGTGTCCCCGGCCGCGGTGGCCACGGTCACCTTGTCCTGCCAGCTCGCCGTGTAGGCAACCAGGGCGCGCAGACCCTCCGCGTAGGACTTCTGCAGCAGCAGGGAGCGCCGGACATCCGGGTGGTGGGCGATGGTGACGCGGGGCGCGGCCTTGTCGCCCTGCCGGAGCAAGTCCGCGCCCTGTACCCGGCTCTTCGCGTACTCCAAGGCGTTGAGGTACCCGGTGGAGAGGGTGGCGATGGCCTTGGTACCGACCATCATCCGGGCGTACTCGATGATCAGGAACATCTGCCGGATGCCCTCGTGGACGTCGCCGAGCAGCCAGCCCTTGGCCGGGGTACCGTGCCCGCCGAAGGTCAGCTCGCAGGTGGTGGAGACCTTCAGGCCCATCTTGTGCTCGACGTTCGTGGCGTAGACGCCGTTGCGCTCGCCCAGCTCGCCGGTCTCCGGGTCGAAGTGGAACTTCGGTACCACGAACAGCGACAGCCCCTTGGTACCCGGACCGCCCGCGCCCGGCGTGTCCACCGGCCTGGCCAGCACGTAGTGGATGATGTTTTCGGTCAGGTCGTGCTCGCCGCTGGTGATGAAGCGCTTGACACCCTCGACGTGCCAGGAGCCGTCCGGCTGCGGGACCGCACGGGTGCGGCCGGCCCCCACGTCCGAGCCGGCGTCCGGCTCGGTGAGCACCATGGTCGACGCCCACCGCTTCTCGGCAATGAGCTTGGCCCACTTCTTCTGCTCCGGGGTGCCCTCGATCCAGAGGGTGTGCGCGAAGGAGGGACCGGAGGCGTACATCCACACCGGAGCGTTGGCGCCCAGGACAAGCTCGGCAAAGGACCACCACATGAGCCGCGGAGCCATCGTCCCGCCCAGCGCCGGGGGTAGCTCCAGGCGGTAGAACTCGGCGTCCATGAAGGTCTGGTACGAGCGGCGCAGCCCCTCGGGGATGCGCACGCTGTGCGTCGCGGGGTCGAACACCGGCGGGTTGCGGTCACTGTCGGCATAACTGGCGGCCAGGTCCTCGCGAGCCATCCTGTCCGCCTCGGTGAGGATGCTGCGCACCGTATCGGCGTCCAGGTCCGGGTACGCCGGGCTGCCCAGCAGCTCCTCGACGCCGAACACTTCGAACAGGTTGAAGTAGATGTCCCGCAGGTTGCTCTTGTAATGGCCCATGGGTGCGCTGCCCCCCGGAGTCGCGGCGAGGTTACTAGTGAGTAACTCGAGCTTATTACCCAGCAGTAATGACGGGCAAGGCAAATCAGCTGAGTGATCGGCGACACATGCGGAGCGCACCCACCGAGTCGGCGGGTGGCTACGGCCGGGTACAGCTCCCCGACCCCGCGCGAGCGGAGCTCGCTCCGGTTCTCAGGCCTCCGCGCCCAGCTCCCAGCTCGGTACCGCGGCCCGAGCCGGCTCGGCGGCCGTCCCCGCGTACTCCATGAGTACCAGCGCGATGTCGTCGTCCAACTGGCCCTGCACCCACTCGACCAGGGCGCTCTCCAGCGAGGCCAGGCCGTCGCCGACGGTACCGTGGCCGAGCAGCCGCCAGGCCCGGGTGGCGGTCGGGAAGAACTCGCCGTCCCGCCGCGCCTCGGCCAGCCCGTCGGTGTAGAGCAGCAGCCGGTCCCCGGGCTCCAGCCGCTCCACCCGGGGCCGGGCGGCCGGCATGAAGCCCAGCGGCGGCGCACTGGCCGGCGGCTCCAGCGGGATCACCTCGCCGCGACGCAGCAGCAGCGGAGCGGGGTGCCCGCAGTTGATGATGGTGAGCGTCCCGCCGCGCTCCTCGACCACCGCCGCGGTCACGAAGTCCTCGTCGCCGACCGACCGGGACACCGTCCGGTCGAGGTCCGCCACGACCTGGCTCAGATCGGGCCGCTCGAAGGCGACGTGCCGGTACGTGCCGAGCACGATGCTGGCCAGCCGTACCGCGTCCAGCCCCTTGCCGCGCACGTCGCCGATGATCATGCGTACCCCGTACGGCGTATCCAGCGCCTCGTACAGATCTCCGCCGATCACCGCGGTCGCGGTCGCCGAGATGTACCGGCCGGCCACGGCCAGCGGTCCCACGCGCGGGCCCAGCGGCTGGAGTACCGCGGTCTGCGCCACGCTCGCCAGCCGGGACATCTCCGCGAGCTTCTCGGCCTGGCGCGCCCGGACGGTACCGGCGACGGCCGCCGCCGCCGTGGCGACCATGATCCCGGTGATGTTGACCGAGTTCTCCATGATCAGGTCCCTCGGGGAGAAGGAGCCGAACAGGATCCCCAGCGCGGTCGCCAGGGCACCGACCGCGACCACCTCGCGCCACGGCACGAAGACCGCGGTCAGGAAGGGCACGGCGGCGAGCAGCCCGATGTAGTGCGGCTCCGGCCCGTCGGCCAGTTCGACGGCGCTGATGATGCAGAGCAACACGAGGGCCGCGCCGATGCCGGCGCGGAAGTCGGGGCTCGTCGGGCCACGGCCCGGCAGACGTAGTTTCATGGCTACCGCGGACAGCATGCCGGATTTTGGCCCGGTACCAAATGGTCCGCGGGTAGGTCGGCGCGAATGGCCCTCTCAGCCTGACCGCGAGTCTGAATTCCCGGCGCGAAGGCAACCATCGGCCGCCTCGGTTTTTGCCCCGCTTACTACCGGCCTGTCCGGTAACTGCCTGACTAGCCGAGTACCTCGTACTTCGCCGCGGGAATCACTCCGGCGCTGAGGCTGGCGATCGCCTCGAACGCCGCCCGCGACAGGTCCAGGCACCGGCCGCTGACGTACGGTCCGCGGTCATTGATCCGTACCACGACCGACTTCCCGTTCGCCGGGTTCGTCACCCTGACCCTGGTGTTGAACGGCAGCGTCTTGCTGGCCGCGGTGAACGCGTTCGGGTCGAACACCTCGCCGTTGGCGGTGCGCTGTCCGTCGCTGTAGTACGACACGCCGCAGGTATCGCTGCTGACCACGGTCCCGCTGCCTGAGGGCTGGGTGGGGGTGGTCGCGGGCTTGCGGGTGGTCGGCACCGCCGACGGGGTGGACGAGGCACTGGGGGCCGCCGACGAGGCGCTCGGGATGGCCCGCAGTTGGCTGCGGGAGCCGCGGTCGTCGGTCGCCCGGCTCGGTGTGACGAGTACCGCGGCCGAGGCCGCCCGGGCGTCGCTGGTGGGGCCCAGGTTCATCGCGGCGGCCGCGGCTCCGATCAGCAGGCCGGCAACGGCCACCGCTGAAATTACCGGGATGAATGTACGCGACGATCGCCGGATTGCCGGGTCACCGTGCCTGCCGGACAAAAGCCCAACCCTTCGTAGACAACAGGGCCGGAAGTGACGGTAACGGGCCGACACCGGTACCCGTCAAGTTTGGTGGGCGATTTGCCGCTAATGTTGGCGCGTATCGGGTAATTTTCCGGGCGGCTCGTATCTTTGATAGCCCTCAATTCGTTGACGCTCCGTACGCGTGCCATTCCAGAATGCGACCGGAGTGCTCAGTCCGTTGTGGCCGATTTGCGTTCCATGGTGTAGTCGAGCACCAGAAACGGGAATCCGAACACCCGGAATGCGTGCTCGGCGCGCAGTTGCCCGTCCCGGACGTAGACGTCGAGCTGTTCCGCGAAGCCCGGTACCCCCAGCGTGGTCAGTTCCCGGGTGTTCGGATCGACGTAGGTCAGGTAGTGGCCGGGGTGCGCCAGCCGGCTGTGACTGGTCAGCACCAGCCCGCCGCCCGGCCTCGGCTCAGGCGCCAGGGTCGCCGTGAAATTGGCCTGCGGTACCGGGAATCCGACGCTCACGTAGCCGCGCCCGTCATGCCGGTACGTAGTGTAGATGCCGACATAGATCGGCTCGTCATTATCGGCGAATGACCTTATCCATCCACGAATAGCGATGACTCCATCGCCCTCCGGCGAGATGGTGTCGATCCTGCTGCGGATTCCGCGCTGCGTCTCACGTTGGTTCATCGGCACGTTCGCCTGGCCGAGTGGCCGGGCAACGACCGTGCGGTACAGCAGATAGCCGGGGCGTACCCACAGCCGCCACCGCGGCACGATGTCCAGCGTGAACCGGGTGGTGTGCTCGTAGAACTCGCGCACCAGCGGGTCGACTCCGGACGGGTCGAACTCCGGCCCGGCCAACTCGTCCAGCGAACCGACGATGCCAACGTCCGGGGTTGCCGGGCGGTACTCGCCACCGAGCACCTCGGCGAGTTCGCGTACGTAGCCGGTACCGACGTAACGGGTGCGCGCCTCGAGCGGTACCACGAAGGGCAACTCGTCGGCCCGCACCCGGTCGGCGATCAGGCTCACCTGCGGGTCGCGGAACAGCGCCGCGGACACCACCCGGAAGACCACCACGGTGCTGGCGGCCACGACGGCGGCCGGCGCGGCGCCGTGTGTCGCAGCCCACCAGGCCAGGCCGACCGCCGCCCCGACCACCGGACCCAGCGCTACCTTCTGCGGCCGGATGCCCAGCAGCCCGGCCACCAGGCCGGCGGCCACGCCCACCACGACCGGGCCGGTGCCCGGGATCAGCCCGAACAGCCAGCCGATCGGCGCGGCCACCGCTCCGCTGGCCAGGATCCGCGACCACAGCGCCGGGATCTCCGCCGGGCGCTGGCGCGCCCGGGCCACCGCGTCGGCCGCGCCGAGCACGACCGCGCCGGCCAGGGCGCACAGCAGCACGCCCGCGACCGGCAGCCGGCCGCCCAGCGCTGCCCCGGCCACACCGCCGATGACCGCGGCCCCGACGAACGAACGCTGCCTGTCGCCGGCGCCGCGGGCCCCGTCGCCGGACGAACCCCGCCGCGCCCGCTGGTCAACCATGCCGGCAATGTACCGGCACCCGCGCTGCTCAGTGGTCGGCGCAGCAGGGTGTGGGCCTGGGTACCTCGAACCGAGCGAGGTACCCGCCCGCCGACACCGTGAGCAGGGTCAGCCCGCCCTCCATCCACTGTGGACGGACAAAGGACCGGATGTCGAAGACCGTCCCCGGGTGGCGCCCTCGGGGCCAGGAAACCGCGGCTGACGCGAGCACCAACCAGCGGCAAATTTGCGAATGACCTCATCGGTCTCGCTGATCCCATGCCCTTGTCCACATATCCACAACCGGGTTATCCACAGTCCACTGTGGACCTCATCACGACCGCGCGGATCCGGCACACACTGTCCGGATGACTATCACCCTGCGCTCGTCCCCGGACGGTACCGGCGAAGGCGGCGACGATCCTCGGCATCGGCACGGCGGCGGCCGTCCTCGCCGGTGCGCTGCCCTTCGCGACCCCGTCCCACCCTGCGACCATGGCTCCGGTCGTGGTGATCGCGTCGGTCGCGCACCTGGTCGCCGTGCGACTCGTCCGGGCCGGACGGATGGCGCGAGGCGCGCTGCTGGGGGTCCACGACGCTGCTGGTCGTCCTGGCGCCCGTCGCCGTGCACGGCTCGCCGGCGATCCCACCCGGCCGCCCCGTGTGGGCGGTCACGGCCATGGCCCTCGGCCTCACCGGCGGCGCCTCGGTCTGGATCGCGATGAGCCGGCCGCGGCGCCTGCCGTGGAACCGGGCGACCGGTCGGCCACTACCGGGGCCATCCACCGTTACCAGTAAATGGTGATTGTCCGGCTTGTCGGATGCTACCTTCGCGCTGATCAGGCCCCATCTGCGGAATCTCGAACAGAGCGGGAGCGCCCGTGACCACCTCGCTACCGGACCCTCGGAACGGCATCGCCGACCCTCCCGTGCCGGTCGACGTGGAGGGCTTCGCCATGGCCGTGGCGGACCTGCTCGCCGAGGCCGAGGCGGGGCGCCGCCGCGGACCGGCCGGGATGGAGGCCGTGCTCGCCCGGAGGCTGACCGACCCGGAGTTCGCCGAGGTCTTCAGGGCCACCCCGGCCGGCGCCCACGCCACAACCGACGAGCTGCTGCGCCGGGTCCGCGAGCGTTGGGCGACCCACGGCCCGACCGGTCGCATCCTGCTGCGCACCCTGCTGCTGTCCCAGGTCGACATCATCTGGTGGGGCCGGGCGAACCCGTACCACAGCGACGCCGACGTGCTACGCGCGGCAGAACTCGTCGACCTGGACGGGGCGGGCCGGCTGGGTTTCCGGTACCGGATGCAGCCCTCCGGGCGGGCCGGCCGGCTAGGGTACGCGGCGCGGCGCAGACTCCTGCCCGGCCTCCGCCCGCACACCGTCGGACTGCGCTTCCGCCGCACCCGGCCGGCGCTGGTGGCCCTGCTCAACCTGCTCGCGGACCGGTTCGCCGCGGCGGCTCCCGCCGGTACCCCGCGACTGTGGGTCACCAGCCTCGCTCGGAGCGTGTCGCACCAGCTCCGGCTGGCCGCGCTCGGGTACCCGGCCATGCTGCCCAGCGCGCACTGCGTCGGGTACGCGGCCGATGTGGAGATGGCGTGGTACCGGCGGTTCGGGGCCGACCAGGCGCTCGCCGGCGTGCTCCTTGACCTGCGCGCAGCCGGCGAGCTGAACGTCATCGACCAGGGACAGGTCTGGCACATCTGCCTCCACCCCGACGCGGCGGCCCGGCTGTCCGGCTCCTCAGCTCAGGGTGCGTAGGTCGACCGCGTGCCACGCGGCCGTCTCGTTGTCACCGGTCGACCACCAGAGATAGTCGCCCTTCGCCAGGGCGCCTGTCGCCGCCGCCTCGACCCGCACGGTACGGCGGCCGGCGATGTCGTACAGGTCCAGCCGGGACACCGTGGTCGCGTTCACCGAGGTCAGCGCCGTCAACAGCGGCTCGAAGCGGTCAAGCAGGGCGACATCGCTGGCGATGGCGACCGCGTTCTGGTCCCCGATGCGCGTCAGGCCGGATCCGTCCGGGCGGATAAGGTCGGTCTCGCCCGCCTGTGCGGCGTTGTCCGCAATCAGCCGGCACCACGTCCGGCCGCAGGTCACCGACTTGTTGGCCGGCGCCTTGACCGGTACCCGCTGGCCGGTGTCCGGGTTGAACAGCTCGACCGGCCCGCCCGCCGGCCCGGGAGCGGTGACCAGCCAGGGCCAGGCGGTCATCGTCCACGCGCCGGGCAGCGTCCGGACAGTGACCGGGCCGCCCGCCAGCGGTACCGAGCGCAGTTCGGTGCTGTCGGCCGTACCCGTGGCCGCCACCCAGTGCAGCCGCCCGCCGGCGACCTGCAGGTCATAGCTGGAGCCGTCGAACAGTGCGGCGCCGGCCTCCGCCGCAACCTGGGTGGCCGGCCCCGATGAACGGCCCGCCGTCCACAGACTGACGTGCGCGTGCCCTGCGGCGTCGTTGAGGGTGCGCATCCAGTAGAGCCGGTCCGCGGTTGGCGTCAGCGCGTCAAAGGACCCACCGTCGTTGACCAGCACCGAGTCGAGTACCCGCGGCGGCCCCGACGGGCCAGCTACGACCAGCCCGGTGCGAAGGCCGTCCGGGCTGGTCGACAGGCCGACAGAGGTGGTCGCGTCGAGCAGCAGCTGCGGCTGGTACGTGGAGCCGTCCGGGAACACCGCCGGCAGGCTGAACACCCTCGCGTGCGGCCAGACCGCCGACAGGGTGGGCGGCCCGCCGTCCGGCGCCGCCGATCCGCCGGGGGCGGGTACCGCCGACCGCGACGGCGCGGGCAGCACGAGCAGCACGCCGACCAGGGCGAGGCCGCCGGCGATACCCAGCACGTGCCGGCGACCGGTCACGAGTCGTACTGCTCCTTCGGTGCCGTCACCGGGTGCGCGGAGGACACGTCGAGGTACGGGATGGTTTCGCCGTTGACGCCGTCGCGGTCCACCTTCTGCGTGTACCGGCCGGTGACCTCCAGCCATTCGTTGGCGGACAGGCCTCCCGGTACCGAACCCGTCAGCCCCACCTTGACCGGCTGCGCGTCGGCGGCACAGCAGGTGATCACCATCCGGGTCAGGTACCAGCCGCCGGGTTCGGCGAGCAGGAACCCGGACAGCGTGACCTGCCTACCGGCCAGCGACCTGCCCTGGTCGAACACGGCCCGGGAGGCGTAGTCGAGCACGGACACCCGCACCGGGTCGCCGGACGGCAGCGGTGGGAAGTCTGAACTCTGCGCCGCACCGAGCGCGGTACCCGACCGGGACGCCGAGAAGGATCCCAGCGCCGAGGGCGCGATCAGCAGCAGGACCGCCATCGGTACCACCAGCAGCCAGGCCACGTCGAGCCAACCCCGACCGGTACCGTGCCCGTGCCCGTCGTCCCCCTCATGGCCCGCCTCCGCCCCGTCCTGGCCGGCGTGCCCCGCGGCGTCGCGCCGGAATCGCCCGAGCAGCGACAGCGCCGCAACCACGACGAGCACCACGCCCGCCGCGATCAGGTACGGCCGTAGGCCCGCCTTGACGTACCGCACGTAGTCACCGGTTACGGCCAGCTTGAGTAGCGCTCCGCCGACCAGCAGCAGGACCAGGGCGTGCAGGTCCCGTCTCACAGCAGCACCGTCCCGACCACCGCGGCGGCCAGTACGCCCACCACGAAGGTGGCCGGCGCGAACCGCACCGCGAACCGGCGCCCGAACGCGCCGGCCTGCATCGCGAACAGCTTGAAGTCGACCATCGGCCCGACCACCAGGAACGCCAGCCTGGCGGTCAGCGAGAACTGGGTGAGCGAGGCGGCCACGAACGCGTCCGCCTCCGAGCAGATCGACAGCACCACGGCCAGCGCGGCGAGCGCGACCACCGACAGCACCTGGTGCGCTGCGACGAGGTGTAGCCAGCGCGGCGGCACGACAACGTTCATCGTCGCCGCGGTGACCGCGCCGATCACCAGGTACCCGCCGGCCTGCGTCATATCGTGGCGGCAGGCGGCGAGGAACGCGGCGGTTCGGGACAGGCCGGCCAGGTCCGGCCGGGCGGGCACGCGCAGCCAGTCGGTCCGTCCCAGCCGCAGCCACAGCCAGCCCATCGCGACCGAGGTGGCCAAGCTGGCCAGCAGCCGGGCGGCCACCATCTGGGGCCGGCCGGGGAACGCGACCGACGTGGCCACCAGCACGACCGGGTTGATCGCCGGGGCTGACAGCAGGAACGCCAGCGCCGCCGCCGGGGTGACGCCGCGCCGCACGAGTGCGCCGGCGATCGGTACCGAGCCGCACTCGCAGCCGGGCAGGATCGCCCCGGCGGCACCCGCCACGGGTACCGCGAGGACCGGCCGGCTGGGCAGCGCCCGGGCGAAGAAGCTGGGCGGCACGAGTACCGCGATGACGGCCGAGAGCACCGTTCCCAGCACCACGAACGGGGATGCTTGGACGACGATCGACACGAAGATGGTCAGCCAGGTCTGCGTCCGCGCCCCGGCGGTCCAGCCGACCAGCCAGCCCCGGGCGAGAACCGCGACGACGAGCAGGACCGTCAGCACCTCCACCGGGTGCGGCTGGATCCGGCGCCGGCTTCTGCCCGGAGGCGCCGGTACCTCGACGGCCCGTTCGGTCACAGACACGGCAACAGGGTACGACGCCTCGGTCCGCGCACGAAGCCCGCCGCCCGCCGCCCTCAGGTCAGCTTGGACAGGTCGAGCAGGTGCC
Source organism: uncultured Micromonosporaceae bacterium (assembly GCA_964645345.1). Lineage (GTDB taxonomy): Bacteria > Actinomycetota > Actinomycetes > Mycobacteriales > Micromonosporaceae > Rugosimonospora. The sequence goes on from CAZYCD010000036.1 coordinate 20,934, forward strand.
AGGTGAGGGTCTCCTGGTCGCCGGTGCTCCACCACAGCCAGGCGCCGTACCCGCCGACCCGGGTCACGCCGGTGTCCACCGTGACCTGCCGGTCGGCGGTGAGGTCGTCGAGTACCAGGCGCTGCACGGCGTTGTCGATGTCGCCCGAGGTCGGGGCCGTGAGCACCGCGAACCGGTCCAGCAGCGCGACGTCGGCGGTCGCCGGGGTACCCGCGTCCACCGGTACCGCCCTGCGCGCCGAGCCGTCCGGGCGCCGGTACACGACGAACGTGCCGCCGACCGTGGACTGCCCGACCCGGCACCGCATCGGTGTGCACGTCGGCTGCTCCCCGGCCGACGTCACCACCGGTACCCGCTGGCCGGTCACGACGTTCACCAGCTCGTTGCTCCCGCCGACGCCGCCGAGGGTACTGGTGAGCCACGGCCAGGCGGTCAGCGCGTACCCGCCGGGGAACGTGCGTACCTGCACCGGCCCGCCGGACACCGCGACCGAGCGCACCTCGGTCACCGGTTCCGGACCGTCGCCGATCGTCGTCCAGACCAGCCGGCCGTCCGCCACCTGCAGGTCGAACTGGGAGCTGTTGGTGGTGGCCGGCCCGGCCGCCAGCGTCACCGCCTGGGCCGGGCCGCCGTCGCGCCGGGCCGTCCAAATGCTCGCCTGCTCCGGCCCTCCTCCGGCGCCGTCCACGCTGCGCAGCCAGTAGATCCGCTCGGACGTGGCGGCCAGCGCCTCGACCGTGTCGCCGGTACCGGGCGAGAGCGTCTGCAGTCGCCGGGGGCGGGCCGGATCGGTCAGAAGCACCAGGTCGCTGGTGCGGCTACCGGGGCGCGAGGTCAGGCCGACGGTCGTCGTGGCGTCTAGTACCAGCAGCGGGGCATAGAAGTCCCCGGTCGGCAGCGTGGCCGCGAGGCTGACGGGCCGCGCCGCCGGCCAGGCCTGCGCCAGGGTGATCGGACCCACCGGCCCGGCGGCCGGGCTGGCCGGGCCCGCGTGCGGCAGGGCGAGCAGCACACCGACGGCGACCAGCGCGGCCGCGGCACCCAACCGCAGGCGCCAGGCGGACGGCCCGGTACCTGGGGCGGACGGTGGCCACGACACGCAGCAGAGCCTACGGCCGACCCACACCGGTCGCGGCGGCCACGTGTACCCGCTGCGCCGCTGGCATACTTTCGCCTCATGACCGCTGATCGGACAGGGACGCGACGCTCCAGGTCGGCGTGGGCGACGAGCAGCTCTCCGCTCGGCTCGGCAGGGAGCTCACCGCGTTCAACGTCGCCGCGACCGGCGCGGACGACGAGGCGGCCCTCTCCGTACGGGTCACGGACGCGGCCGGTGAGCTGGTCGGTGGCCTGACCGGCTGGACCTGGGGCGGCGGGGGCGGCATCTCGCTGCTATGGGTACGTGAAGACCGCCGGCACGAGGGTTGGGGCAGCCGGCTGATCGAGGCCGCCGAGGACGAGGCGCGGCGCCGCGGCTGCACCCGCATGATCGTTTCGTCCTTCACCTTCCAGGCACCGGACTTCTACCGACGGCACGGGTACGTCGAGACGGGCCGGGCCGAAGGCTTCCCGGGCGGCCACGCCGACGTGCACTTCCTGAAGCCGGTCTAATGGGCCGGCCCGTTCCGGAAAGAGAAGCCCAGCTCTGGCTCCTGAGCCGAGCTGGGTTTTCGTCGTGGAGCGGGTGAAGGGAATCGAACCCTCACTGTCAGCTTGGGAAGCTGATGTTCTGCCATTGAACTACACCCGCGAGCGGGATCACTCTACCCGATCGCGGTACCGGACGGCACATCAGCGCTCGGCAGCGCTGGTATCCCGCCAGATCTGGGTCTCCGTACCCGACGGGCCGCCGCCCCCCGGCCGACGCGCGACCATCGCGACGTCGACGCTGAACTCGTAGAGCCGCCAGTTCAGCCGGTACTCCGCGCGGTACGCCTGGGCAAGCCGCTCGACCCGCGCCGGGTCGGTGACCCTGGTGGCCCGCCCCGCGATGTACGCCTCGTCGTCGTTGTCCTCGGGCGGGAAGGCGTGCAGCGCGTACCGTCCGTCGCGGTCGAGGTCCCGGCGCTTGGGCGAGTCGATGACGAAGCAGTAGAGCCCGTCGTCCATGATCACCGGCGAGACCGGGTGCACCCGGGGTCCGCCATCCGCCCGGACCGTCGCCAGATAGCCGAGGCCCATGCCGTACTGGTGGACCAGCTCGCGGATCGCAGCGGCGAGGCGCGGCTGGGCGGCGGAGAACTGCACCCACGTTGCCATGCCGACAGTCTATCGAACATGTGTTCGAGATCGGAAGCGGAGTAGCCGAGGTCGGGGCGGTATCCGCAGGTCGGTCGGCCCGCGGGTCGCGCTGGGTAAGCTGCCAGGGTGCTGCTTTCCGATCGCGACCTCATCGACGAGTTGAAGACGGGCAGGCTCCAGCTCGACCCGTTCGAGCCGGAGCTGGTGCAGCCGTCCAGCATCGACGTGCGGCTCGACCGGCTGTTCCGGGTGTTCAACAACCACCTCTACACACACATCGATCCGTCGATCCAGCAGGACGACCTGACCGCCGCGGTCGAGGTGGACGAGGGGCAGCCGTTCGTACTGCACCCCGGCGAGTTCGTACTGGCCTCGACGCTGGAAGTGATCACGCTCGGCGACCAGCTCGCGGGGCGGCTGGAGGGCAAGTCGAGCCTGGGCAGGCTGGGTCTGCTGACGCACTCGACGGCCGGCTTCATCGATCCGGGCTTCTCCGGCCACGTGACGCTGGAGCTGTCGAACGTCGCGAACCTGCCGATCACCCTCTGGCCTGGGATGAAGATCGGGCAGCTGTGCATCTTCCGGCTGTCCTCGCCGGCCGAGCACCCGTACGGTTCGGCGGTCTACGGCTCCCGGTACCAGGGCCAGCGCGGCCCCACCCCGAGCCGCTCCTGGAAGAACTGGCGGGTCTGGCCGACCCGGGGCCAGTGACCGGGGACCGCGAGGGCCCTCACAGGTCGAGGAGTTCGACGGTCACGGTCGCGACGTCGCCCACCTCCAGGGACTCGGCGTCCCGTACCCGGCGCCTGACGGGCAGCACGTAGCTGGGCGTACCGCTGCCGGGGAAGATCGACGTCGTCCACGTGGTACCCCCGACCGTGGCCCGTACCCGCAGCGAACCGAACCCCCGACGCAGCCCGCCGGCCCGATCGCGGATCTCGCCGGACGCGTCGGCGGGCAGGCTGACGAAGGTCCAGCTGTCGGACCGCCGGGCATCCCACCGCCACAGCTCGGCATCGAAGACGACCAGCATGGCGGCAGCATCACACACCGGTACGACACCGCCGTCCCGAAGGTCAGTGGTTCCCGCGGGTCCGCCCGCCGGGCAGCTTCCTGGTCCGTGACGGTCAGCTCGTGGCGGGCTTGTCGCCGGTACCCTCCATCGCTCCCCATAGCCCGAAGCCGCCGTCGGGGTTCCCCGGCGGCGGCTACGGACGAAATCCGGCGACGAGCAGGCTCAGCCCGGTCGGCCGTAGGAGTTGACGCGGGACATGTCGATCTTCTGCATCTGGACCGCCTCGCCGAACGTCGGCGCGCTGACCACCCAGCCGTTGCCCACGTAAATGACCACGTGGTGCACGTCGGAGTAGTAGAAGACCAGGTCGCCGGGGCGGAGGTTGGCGTAGCTGACCCGGGCGGTGACCTGCTTCTGCTCCAGGGCATTGTGCGGCAGTGACACGCCGACGGAGCTCCAGGCCGCCAGCGTCAGGCCGGAGCAGTCGTAGCTGTTGGGGCCCGCGGCCGCCCAGACGTAGGGCTTGCCGATCTGCGCACAGGCGAATTGGGCCGCCTTGCTGCCCGGGTCGCCGTTGTAGACCTGGGGGCAGGCGACCGGGCGGAGCGAGCCGGTACCGCTGCCCGTGTTGCCGTAGGCCGCCAGCCGCATCTGCTGCAGCTGGTTGAGCTGGTTGTTCAGGTTGGCCTTCTGCGCGTCGAGCTGGGCCTGCTGCTGGGACAGCTGGGCCACGAGCGTATCGATCGGCTTCTCCTGCTGCTCGTACTGCGCGCGCAGCTTGGCCACGTCGGCGACCGCCGCGGTCTCCTTCTTGGCCACCTCGTCGAGGGTGCTGAGCTGGTCGACCAGCGTGACCGGCGAGCCGGTCAGCAGCAGGGCGTTGAGCTTGTTGCCGGGACCGTACTCGTAGTACTTGGCCGACAGCGCGCCCACCCGGGCCTGTGCCAGGTCCACCTGAGTCTTGAGCGGCTGGATCTGTGCCTGCAACTGGGCGACCTTGGCCTGGTTGGCGATCAGCTGGCCGTGCACGCCGTTCCACTGCTCCAGCAGCGGCTCGAGCTTGTTCCAGGTCTGGTCGATTTGGGCCTCGACATCGGCCGGCGAGGCCGGAGCGGGGGCTGCCGCCGCGGTACCGGCCCCGGTCAGCACCAGGGCGAACCCGGCGATGAGGAGCGCGGCGCGGCGCAGGACGGTGGTACCCGTATGGGAACCTGCGGCAGTGTCTGACACTGCGGGTTGACCCTTTCTTCCCTGTGAAGGCCGAAGCCTTCTCCGCCTACCGGGTTAGCTGACGGGTTCGGGCTGGGAAGTGCCCTACCGCGCTGGCGCGGATTCACCCCGGTGGTGCCTGTGGGTCCCCGGTTCGTCTGACGATTCGGCGGTTGCTCCCGGGGTCCCCCACTGCGGGCGGCCGACGTCCGGGTTGCGGTTCATAACGTTAAGGAAACGAGAGTGCCGTCCGCAAGCTGGCACGACGAGTACTACGCCACGAATTTGTCCCGTTGACGGGTCGTGATCAGCCCGGCCGGCCGTAGCTGTTGATCGAACCGATGGCGCCCATCTGCGCCATCCGCACCTGGTCGCCTGGCTTCGGCGCGTGTACGACCCAACCGCCACCCACGTACAGCGCCACGTGGTGCAGGTCACTGCCGTAGAAGACCAGGTCGCCGGGCTGCAGTTCAGACGCGCTGATCCGCCTGGTCTGGGAGTGCTGGGTGACCGTGTAGTGGGCCAGTGAGACGCCGGCCGCCGCCCAGGCAGCCATGGTCAGGCCGGAGCAGTCGTAGTAGGTCGGCCCGGCGTCGCCCCACCCGTACGGGTGGCCGATCAGCGAGCAGGCGACCTGGGCCGCCTTGCCGCCCGCGCCTCCGATGTAGGTGAACGGGCAGTTGACCGGCTTGAGGCTGCCGCCGGCCGCGCCCCCGGACGCGCCGTAGGCCGCGGTACGCAGCTGCTCGAGCTGGTTGAGCTGGGCCTGGATGGTGTTCTTCTTCGCGGCCAGGTCCGCGTCCTGCTTCTGCTGCTGGGCGACCAGGAGGTCCAGCGCCTGCTTCTGCGTGGCGTACTGGTCGACCTCCTGCTTGACCTGGGCGACCGTGTCCTGCTGCTGGCGGGCCAGCTCGTTCAGGGCCGACAGCTGGTCGGCCAGGGTGGCCGGCGAGCCGCTCTCCAGCAGGGCGTTGAGGTTGGAACCCGGGCCGTGCATGTAGAGCTGGGCCGACATTGCGCCGACCCGGACCTCCGCCAGGTCGACCTGGGTCTGCAGAGGAGCCATCTGCTTCAACAGCGCGGCCTGCTTCGCCTGGTTCTGGCTCAGCTGGTAGTGCACGCCGTTGTACTGCTCGACGAGCGGCTCCAACTGGGCCCACACCTGGTCGATCTGCACCTCGACCTCGGTCGGCGTGGGTGTCGCGTGCGCCTGGGTCGCCGGTACCACGGCGGCGACGGTGAGGACGGCGAACCCGGCGAGCACCCTGGTCAACGCTCGGCGGAGCTTGCGGGGCGGGGCGACAGATGTTGGCACAGCGCTCGACTCCTTCCCTCCCGTGGGGATCGGGACGGGACGGAAAGCACCTTAGGGAAATCGCGGTCGGACAATCAACCCGCGACCTCGGAAAATTCGGTACGGGGTCAGCCGGCAACGTTGCGTGTGGAGGCGGGGCGGGCGGCGAGCTCGGCCGCCGCGGACTCGCCGGCACCGACCACCGCCCGCAGCACGTCGTCCAGGGTCAACAGCCCCAGCGGTACCCGACCGTCGCTGACCAGCACGATGTGCCGACGCTCCTTGCGCATGGCCAGCAGCGCCTCGGCGAGCGTCCGGTCGGGGGGCAGGACGGGCAGCGGCCGGATCAGCGACACCGGTATGGGCGCACGGCGGGCCTGTCCGACCACCCCGAGGACATCCTTGACGTGCACGAACCCGCGTACCCGCCGGCTGTCCCGCTGGACCACCGGGAACCGGGACAGGCCGGTACGGGTGGCGAGTACCTCCAGGGACGCCGGGGACACGTCCTCGGCCACGGTGGTCACCGTGGACCAGGGTCGCAGCGCGTCGGCAGCGGTCCGGTCGTGCAGGGCCAGCGCCCCGGTGATGCGCCGGTGCTCCTCCGGGTCGAGCAGGCCCTCGGTACGCGACTCGGCCACCAGCCCGGCAAGTTCCTCGGCGGTGTAGACCGTCTTCACCACGTCGGTCGACTCGATCCGCCAGATCCGCAGCACCTGCCGGGACAGCCACTTCATCGTCACCAGGATCGGCTTGGTGGCGATGCAGAACCACAGCATCGGCGGGCCGAGCCAGAGGACCGCCCGCTCGGGGCCGACCAGGGTCAGGTTCTTCGGGACCATCTCGCCGAGAACGGTGTGCAGGAAGACCACGATCCCCAGGCCGAGCACGAAGGCGACCGGGTGGGCGACCGCGTCGGGCAGGTGTACGGCGCGCACCGGCGCGAGTACCACGTGGGACAGGGCCGGCTCGGCGATCGCGCCGAGCCCCAGGGAGCAGACCGTGACGCCGAGCTGGGCGCCGGCGATCATCAGCGGGATCTGGCCCATCGCGCGCAGCGCCAGCCGGGCCATCTGCGAGGTCGCGGCGAGTGGCTCGATGGCGGTACGCCGGGAGGCGATCAGCGAGAACTCGCCGGCCACGAAGAAGGCGTTGCCGGCCAGCAGGAGCACCACGACCAGGAACTCAGTCACCGGTCTGCTCCGGCATGGTCACCCGGACCTGCTCGACACGCCGCCGGTCCACCTCGACCACGGTGAACTCCCAACCGTGCTCGTTGAGCGTCTCGCCGACCACCGGAATGTGCCCAAGCCGGGCCATGAGGAAGCCGCCCAGCGTCTCGTACGGCCCCTCGGGCAGGCGGAACCCGGTCGCCTCGGCGAGTTCGTCCTCCCGCAGCACGCCCTCCACGAGCAGGCTGTGGTCACCGCCGGGCGCGGTGACCTCGAACGCCGCCGGCTCGACGTCGTACTCGTCGGCGATCTCCCCGACCAGCTCCTCGGCCAGGTCCTCGACGGTCACCACGCCGTCGGTGCCGCCGTACTCGTCGACCACCACGGCCATCTCCGCGCCGGCCGACTGCAGCTGGGCCAGGACGCCGTCCAGGTCCAGGCTCTCGGGCACGAACACCGGCTCGCGGGCAATGCTGGCCACCGTCGTGGTCTCCCGCCTGGCCGGAGGTACCCCCAAGCCGGCGATCACGTCGACGACGCCGGTGACGAGGTCGACGGTCGTCTCGTACACGGGGAACCGGCTGTGCCCGGTGTCCCGCGCGGAGACGAGCAGGTCGGCGACGCTGGTACCGGCCGGGAGCGCGACCACGTCCACCCGCGGCGTCATGGCCTCGGCCGCCCGCTTGTCCCCGAACCGGATGGTGCGCTGCAGCAGCATCGCGGTGTCGGCGGGCAGCGCGCCGGCCCGCGCGGAGATGGCGGCGAGCAGCCCCAGCTCCTCCGGCGAGCGGGCGCTGGCCAGCTCCTCCTGCGGCTCGACGCCGAACCGGCGGACCACGAAGTTCGCGGAGCCCTGCAGCGCGCGGATCAGCCACCCGAAGGCCTCGGAGAAGCCTCGCTGCCCCCGAGCCGTCGCGCGGGCCAGCGGCATCGGCCGGGCCAGGGCCGCGTTCTTCGGTACCAGCTCGCCGAACAGCATCGAGAACAGCGTGGCGATGCCCAGCGCGAAGGCGTAGGTCAGCGCGCGATGGTCGCCCAGCAGCGGGTGGAGCAGCCGGGACAGGGCCGGTTCGGCCAGGTACCCGGTGAGCAGCGCGGCCAGCGTGATGCCCAGCTGTGCGCCGGACAGCTGAAAGGACAGCGAACGCAGCAGCCGGCGCACGGTACGGGCGGTCTTGTCGCCGGCCTGGGCCTGCTGCTCGATCGTCGCGCGGTCGACGGTGACCAGGGAGAACTCGGCGGCGACGAAGAATGCGTTGGCGCCGGTCAGCAGCACGAACGCCAGCAAGGGCAGCACGGTCAGAAGTGCGGCGATAATGGTCCACTCACCTCGGCACCCATTGTGCCCGATCCGCGCCGCGACCGCTCCGCCCAGGTCAGGGCGCCGGTACCGGCGACGGACGGTCAGCTGGTGGCGGGCTCCGGCTTGATGGACCTGAGCAGTACCGTCGCCACGTCGACCACCTCGGCCTGGCCCGGCGCCACGCTGTTCACGCCGTCGGACAGCATGGTCATGCAGAACGGGCAGCCGACCGCGACGGTACCGGCGCCGGTCGCCACCGCCT
>CAZYCD010000037.1:0-28898 GCA_964645345.1 uncultured Micromonosporaceae bacterium
CTCGTCCGGGTCGGACGGCGGCCCGGGGGACGCCGGGCGGGCACCGTCGTTCGGGGCGCACCCGCGGGCTGCCTACCCGCCGCTGGCGGCGCCGCCCGGGCCGCCACCGTCCACATCGGACGACGTGGACCGGCGGTTCGAACGCAAGCTGTGGTGGCTGCTGATCCTGCTGCTGCTGCTGGCACTGCTGCTGACGGGCGCCAACTTCGTGGCGGGCCCGGCCTGGTCGGAGATGCCGGAGGACCACGCGCTGCTGCGGGCGGCGCACGGCACGACGGTAGCCCGGATCGGCGGGGCCGACCGGGTGCTGAACGAGGGCGACGAGGCCTACGTGTCGTCAACGGACGTCATCCGGGTCGGTGACCGGTCGGATGCGCGGCTGACGTTCCGGGGCGGCGGGTACACCGTCCTGTGTGGAGGGTCTCGGCTGACGGTCGGGCCGCTGTCATCGCTGGGTCGCCCGATCGCGCCGGCCGGCTCGCTGGCCATGGACTCGGGGAAGCTGCTGGCGTACACGACGGGTACGTCGGCAGCATTCCTGCCGTTGGCGCTGCGGGTGACGTCGTACGGGGCGGTGGCGCAGAACACGGGTGCGGCGCGGTACTCGGTGGGCTGGGACGGGGTGGACGACTCGGCGGGTCAGGTGACGCACAACGGTAGGCCGTTGTCGCCGACGGGGGACGTGCTGGGCTGCGGGGACGGGCGGACGGTACCGGTACCCGTACCGGGCGGGTCGCCGTCTGCGGCTGCCTCCGACTCGCCGTCGGTGTCCCCGTCGCCTTCTGCCTCGGCGTCCCCGTCATCCTCGCCGTCGTCCTCGCCGACGCCGCGCCGCTCGCCGACCGCCCGTCCCACGACGCCGTCCCCGACTCCCTCGCCATCGCCAACTAACCAGCCGCCAGTCATCGTGTGGGCGAACGGTGGCGATCCCGGAGGCGGCGACCTCGATTGGCTCTACGGGACCGCCGGCTGCAACCGACAGCGAACGACGATCCTCTACGAGGTCTCAGTCACCGACGACCACGACACCCAGGCGCAGTTGAGCGTGGTGTTCTCCTGGAGCGGTCAGTACCTCAAGGGCTCCAAGAAGATGGGCATCCGTGGGCCGGTCTTCTACGTCGACCTCGGACCGTTCACTTATGGGAAGGACGGCAACGGCGCGGGCGACGTCCTCTCCATCTCGATCACCGCGACAGACAGCGGCGGACAGTCGTCGACTATCCAGGGCAAGCCGGTGACGGTATTGACCTGCACCATCATCGGTTAGGAGCGATAGTGCTGTGTTTCTTCTGCGCCAAGGCCGCGCGGGGTACCTGCCGGTTCTGCGGGCGGGGGACCTGTGAGGACCACGCGCGGTTCGGCCCGTACCTGCTGGAGGTGCACCGTTCCGAGGCGCGTGGGCGGACCGAGGGGCTGGTCGTCGAGGAGGCGCTCCAGTGCGGTACCTGCCGGCCCCGGCCCCACCCGATCCACATGCCCGAACTGGACTAATGGACGTTGCCGCAGGAGGCCGTGTCCACCCGCCTTGCGCACAGCGGGGATGATGGGAAGGCCCAGCATGGACAGCAGGAAGGCGACCGGTGATGAGCGACTTCGACACGGTGCTGGAGCGGCTGCTGGTCGACCCGGCCTTCAAGGCGGTACTGGCGGCCGATCCCGCCGCGGCCCTGGCCGGGTACCGGTTGTCCGCCGAGGAACTGGAGCTGCTCGGCGCCCAGGTGTCCACTGAGGACAGCGCGGACCGTACCGTCGAGACACGGTCCAGCAAGTCGAGCATGTTCGGGTTGCTCGGTCCCATCGAGGGTCTCGTCGCCGGTGGCGGCGGGTACCCGGCCGGTGAGGCGTTCAACCCCACCGGCCACCACACCGGAAGCGCCTTCCAGCAACTGGGCGACCGGCTCGGGCCGGCCCTGAACGCGCCCGGGGCGGCGGAGGCCGTGCCGACCGGGGGCGGTCTGCCCGCCGGGGCGGCCGAGGGGATGCCGCTACCCGGCGCGGCGGAGTCGCCGCCGCTGCCGGGCGCCAGCGAGTCACCGCTGAGGATGGGCGGGGCGTACCGAGCGCTGCCGACCGGTGAGGTGTTCGGTGGCGGCGACCACATCCCGGTCGGGTACCACCCGCATGTCGACGCCGACGGCGACGGCCGGTGGGACCAGTACGTCGCGGTGCAGCACGCTGACGGCAGCGTGGACATCTACGTGGACCGCAATGGGGACGGGCTGATCGACTTCGTCGGGCACGACCGCAACGCGGACGGCATCATCGACAGCGCGGACTACGACGAGAACTTCGACGGCGTGGCCGACACGCACATGACCGATGTCAACGGCGACGGCTGGATGGACACCCGCACGCCGATCCCGCCGCCCTCGACAAGCTGACGCGAAGCGGCCGCCCACGCCGCGAATCCGGGTCGGCACCGGTGGCGCCCGGTCGATACAGTGCAAATCATGGCGTCGACCATCGTGGTCAATGAGATCCGGAAGTGGTACGGCGACACCCACGCGGTGGACGGCGTGTCGTTCGAGGTCGAGGAGGGGGAGTTCTTCGGGATCCTGGGCCCGAACGGTGCCGGTAAGACCACCACACTGGAGATCATCGAGGGTCTGCGTGAGCCGGACTCGGGGGATGTGACCCTGCTCGGCATGCCGGCCTGGCCGCGCAACCGGCAGCTGCTGCCGCGCATCGGCGTGCAGTTGCAGGCGTCGTCATTCTTCGAGCGGCTGACCGCCAGGGAACAGATCCGCACCTTCGCGTCCCTGTACGGCACGCCGGCGGCCGACGCGGACAAGATGCTGGAGGTCGTCGGGCTGGCGGACAAGGCGGACACCCGTACCGACCGGCTGTCCGGCGGCCAGACCCAGCGGCTGGCCATCGCGACCGCGCTGGTGCACGGGCCGGAGGTGCTGTTCCTCGACGAGCCGACCGCGGCGCTCGACCCGCAGGCCCGCAGGAACCTCTGGGACCTGCTGCGGGAGATCAACGCGCAGGGCCGCACGGTCATGCTGACCACCCACCACCTGGACGAGGCCGAGCTGCTCTGCGACCGGGTGGCCATCATGGACCACGGGAAGATCCTGGAGCTCGGGCCGCCGGCCTCGCTGGTACGCGGGCTGGACGCGCCGACCCGGATCGGCATCGAGACCGGGCTGCTGTCGGTGGACGAGGCGCGGCGGCTGTTCCCGGACGCGGACGTATCGGCCGACGGCGTCTCGCTCACCATCTCCACCCGCGAGCCGGCCATCGTGCTGGCCCAGCTCGCCGACCGCAACGCGCTGCGCGGGCTGGGCGTGCGCGGGGCGTCGCTGGAGGACGTGTTCCTGAACCTGACCGGACGGGAGTACCGGGCATGACGACCACCGAGACCCGGCCGGAGCGGGTCGTGACCCCGGCCCCGACGGGTACCTGGGTCACCAAGCTGCTCAGCCTCACCCGGGCCATGTTCCTGGGCTTCCGCCGTGACCGCGCGGCGCTGTTCTTCACCCTGCTGTTTCCGCTCATCTTCTTGATCATCTTCGGCGGCCTGTTCGGGAACAGCGGTACCGGCGGCCGGCAGAGCGTGGTGGAGATCGGCTCGGTACCGCTGATCGACCAGCTTCCTCAGGACGCCCGGGCGCAGCTGGACACGGTACTGAAGATCACGAAGTCCGACGACCGCGCGGCAGCCGTCGACAAGGTGCGCAACGGCGACGTGGCGGGCGCTGTGGAGCAGAACGGCAACACGCTCGTCCTGCACTTCTCGGCAGCGAACGCGGCCACGGCGGGTGCCATCCAGGGGATCCTGCAGTCGTTCGTGCAGTCGGCGAACGTCACCGCCAGCGGCCAGCCGCCCCGGTACTCGCTGGACCCGCAGCAGGTCGAGGACAAGTCGCTGAGCTACATCCAGTACCTGACGCCCGGCCTGCTCGGCTGGGCCATCGCCCTGGGCGCCACGTTCGGCGCCGCAGCCACCCTGGTCACCTGGCGGCAGAAGAAGATCCTGCGGCGGCTGCGGCTCTCACCGGTCGGCATCCCCACCATCATCGGCGCGCGGGTCGTGTTCGCCATGGGCGTCGCGCTGGTACAGATGGTCATCTTCCTGGTGGTGGCGACGAGCTTCTTCCACCTGAAGCTGTCTCACTACTGGTGGATGTCGATACCCCTCATCATCGTCGGCACGCTGGCGTTCATGGCCATCGGGCTGCTGTCCGGCGCACGCGCGAAGTCGAGCGAGGCGGCCAGCGCGATAGCCAACCTGATCACGATCCCGATGGCGTTCCTCTCCGGTTCGTTCTTCCCGATCAGCCTCGCACCGCGCTGGCTGCAGATCCTCGCGGAGGTGTTCCCGTTGCGGCACCTCAACGACGGCATGCTCGACGTGATGGTGCGCGGCAAGACGCCGCTGAGCGTGCTGCCGCAGATCGGCATCCTCCTCGGCTTCACGGTGGTGATCTCGGGCATCGCGGCCCTGCTGTTCCGCTGGGAGGAGATCTGACCGGCCGGCTCCGGTGACGCGTGCCGTGGCCGGCGGTCCCGGGCCACGTCGCGATATCGGGCCGGTGCGGATGAGCCGTGGCAGGATGACCATGTGTCCGGCAAGCCGATCGCGTTCGTCCTGGGAGGCGGGGGCGTCCTCGGCGCCGTCGAGGTCGGCATGATCCGCGCCCTGCTGCTGTACGGCATCCAGCCGGACATCATCGTGGGTACCTCGATCGGCGCGGTCAACGGGGTACTCGTGGCGGCCGACCCGACCGAGCGCGTCACCGCCCGGCTCGCCGCCCTGTGGGCTTCGCCGCAGGCCCGCGAGGTGTACGGCGACTCCGCGCCGCGACAACTGGCCCGCTTCGCCCGGCGCGGTACCCACCTGCACTCGCCGAAGCCCCTGCGCGACATGCTCGCCCGGGAGCTGGGTCCGGTCACCACGTTCGGCAAGCTGGCGGTGCGCTTCGAGTGCTGCGCGGCGAGCATCGAGCGCGCCGCGGAGCACTGGTTCAGCGACGGCGAGCTGATCCCAGCGGTACTCGCGTCGTCGGCGGTACCGGGGCTCCTGCCGCCGATCCGGATCGGTACCGAGCACTTCATCGACGGGGGCATCGTCAACTCGATCCCGGTCGGGCGCGCCGTGGAGATGGGCGCCGGTACCGTCTACGTGCTCCAAGTGGGGCGCATCGACCGGCCGCTGGCCGCACCCCGGTACCCGTGGGACGTGGCACGGGTCGCCTTCGAGGTGTCCCGCCGGCACCGGTTCATCCGCGAGATGGCCGGCATACCGCCCACTGTGGACGTCTACGTGCTGCCCACCGGCGCGGGCGCGGAGCGCGACGACTCGCCCCTGGCCTACCGGGACATGGCGGCCGCGGGCCGGCGCATCGAGCGGGCGTTCGACGCCTCCGCGGCCTACCTCGAGAAGATGCTCGCGTGAGGCCGCCGCCGCGGTGGGTGCGCCGGGTGGTGCTGGCGCCGCTGGTTGTCGCGCTCGGACTGACGCTGCTCGTCACCGCACCGGCCTGGGCACTGCTGACCCTGGCCCTGTCCCCGCTGGTACCCGGCCGGCTGCGCCCGCTGCGCCTGCTCTGGCTGGTGACCGTGTACCTGCTGGTCGAGGCGGTCGCGTTGGCGGTGATGTTCGTCCTGTGGCTGGCCTCCGGCTTCGGCTGGAGGGCGAACGGTCCGGTGTTCCAGCGGGCGCACTACCGGGTCTGCGGCCGGGCGCTGCGCGTCCTGTACCGGCAGGCCAAGTGGGTGCTGCGGCTGACCGTGCAGATCGAGGGCGAGGACCCGGACGCGATCCCGGTGGGCCGGCCGCTGCTGGTGCTGTGCCGGCATGCCGGGCCGGGCGATTCGTTCCTGCTGGCGCATGCGCTCATCAACTGGTACTCGCGGGACCCGCGGATCGTCCTGAAGGACACCCTGCAGTGGGATCCGGCGATCGACGTGCTGCTCAACCGGCTGCCCAACCGGTTCATCGCCCCGGGCAGCGGCGCGTCCGGCCAGATCGAGGTGGAGATCGCGGCGCTCGCCACCGACCTCGACTCCGACGACGCGTTCGTGATCTTCCCGGAGGGCGGCAACTTCACCCCGCACCGGTGGGAACGGGCCATCCAGCGGCTGCACAAGCTGGGCCTGCACCAGACGGCCAGGCGTGCGGCCCGGATGCACAACGTGCTGCCACCGCACCCGGGCGGGGTACTGGCGGCCCTGGAGGCCGCCCCCGATGCCGACGTGGTGCTGGTCGGGCATACCGGCGTGGACCACCTGCTGACGGTCGCGGACGTGTGGCGGGAACTGCCAATGGACAAGAACCTCGTGATGCACTGGTGGCTGGAGCCGCGCTCCGCGGTACCGGTCGGGGACCAGGAGCGCATCGACTGGCTCTACGGCTGGTGGGCGCGGATCGACCGGTGGATCGCGGACAACCGGCCAACTCGGGAAATGGCCACCACGGCAGAGTAAAACCGGGCAAGATGGTCAGCCAGGGCACGGTCGGCCGGCGCGGTGGTCGAAACTCGGGGGGCGGCGGCCGACCGGCCCTGCCCGCCCGTGCCTACCCCGATCCTGCCCGCCCGTGCCTAAAGATCCCGCCGCCCGGGTCAGACCGGCAGGTGCACGGCGGAGGGGTACCGCGGGTCGTGGTACACCTCGAAGTCGACGGTACGCAGGGCGGTCGCCGAGCCGAGCGGCTCGCCGGTACCGGGGTTCCGGGCGGTCCTCGGATGCGCCCCGCCCGCCACGTGTACCCGGATCCGGTGCCCGCGCCGGAAGACGTGGCCCATCGGCCACAGGTCGACCTCGACCGCCCGTACCCCGTCGGCGTCCGGCGGGGCGTCCGTGGCGCAGACCCGGTGCAGCCCGTCGGAGATGTTCACCGAGCGCCCGTCCGGGTGCACGTCGCAGATCCGCACATGGACGTCGAAGAAGTCGCCGCTGGTGCGGGTGTGCACGGTCGCCGAGACCGGCCCGAGCGCCTCGACGTCGGCGGCGAGCGGGGCACTGGTGTAGACCAGCAGGTCGGGCCGGCGCTCGACCGACCGGTTGTCCTTCGGGCCGGCCTGCGGGGTCAGCAGGGCGCCGCCCGGCGACGGCGTGGGGTCGGCCGGGTCGAACCGGAACCTGTCCGGCGCGCTGTCCTGCGGTGCGAGCGGGTCGAGGCTCAGGCCGGGCCGCAGGAACCAGGAGGTACGGCGGGAGTGCGGCGGCCACGACGGCAGGTCGCGCCACTCGCCGATCCCTCCGATGTGCACTCTCACGCCGCCGTGGGTACCGCCGTTGCGCGCGGCGTCGAACCAGGAGACGCCCTCCCGGATGGACGCGCTGAGCAGCCCGGTATCGGGATGGGTCCACGGCCCGATCACCAGCCGCGGGGTGGCGCCCGCCGCGCGCAGGGTCGCGTAGTCGCGCAGTTGCCAGGGCAGGAAGATGTCGTACCAGCCGCCGACCATGCACACCGGCGTGCCCACCGAGGAGATGTCGGCGCAGCCCCGGTCCGTCCAATATGGATCGTCCGGCTCGCAGTGCTCCAGCCACTCCTGGAAGAAGGGCACCTGCCGCCCGATCGCCAGGGTGTCCACCTCGGACAGTGGAAGGTGACCGAAGGCGCGGCGCAGCCGGCGCTGGGCGCGGGCCTGCTTGTAGACGAAGGCCAGCGAGGAGCCGCCGAGGTTGCTCAGCAGCAGGGCCCAGTTGAGGATCGTGTCCAGCGAGTAGGCGCCGCCGGCGTAGGTCGGGTCGCGGAACGCGGACGTGGTGACCGCGGTGAGCATCCCCTTGAGGGCCGGGCCGGCCTCCGCCGCGATGGCCCACTGCGTGTACCCGAGGTAGCTGGGGCCGTAGGTGAACAGGTCGCCGTCGAACCACGGCTGCCGCTCGATCCAGGCGACCGTGTCCAGACCGTCGGCGCGCTCGTGCCGCATGGGCTCCCACTCGCCGCCTGAGCCGAAGGTACCGCGGCAGCTCTGCAGCACGACGTGGTACCCGTGCTCGGCGAGGATCCGGCCGCTGATCAGCCCGACCGCGCCGGCCCGCCCGTACGGGGTGCGGACCAGGATGGTCGGGGCCGGTCGCAGCCGGGGCTCCCAGTGGTCGGCCCGCAGTTCGACGCCGTCCCGCATGGGTACCGGGAGGTCCCGATGTACCCGGACCGCCCGGGTCACCGGGGGCGGCAGGCGCAGGTACCTCTCGACAACGCGGCTCGCGAGGGTCATGCGGACGAGGTTACCCGTCGGTAGCCGGTCGGGCGAAGGTCGCCGACCGCTCGACCCGCGCGACGTGGATCGCGTAGTCCCGGTACCAGGTGGCCCGGCCGGCGCGCTGGGCCGCCTCGTGTTCGGCGACCCGCCGCCAGGCCGCGACCGTCTCCTCGTCCCGCCAGTACGACACGGTGATGCCCAGCCCGGTCGCGTCCCGGACGCTGTCCACGCCGAGGTACCCGGGCTGCTGCGCGGCCAGCTCCAGCATCCGGTCGGAGGTCCGGCCGTAGCCCCGGTCGCCGTCGGTGCGCCGGGAGGTGAAGACCACCGCGTAGTAAGGCGGCTCGGGCGGGTTGAACGGCGCGGTCATCGGCTCTCCTGGGTTGTGGCGGTGGCCCGCTGGTACGCGGCTGGGGTCACGCCGAAGTACCGGCCGAACCAGCGGGTCAGGTGGCTCTGGTCGGCGAAGCCGGTCGCCGCGGCGACCTCCGCCGCGGGCCGGCCGGCCGCGAGCATCGCGCGCGCCGACCGCAGCCGGCACTGGCGCAGGTAGTCGCTCGGGGACAGGCCGTAGGCCGCGCGGAACGACCGGTACACGGTGAACCGGCTATGCCCGGCGGCGGCGGCGAGCCCGGCGACGGCGGTTTCAGCCGGCGGTCCGGCCCCGGCCGCCGCCGCGTCCAGCGCCGCGCGGGCGCGCACCGCGATCCGGGTCGCGTCCGGCCGCGACACCCGGACCAGCGGGACCGACGGACGCCCGCCACCGAGGCGGACCATCTCCCGGACGGTACCGGCGAGGAGCTCGTCCCGGCGCAGCTCGTCGGCGCCGGACAGCAGCGCGTTGCTGAGCGCGGCGAGCCGGTGGGACAGCCCGGGCGCGCCGAACACCGGCCGGGCGAACAGCGGCAGCCCCACCGGGCGGCCGGCGAGGTCGGCGAGTACCCCGGACAGCAGTTCCGGTCCAATGTGGACCATCCGGTAGGTGAACCCGGCCGGATCGACCGGCCCGCCGTCGTGCGGGTCGTCCGGGTTGAACGCCATCACGGTGCCGTCCGCGCTGCGGTGCCGCCCGCCACGGCAGGTGAACGCCTGCGCGCCGGTCTCGGTGAACCCGAACGAGTAGGTCTCGTGGCTGTGCCGGTGGTACGCGTGCCGCTCGAAGTGCGCGCGCATCGCCTCCAGCGGTACGTCCGCCGCGCGCCAGTACCGGGCCCAGTCCACCGCCCCATTCTGCCGCGCACCTGCGTTCAAGACGGTTGCCGTCCCTCGGCGGCAGGCTGGTCGGGTGCGTTTCGAGACGAAAATCGCAATCGTGGTCCGCGACGACCTGGCCGGTTGGCAGCGGCTGAACGTGACCGCGTTCCTGGCCAGCGCGGTCGCCGCCGCGGTACCGGAGGCGATCGGCGAGCCCTACCGCGACGGCTCCGACAACTCCTACCTGCCGATGTTCGGCCAGCCCGTACTGGTCTTCCAGGCGGGCGCCGAGGAGCTGCGCCGGGTACGGGAGCTGGCGGCGGCGCGGCCGGCCCGGACGGCCGTCTACACCGAGGAGATGTTCACGACCAACAACGACGCCGACAACCGGGCGGTGGTCCGGGCGGTACCGGCGGAGAAGCTCAACCTGGTCGGGGTCGCGGTGTACGGCCGGCGCAACGACGTCGACAAGGTACTCAAGGGGCTGCGGCTACATCCCTGACTCGGCCAGGCGCCTGACGAGGGCCGCAGGCGCCACCGTCCGGTACGCGTCCTGGCACAGCTCGGCGATCTCCGTCCAGTCCACGCCCCCGTCCAGGCGTACCCCCAGCCACCCCCGGCCGCCGACGTAGGGCGGGCGGAACACGAGCTCGGGCTCGGCGGCGATCAGCTCCTGCTGGGCGCCCGGCGGCGCCGCACACCACAGGTGCGGGAACCTGTTGTCGTGGTGCCCGTGCTCCCACAGCGTGGCGAAGGACCGCTCGCGCCCGGCGGCCCGGACGAACCAGGTCGGCGCGCCGTGGCTCGGCCGCTCGGTCACCTCCGGGAAGGCCGCGCAGATGCCGCGCAGCCTGACCGCGAGGTTCGGACCGCGGCTCATCGCAGGCCGTCGCTCATCACCAGGCCGCGCTCGATGAGCTGGGTGGGCAGGACCGTGGTCGAGGGCCACGACACGTCCCCGGCGATGCGGCGGAACAGCAGGTGCGCGGCGGTCCGGGCCAGCTCCCGCGGGTCGTACGCGATGACCGTGAGCGGCCGCGGCATCAGGTGGGACAGCTCGAAGTCGTCGAACCCGGTCAGCGTCGCGTCGCTGCGCCGCTGCCACAGCTCCTGCAGGGCGCCCACAGTGAGCCGGTTGTTGGTGCAGAAGAACGCGGTCGGCGGGTCCTCGCGGTCGAGCATCTCGCCGACCGCCTCGGCCGCTTCCTCGGGCGTCTTTACGCCGGCCCGGATCAGCTCCTCGTCCTGCGGCAGGCCGGCTCCGTCCAGCGCCTCCTGCGCGCCGGCCAGCCGTTCCCGCATCGTGTAGACCGCCAGCGAGTCGAGCAGCACCCCGATCCGCCGGTGCCCCGCGCGGATCATCCTGGCCACCCCGTCCCGCGCCCCGCCGCGGTTGTCCAGCATGACGGTATCGGCCAGCAACTGCCCGGGCGGCCGGTCGAGGAACACCACCGGCATGCCCATCTCGACCTCCCGGCGCAGGAAGGAGTGGTCGGGACCGGCCGGTACCACCAGCAGGCCGTCGACCCGGCGCTGGCACAGGTCGAGCAGCAGTTGCCGCTCGCGCTCCGGGTCCTCCTCGGAGGAGGCGGTCATCAGCAGGGTGTCGTGGGCCGCCGCGACCTCGGCCGCGGCGCTGGCGATGGCCGCGTAGAACGGGTTGGCGATCTCCTCGATGAGCAGGCCGATGGTCGCGCTGACCCGGCCGGAGCGCAGGTTGCGGGCGATGTCGTTGCGGCGGAAGCCGAGTTCGGCGATCGCCGCGAGTACGCGGTCGATCAGCTCCTGGGCCACGGCGGGCTCGCCGTTGACGACCCGGGAGACGGTCTTGAGGCTGACACCGGCCCGCCGGGCCACGTCGACCATGGTCGGGCGCCGGGCGGCGGCCGGTGCCTTCGGGGTGGGCATCGGTCCATGGTTGCAGATCCTGCTTGTCGCCGGCTCATGCTTGCCTCGCGCGTCTGCTGGGATCTCCTGGCCAGGCCGGCGGCGCGGCCGGTCAGGCGATCAGGTGGCGTGGCCGGTCAGGCGGCGTGGCCGGCGGGGTCCCCCCGGGATGGGGGCCGCCGGCCGGCTAACCTGGTCTGCGTGCGCCGGTTCCTGACTCCGCGCTGGCTCGTCCGGCACGCCGCGATGGTGCTCCTTGTCGTGGCGTTCCTGGTCCTGGGCTGGTGGCAGATCGGTCGCGCCCGGGGAGGCAACGCGCTCAGCTTCGGGTATGCGATCGAGTGGCCGGCCTTCGCGATCTTCGTGATCTTCGTGTGGTACCGGGAGATCCGCAACGAGCGGGGTGCCCGGGCCGAGCCGGTACCGGTCGTGGAGCCGGTACTGGTCCGCGCGCGGGACACGGCGCCGGTCCCGGCCGCGGCCGCCGCCGTGGAGCCGGGCGGGCAGCTGGTCGACAGCGATCCGGAGCTGGACGAGTACAACCGGCTGCTGGCTTGGCTGGCCGAGAACCCGGGCAGCCGCCCGGCCGACTACCGCCGCGCCAACCCGCCGGCCTGACCGGTCCATCGACCGGCGATGTTCCCGACGGCTCGCGGCGAACCGGATCCGTTCAGCCGGTCGGTCGCCCGGGTCAACCGATCGGTTGATGCGCCCGGTCGTACGGGTGGAGCTGCGTCCGTGACCGGTCGGATGTCGGGCAGCGTGATGTGGCCGTGCCACCTGTCTGCCTACCATGCGCCCACATACGGGGAGGTTCGGGCGCGATGGCGAGGTTGGTGAAGGTGCGTGGCCGCCTTGCGGCGACGGCTGTCCGGCTGGCCGCGATCGTCGGGCTCGCGCTGCTCGCGGTCAGCGGCTCGGTCGGCCTGACCCCCGGTACCGCCCGGACCGCCTCCACCTCGGCGCCCCGGCCGGCGCCGGCCGCCTTCGGCGCCTCGGCGTCCCCGCACTCCGGCTGCGGTACCGCGACCGCCGCCGGTACCCGGACCCTGGCGCCGGTACTGGGCGGCCGGGTGCGCGAGGTGCGGGTACACGTGCCGGCCGGGTACTCGCCGGAGACGCCGGTACCGCTGCTGCTGAACCTGCACGGAACCGGTTCGACGGCGGCCAAGCAGGAGGCGCTGACCGGGCTGGACCAGACGGCCGACGCGCACGGCTTCCTTGTCGCGTACCCGCAGGGATTCCGTCCCAGCGGCACCGGCTTCGGTTGGAACATCCCGGATACCCCGACGTTCTCCGCCGCCGGCGCGGACGACCTGAACTTCCTGAGCGGGCTGATCACCATGCTGCGCCGGCAGTTCTGCGTGGACCCGACCCGGGTTTATGCCAGCGGCTTCTCCGGCGGCGCCCGGCTGGTCAGCCAGTTCGCCTGTACCCCCGGCGCCGGGCTGGCCGGTCTGGTCGCCGCGGGCGGGCTGCGCGCCCCGTCGCCGTGCCACCCCAGGTACCCGCTGGCCGTACTCGCCTTCCACGGCATCGCCGACCTGTCCAACCCGTTCAACGGCCACGGCCAGCCCTACTGGACGTACAGCGTGCCCGAGGCGGCCGCGCGATGGGCCCGTACCGACGCCTGCCCGGCGAAGGCGGCCACCAGCCACCCGTACCCGGAGGTGACGCTCACCGACTACCGGGGTTGCGAGGGCGACGCGGAGGTGTCGCTCTACGCGCTGGCCGGCAAGGGGCACCGCTGGCCGGCCGCGTCGGGTGCCTTCCAACCCGACGAGGTTCTGTGGCGCTTCCTGTCCGGACACGCCACGCCCGGCACCCTTACACCGGCGCCGGGCGTGACCCACGTGGCCTGACGGCCGGCCGCCGCAACCGTCAGCGATCCGCGGCGTCCAGACTCGGCACTCCCTGGCGGTGCCGCCGGATGATCTCGGCGTACCGGTAGCCGCTGGCTTTCATGGTGCGCCGCTGGGTCGGGTAGTCCACGTGCACCAGCCCGAACCGCTTGGCGTACCCGTACGCCCACTCGAAGTTGTCCAGCAGCGACCAGACGAAGTACCCGGCCAGCGGGGCGCCGTTGCGGGCCGCGCGCAGGCTCGCGTCGAGGTGGTCCTCCAGGTAGATGGTCCGGTCCTTGTCCTCGATCTGGCCGTCTTCGGTGACCTCGTCCGGCCAGGCTGAGCCGTTCTCGGTGACGTAGATGCGGGTCGACCGGTACTCGTTGGTCAGCCGCAGGAGCAGCTCCTCCAGCCCGTCCGGGTGGACCTCCCAGCCCATCGCCGTCTGCCGGCCGTCGGGTACCCGGACCATCCGGGCGTACGGGATCGGGCCCGTCGGGTCGTCCGCGACCACCTGGCGGAAGTAGTAGTTCAGGCCCAGATGGTCCATCGGCGCGGCGATCGTCTCCAGGTCGCCCGGGCGTACCGGTGGCTCCACGCCGTACACACTGAGCATGTCCGTCGGGTACCCCCGGCCGTGCAGCGGGTCGAGCCACCACCGGTTGGTGTGCCCGTCGGCCCGCCACGCTGCGGCGGCGTCGGCCTCGCTCGGCCCGGCCGCCTCGCACGGGCTGAGGTTGAGCACCGCGCCGACCCGGGCCGGCAGCGCCGCGCCGTCGCGCAGCGCGGCCGTGGCCAGGCCGTGGCCCAGCAGCAGGTGGTGGGCGGCGGGCACGGCCAGGGTGATGTCCTGCAGGCCGGGCGCCATTGTGCCTTCCAGGTGCCCGATCCACGCGGAGCACAGCGGCTCGTTGACGGTGAACCAGTCGGCGACCCGGTCACCGAGCCGGGCGGCGAGCACCGAGGCGAACTCGGCGAAGTGGTAGGCCGTCTCCCGGTTGGGCCAGCCGCCCGCGTCCTGCAGCGCCTGCGGCAGGTCCCAGTGGTACAGGGTGGTGAAGGGCCGGATGCCGGCGGCCAGCAGACCGTCGACGAGCCGGTCGTAGAAGTCCAGCCCCGCCGTGTTGATCCGGCCGTGCCCCTCGGGCAGCACGCGGGGCCAGGCGATGGAGAACCGGTAGGCGTCGATCCCGAGCTGCTGCATCAGGACAATGTCCTGCGGCCAGCGGTGGTAGTGGTCGCACGCGACGTCACCGGTGTCGCCGTTGTCGATGGCCCCCGGCACCTGGCAGAACGTGTCCCAGATGGAGGGGGACCGGCCATCCTCCTTCACCGCCCCCTCGATCTGGTAGGCGGACGTGGCCGCCCCCCAGACGAAGTCGGGTCGCCGGTCCGGTGCGTCGCTCATCCATTGCTCCTCGTGGTTGTCCGCCGGGGTTTCGGCGCACGGCCCGCGGAGCTCGACTGCCGCGGAACCGACGACCGATGGGCTTCCTCGGCCACCGTCGAATTCGATGGCAGGCGCAGAGGTGGAAAACGCCAGCGTCGACCGCGGCACCCCGGTTGAGGAATCGGGGTGTCGCCGGACGACGCGAGGGCGCTGACCAAAACTTAATTCAACTCTTGGCTAATGGCGGCCATTTAACCTCTGGGGCATGCTGTAGTCAAGACTCACCAGGGTCGTCGCCCGCCCGCGGGCGCCGGGCACGATGGCATCGGCGCGACGGCCCTCAGGCACCCGGCCCCCCGCACAGATTGGCTGTCCATGGAACCCAACCGCAGCACGGTTCGCGACCTGCGTCGCCGCAACCGGTCCGCCCTGCTGTCCAAGTTGTTCTTCGACGGTCCGCTCAGCCGACAGGAGCTCAGTCAGCTGACCGGGCTGTCGGTGGCCACGGTGAGCAACGTGACCGGCGAGCTGGTCGACGAGCGGCTCATCGTGGAGGCCGGGCTGGTCGACTCCGATGGCGGCCGGCCGCGGGTACTGCTGCGGGTCGACCCGCGGTACGGCAACGTGGTAGGCATCGACGTCGGTGAAACCGGCGTCAAGGTGGAGCTGTTCGATCTGGCGATGGACCGCAAGGCGACCGTCGAGCACCCGCTGGCCTCGCCCCGGCCGGACCCGGCCGACGTCGTCGCCCTGGTCGCGTCCGGGCTGCGCGAGGTGATCGATCAGGCGGGCGTACCGGAGAGCAGCGTGGTCGGCGTAGGCATCGGCCTGCCCGGTACGGTCGAGCAGGCGCCGCGGGTGCGGGTACACGCCCAGGTGATCGGCTGGGACGGTGTGCCGTTCGAGGAGCTGCTGCGCGCGGCCGGCGTGAACCTGCCGCTCTACTTCGACAACGGCGCGAAGACGCAGGGCCAGGCCGAGCTGTGGTTCGGCGCGGGCCGGGGGGCGCGGCACGCGGTCATCGCGCTGGTCGGCTCGGGCGTCGGCGCCGCGGTCATCACGCACGGCAGCACCTATCAGGGCGCCACCAGCAGCGCGGGCGAGTGGGGACACACCACGATCGTGTACGGCGGCCGGCCGTGCCGCTGCGGTGCGCGCGGCTGCCTGGAGGCGTACGTCGGCGCGGAGAGCGTGCTCGACCGGTACCGGCAGGCCCGCGGCGGTCGGGCCGCGCCGGGCGTGGACGAGCAGTCCAGCCTCGACGAGCTGATCGCCGCGGCGCAGCGGTCGCGTACCGCCGCCCGGGTGCTGGAGGAGACGGCCGGGTACCTGGGCGCCGGCATCGCCAACCTCATCAACCTGTTCAACCCCGAGCGGATCGTGCTGGGCGGCTGGGCCGGCATCGCGATCGGTGGGGTCATGCTGCCGCAGATCCGGGCGACGGTCGCGGAGTACGCGCTGCGCCACCCGTACCAGCAGACCACGCTGGAGATGTGCGTGCTCGGCCCGGACGCGGTGGCCTTCGGCGCGGCCACGTTGCCGGTGGCGGCGCTGCTTGCGCTGGGCGGCGACCCGCGCGAAGGCCGGCGGCCGCTGCGCCAGCGGCCGGTCCCCGTGGCGGGGGAGCCGGCCGCCGAGCCGGAATCTCCGGCCGCCACGTCGCCCGTGTCGCCGGCCGCGTCGCCGGCGGGGTCTGTGGCTTAGCGGCGGCGGTGCCTGCCGACAGCCAGCCGACGTACCCGCGGCTGCCGCAGGACGGATAACGAACGTCGATGTACTGCCTCCACGACCGGACTGGGCTGGGCGAACTGTCCGTTATCTAAATATGATGAAAGACTTAGCTTGACAGTTAAATCAAGTTCGAGGAATCTCTACGCGTAGAGCGCTCTCCCCGCAGGTACCGATGGATGCGGCACGACAAACGCGGCGCTGAACCGTCCCGTCAGCGCCTCGTCGACGGAGCAGTCGTTCCAGGTCCTCTGTGGACTGTGGGCTGTGCCCCACAGACCGGTCCGGTCCGTCCCCGAGCTGCCGCGGGGACGGGCCGGTCCGCCCGTTACGGAACGGTCATCTGCCGGCTAGACCCCGGCGACGGTCCGCCCACACACTGTCTTCATGTACGACTACGACCTGCTGGTCCTCGGGTCCGGTCCGGGTGGGCAGAAGGCGGCGATCGCCGCCGCGAAGCTGGACCGGCGGGTCGCCGTCGTGGAGCGCCGCAACATGGTCGGCGGGGTGTGCATCAACACCGGGACCATCCCGTCGAAGACCCTGCGCGAGGCCGTGCTCTATCTGACCGGGCTCAACCAGCGGGAGATGTACGGGCAGAGCTACCGGCTCAAGGACGACATCACCGTGGCGGACCTGGCGGCCCGGACCCAGCACGTGATCGGCCGGGAGATCGACGTCATCCGCAGCCAACTCGCCCGCAACCGAGTGGTCCTCCTGCCCGGTACCGGCAGGTTCGCCGATCCGCACACCGTCGCGATCGCGGACGAGCACGGCCGGGAGACAAAGGTGACGGCCGAGCGGATCGTCATCGCGACCGGTACCCGTCCGGCCCGCCCGGACAGCGTCGACTTCGACGACAAGACGATCATCGACTCGGACGGCATCGTGCACCTGGAGCACGTACCGCGTTCGATGGTCGTGGTGGGTGCCGGTGTGATCGGCATCGAGTACGCGTCGATGTTCGCCGCGCTCGGTACCAAGGTGACCGTGGTCGAGCGGCGCGAACGGATGCTGGACTTCTGCGACCTGGAGATCGTCGAGGCGCTCAAGTACCACCTGCGCGACCTCCAGGTGACCTTCCGGTTCGGGGAGACGGTCGCGTCGGTCGAGCGGCACGCCCGCGGCGCGCTGGCCATCCTGGAGAGCGGCAAGCGGATCGCCGCGGACACGGTCATGTACTCGGCCGGCCGCCAGGGCACGGCCGGGGACCTGGCGCTGGACAACGCCGGGCTGATCGCCGACGAGCGCGGGCGGGTCGCGGTCGACGAGCACTTCGCGACGGCGGTACCGCACATCTACGCGGTCGGCGACATCATCGGCTTCCCGGCCCTGGCGTCGACGTCGATGGAGCAGGGGCGGCTCGCGGCGCACCACGCGTGCGGGGAACCGGTGCGGGCACTGGGCCAGCTGCAGCCGATCGGCATCTACTCGATCCCGGAGATCAGCTTCGTCGGGCGGACCGAGGACGACCTGACCAACGCGCGGATCCCGTTCGAGGTGGGCGTCTCCCGGTACCGGGAGTTGGCCCGTGGGCAGATCATCGGCGACTCCTACGGGATGCTGAAGCTGCTGGTGTCGCCGGATGACCGCAAGCTGCTCGGCGTGCACGTGTTCGGTACCGGCGCCACCGAGCTGATCCACATTGGGCAGACGGTGATGGGCTGCGACGGAGCGGTCGACTACCTGGTGGACGCGGTCTTCAACTACCCGACGCTGGCGGAGTCGTACAAGGTGGCGGCGCTGGACGCGATGAACAAGATGCGGGACATCGATCGGCTGCGCGCCTAGGTTGCGCCCCGCCCGGCCCGGCACACTCGGTAACGGATGTGACCCGTGAGGACGGAGTGACCTAGACCCGGAGCGCGTCGTCGCTGTCCGTTACTTCCTGGCCTGCGCAGGCGGCGTGCGAGGCGAGGTTTGCGAGGTCCCTGTCCGGTTCTGCCTGGGCCTACCCGTCCGCGTGTGACGTGGGCAACAATTACGGAGCGTGGTCTTGTCGGGACCAGAATGCGCTGGGCACCGTCGTGGGACGCCATACCCCCATGGCGCGCGCCGGAATCCCCTCGGCGCTGTCCGTTCCCGAAGGGAAGCGAACCTTGCTGACCTATCGCCGCTTGTCGCGCAGCCCCCTGCTGCGCGCGCTGCTCCGTCCGCCACTGCCCGCGTCCCTGCTTCATGCCCCGCGGCCGGTGGTCGTCAAACGTCTCGCGCTGTCGGTCCTGTGCTGCGGGACCCTGGCTGCCGCCGGGTTCGTCCCGGTATCCGGGTTGAAGTCCGCCCCGCCGGCCTCCATCGCCGCCGCCTCCGTGGACCGCTCGCAGCGGGCCGCGTCCCGCGGCGAGCAGCGCACCGCGCCGTCGGGCGCGCCGGCCTCGGCCAGCTCGGCCGCGCAGGGCAAGGCGTCCGCCGCCCCGGCCCCGTCGTCGTCGCCCGCCGCCCCGGCCGCCCCGGCCCAGCCGGCGGTACCGTCGATCCCCGGGCTCGACCAGTACCAGGCGGAGAACGCCCAGACCATCGTCGAGGTCGGCCGCCAGATGGGCGTGTCGACCCGGGGCAAGGTCATCGCGATCGCGACCGCGATGCAGGAGTCGAAGCTCTACAACCTCTACCAGGCGGTCGACTACGACTCGCTGGGCCTGTTCCAGCAGCGGCCGAGCACGGGCTGGGGTACCCCGGGGGAGATCACCACGCCGGCCTACGCGGCGCGGGCGTTCTACAGCCGGCTGCTGGACACCGAGGGCGACTGGGGCTGCCTGACCTGCGCTGCCCAGCGGGTACAGGGCAGCGCCTTCCCGGACGCCTACGCGCAGTGGGAGGGTCTGGCCGACTCGGTCGTCAGTGCGCTGGGCGGCTGAGCGTCGGGCCGCCTTGCCCGCGCACCGTGGCCCTGCGGATCCTGGCACGGTACCGGAGCACCTGTACCGTTCCGACTGTCCACAGTAGATACTGGAGGGTGAACGCCCAGCGGTAGGCGGACAGGGGCGGTGCTCCGGTACCGGCCGGGGTCAGCAGGTCGAGGACCGCGCCGATGCCGATGATCAGCAGGATGGAGGCGGTGAACCCGCCGACGTTGACGATGCCGGCGGCGCTGCCGAGGCGGCTGGTCGGGTTGAAGGTACGGGCGAAGTCGAAAGCGATCATCGAGGCCGGGCCGTTGACCGCCAGCACCACGACCAGGGCGACGAGCAGGCCGCGCGGCGCGGGCCCGGGCCACAGCAGGACGGCGGCCCACATGGTCGCGGACGCGGCGACGATGCCGAGGGCGATCACCGAGCGGCGCCTGGGCAACCGGCCGCAGAGGTGCCCGACGAGCGGGCCGCCGACCAGGACAACGACGTTGAGCAGGGACAGCAGCACGGCCGCGGCGGCCGGCGTGAGCCCCTCGCCCTGCACCAGGAACGGGTACCCCCACAGCAGGCCGAAGACGCATCCGGAGAACTGGGTCGTGAAGTGGGTCCACAGGCCCAGCCGGGTACCGGGCTCGCGCCACGCGTCGCGCAGGGTACCCGGGGCGGCTCCCGCCGGTACCCCCGTCGGGGTTGCCCGCTCCCGCACGAACACGGTGATGATGCCGGCGGCGGCCAGCCCCAAACCGGCCGCGCACAGGTAGGTCGGCGTCCACCCGGCCTCGCGCAGGAGAACCACGAGGGGTACCGCGGAGGCGACCGAACCGAGCTGCCCGATGACGCCGGTGAGCTGGACGAAGACGGGATTGCGCCGGGCCGGCAGCCAGATGGCGACCAGCCGCAGCACGCTGATGAAGGTCATCGCGTCGCCGACCCCGATCAGTACCCGCGCGCCGATCGCCAGCCACACGTCGGAGGCGAGGGCGAAGGCGACCTGGCCGGCGGCCATCAGCGCGGTGCCGGCGAGCAGCATCCGGCGGGAGCCGAACCGGTCGAGCAGGATGCCGACCGGTACCTGCATGGCGGCGTAGACGGCGAGCTGAGCCACGGAGAACGTGGCGAGCACGGAGGCGCCGATGCCGAACCGGTGGGCGGCCTCGACGCCGGCCACGCCGAGGGACGAGCGGTGGAAGACGGCGACGATATAGGCGGCGACGCCGGCGCCCCAGATGAGCAGCGCGCGCCGGGTGATGCCCGGGTCGCGGGTGCCTGCCGGCGCTGTGCCCGGGCTGGGTGCGGGGGCGGTCCCGGCGGCGGTGGTGGTCGCGGCGGCGGTCTCGATCGCCAGGGCTTCGGCCGCTGTCGCGGTGGCGCTCACCGGGCGGGCCGCAGGTGGTTCGCGGCCACCCCGATGTGCCGCTCGACCAGCGCCCGCCAGCGGGCCGGGTCGTCGCCGCGCAGCGTCCCGATCAGCTCCCCGTGGTCGGCCACGGCGCGGTCCATCCGCTCCGGCTCGATCCGCATCGCCGCCACCCCGATGCGCATCTGCCGGTCGCGCAGCCGCTGGTACAGCTCGCCGAGGAGCTGGTTGCCCCCGGCGTCGACCACGGCCTCGTGGAAGGCGCGGTCGGCGGTCATCAACGCGACCACGTCGCCGCGCTCGCGCGCGTCGACCATCAGTTCCAGCCAGGGCTCCAGGGCCGTCGCCAGGTCGGCGCGCCGGTGCCAGGCCCGCTCCGCCGCGTGTACCTCGACCAGCCGGCGCGCGTCGATGACGTCCTCGATCTCCTGTGCCGATACGGGGCGGACCAGGGCGCCGCGCTTCGGGTACAGGGCGACGAGGCCCTCGGACTGCAGGCGCAGCAGGGCCTCGCGGACCGGGGTACGCGAGACGCCGACCGTGGCCGCGATGTCGGCCTCGCAGAGCAATGCCCCATCCGCGTGGATCTGCTCGAGGATGGCGCGCTTGAGGTGCTGATATACCCGGGTGGTAGCCGACGGTACGGCGGTCGTATCCATGATGCATACAAGATATGCCGATACCGGATCGAGGCGGGTCGCTGTCCCAGGGCGTGGACGTGACGGGTACCACGCGGCTGCCGGCCGGTCGACGTGTCCCGCGGCGGAAGTGTCGGCCCGGATCGCTACCGTGGGCGGGTGGACGAGCTGCTGAGCCGGCGAGCGGTCAACCGCGCGACACTGGAACGACAGCTGCTGCTGCGCCGGGCCGGAATGTCCACAGTGGACGCCATCGAGCACCTCGTGGGAATGCAGGCGCAGGCGCCCAACTCTCCCTACGTGGGGCTGTGGAGCCGGCTGGCGGAGTTCCGCCCGCAGCACCTGTCGACCGCGATCGAGTCCCGGCTGGCCGTCCGCACCCATCTGATGCGCGCCACCGTGCACCTGGTCACCGCGCGCGACTGCCTGGCACTCAACACGCTGATGCGGCCGGTGCACCTGCGCGCGTACCAGGGCTCGCCGTTCCGCCGCCTCGTGTCCACAGTGGACATCGCGGAACTGGTCGCGCTCGGCGCATCGCTGCTCGCGGAGGCCCCGCTGACCAGGGCGGAACTCAGCGCCCGGCTCGCGACCCGGTGGCCGGACGTCGACCCGGCCGCGCTGGCCTACACGGTGTCCTACCAGGTGCCGACCGTGCAGGTACCGCCGAGGGGCGTGTGGGGCGCGAGCGGGCCGGCGACCTGGACGACCATCGGATCCTGGCTGGGCCGCGAGCCGGACCCCGACCCGTCGCCCGGCGCGCTGGTGCTGCGGTACCTCGCCGCATTCGGCCCCGCCTCGGTCGCCGACGTCCGCGCCTGGTCGGGGCTCGCCGGGATGCGTGAGGTCGTGTCAACGCTCGACCTGCGCACGTACCGCAGCGAGGGCGGCGCGGTGCTGCTCGACCTGCCGGAGGCGCCGCGGCCGGACCCGGACACGCCGGCACCCGCGCGGTTCCTCCCGGAGTACGACAACCTCCTGCTCTCCTACGCCGACCGCAGCCGGGTCATCCCGGACGGCCGGCGGCCGCCGCTGTTCCCGGGCAACGGCGCCGGGTACGGCACGATCCTGGTGGACGGCGAGCACCGCGGCCACTGGCGGCTGCAGCGTACCGGAGGCGCGACGGCACTGGTGGTCGAGCCGTTCGCCCGTCTGTCCACAAGAGACACCGAGGAGCTGGTCGAGGAGGGCCTGCGGCTGCTGGAGTTCGTCGCCGGTACGGAGTCGGGCGGCGAGGTCCGGTTCGATCACGACCTGCTCGGGTGACGAACAGCCGGCCGGTGCGACGAACCCCGGCCCGACGACTCAGGAGCCGCCGGCCCGCACGATGCCCGTCTCGTAGGCGATGATGACGAGCTGGGCCCGATCGTGCGCACCCAGCTTCGTCATCGCCCGATTGACGTGGGTCTTGGCCGTGTGCGGGCTGACCACCAGCCGCTCCGCGATGTCCTCGGTGGACAGTCCAGTTGCGACGAGAACCAGCACCTCGCGCTCCCGCTCGGTCAGCGCGGCCAGCCGGTCCGGCACGCGGGCGGCAGACCGGTCCGGCTGGGCGAGGCAGCGGGCGATCAGGCTACGGGTGGCGGTCGGCGACAGGAGCGCGTCCCCGCCGTGTACTGTCCGGATCGCATCGAGCAGTTCGCGCGGCTCGGCGCTCTTGCCGAGGAACCCGCTGGCGCCCGACCGCAGCGCCTGGAACACGTAGTCGTCGATCTCGAACGTCGTCAGGATCAGTACCCGCGTCTGTGCGCGCTCCGCGGTGATGAGTCGGGTAGCGGCGAGCCCGTCGAGATCGGGCATACGGATGTCCATGAGTACCACGTCCGGTGCGGTGGCGCGGGTCAGTTCGACGGCCTCCAGCCCGGTCGCCGCCTCGCCGACGACCTCGAGGTCGCCGGCGGAGTCGATGAGTACCCGGAACCCGCCCCGCACAAGCGGCTGGTCGTCGGCCAGCAGGACCCGGACCGTCACGGCGCCACCGCGCGCGCCGCGACGGCGGCGCCGGCCACGACGGCGGGATCCGGCAGGGCGGCGGCGCGCAGCGGCAGCGACGCGGTCACCTGGTACCCGCCGCCCGGCAGCGGACCGGCCGCCAGCGTGCCGTCCAGCGCCGCGATCCGTTCCCGCATCCCGATCAGGCCGTGCCCCGGTGCTGTCGCGGGCACCCGTCCGGTCGGCGCGTTGCGTACCGCGATCCGCACCGAATCCTCCAGGAAGTCGATGGTGACAGAGGCCTCGCACGGGCCGGCGTGCTTGCACACGTTGGTCAGCGACTCCTGCACGATCCGGTACGCGGTCAGGTCGACCCGGGCCGGTACGGGACGGGGAGCGCCGCCCACCCGGTACCCGACGGACAGCCCGGCCCGGCCGAACGACGCGACGAGCTGGGGCAGGCCGGTCAGCCCGAGGGTCGGCTCGACCGGCGTGGCCGCCTCGTCCGGCGCCCGCAGCAGGCCGATGGTGTCCCGCAGTTCGTCCAGCGCGGTGCGGCTGGCCGTCCGGATGTGCGCCAGCGCCTCACCCGCGGGCGCCGGTACCCCGGCGACCCCGTCCAGCACGTAGCCGGCGACGCCCGCCTGCACGGTGATGAGAGCGAGTTGGTGGCCCAGCACGTCGTGCAGGTCCCTCGCGATGCGTAGCCGCTCCTCGGTCACCCGCCGGGCGGCCTCCGACTCCAGGTCGGCCTCGGCGCGCCGGGCCCGCGCCTCGACCTCCGCCAGGTAGGCCCGCCGGTTGCGGGAGGCGTCGCCGGCGGCGACGGCGAGGCCGCCGAAGGCCGCCAGGGCCAGGTTCTCCGCGCCCAGCCACGAGGTGGGCTTCACGAGCATGTGTACCCCGGCCAGCGCCAGCACCGCGAGCACTCCAATCAGCAGGGCGCGTCGGCGGCTGCCGTGCTCGGCCGCGGTACCCAGCGCGATGAGCGGGGCGGCCAGGACCATCGCGCCCTCGTGGCCCTGGTACATGGCGAGGTAGCCCTCGGCCGCGACGGCGCTGACCAGGAACACGGCCAGCGGCCGCCGCCGGCGCAGGACCAGCACGCCACATGCGACCGTGGCCGTGGCGAGGGTACCGGCGTCGATCCGCCCCCGGGCCGGCGTGGTGGCCGTGGTCAGCAGCGTCACCACGAAGACCACGGTGGCCATCGCGATGTCCGCGTGCGGCTGGCGCAGCAGCTGCCGGCTCAGCCGGCCGGTGACCGTCATCTCCTCACGGTAGGCCGGCCGGGCCGGCCCGGGCGTCCCGCGGTCGCGGTACGGCGGGTACCACCGTCGCGGTACCCGGAAAATCCCGCCGCGGGGCGACGACGGCGTGCGCCGCCCGCCGGCAGGCTGGGCGTATGACTGGGATCGCGGTGCTCGGCCTGACCAAGGACTTCGGCAGGGTGCGGGCCGTCGACGGGCTGACTTTCGAGGTACCCCCCGGGAAGGTCACCGGGTTTCTCGGCCCCAACGGGGCCGGCAAGACCACCACGCTGCGGATGATCCTCGGCCTCGCCCGGCCGACGCAGGGCCGCGCGCTGATCGACGGCGTGCCCTACCACCGGCTCGCCGCGCCGCGCCGCCAGGTCGGCGCCGTGCTGGAGTCGAGCGGGTTCCACCCCGGCCGGCGCGGCCGCGACCACCTGCGGATCGCCGCGCAGATCGCCGGCCTGCCGCCGCGCCGGGTGGACGAGGTCCTCGACCAGGTAGAGCTGACCGGCGCGGCCGACCGCCGGGTGCGTGGCTACTCGCTGGGCATGCGGCAGCGGCTCGGTCTGGCCACCGCGCTGCTCGGGCAGCCGCGGCTGCTGGTGCTGGACGAGCCGGCCAACGGCCTGGACCCGGCCGGCATGGCATGGCTGCGTGGCCTGCTCCGCGACTTCGCCGCGGCTGGCGGCGCCGTCCTGGTCTCCAGCCACCTGCTGGCCGAGGTGGCGCAGACGGTCGACGGCGTGGTGATCATGGCGGGCGGCAAGCTGCGCTACGCCGGCCCGCTCGAGGGCCTCGGCGCCGGTGACGCCGCGCTGGAGAACGCCTTCCTGCGCCTGACCGCCGCGACCGCCTGACCCGCTCCCGAGGAAGGGAACCACCGTGCTGCGCAACGAATGGCTCAAGCTGCGTACCGTGCGCGCCCCATGGCTGCTGCTGGCGGCCGCACAGGTGCTCATCGTCATCGGCGCGTCCGGGCTGCTGGCCCGCAAGGACACCATCGACGCCACCGCCGTGTCCGGCGCCGTGGCGCATGTCGGGCTGGTCTCGCTGCTGCCGCTAGTGCTGGGCATCATGGCGGTCGCCGGGGAGTACCGCCACCGCACCATCACCGACACCTACCTGGCCACCCCCGCCCGCGGGCGGGTGCTGGCCGCGAAACTGGTCACCTACGCGGTGACCGGGCTCGCCTTCGGCATCGCCGGATGCGTCACCGCGCTGGCCACCACCGCAGTCTGGCTCAGCGTGAAGGGCGGGTCGCTGGACCTGACCGGTACGCAGCTGTGGCGCACGATCGGCGGCGGGCTGGCGTGGAACGTGCTGTTCGCGGCGATCGGGGTCGCGGTCGGCGCGCTGGTGCGCAACCTGATCGCCGCCGTCGCCATCGCGCTGGCCTGGCTCGCGATCGTGGAGGGGTTGGTCGGGCAGCTGCTCGGTACCGGCCTGACCAAGTGGCTGCCGGTGGCGGCCGGCGGCGCGCTGGGCCGGCTCCCGGGCGGGTTGAACGGTGGCCTGCCGCAGTGGGAGGCGGCCGCCGTGCTCGTCGGCTACACCGCGCTGTTCACGGTCGCGGCGATGGTCGTCACGCCGCGCCGCGACGTCGACTAGCGTTGACGTTGGATGGCCGTGCCTAGCCGGATTCCCGAGAAGCCGAGGGTACTGGCGACGACCGCGTCCCACAGCGGCCACAGGTTCGGCAGCACCCGCAGCTGGATGCCCGCCGAATCGTGCAGCGCGAACAGGTCCCCGACCGGCCTCGGGCGGCCCGAGAGGGCGCACCGGCTCCGTCGCGACCCGGGCGTGCCCGTGGGTGCCGATGGCACGGAAGGCGTCGGCGGGCAGCCGGTAGGCGTACAGCCGGACGGTACGCAATCGGTTCGAGCCACCGGTACTCGACGGCGTGCAGCCGCTGGCCCCCGCCCGGGCCGAGGATGCGCTCGCGGTCGGCCTCCTCGGTACCGGGCTCGGTCCACGCCATCGCGCGGGGGCACTGGCGAGGAAACCAGTAATCCGGTGCCCGGTCGTGGTCCACCGCCCACACATACGCCTCGGGCTGAGCGGCGGTGGCGGCTACGTGCGGTACGAAGCGGGTGATCGTCGGGTCCTCGGAGAAGTGCAGCACCTGGCCGGGCTCCGGTCGCATGCCGCCTGTCTACCGGATTAACCGTCAGAGCGTCACCCGCGGCGCCGGCCCGGCGGTCCCGGCTGCCGCCCGTCCGCCAACAGCGCCCGTCGTACACGCAGGGCTTTTCCCGCTCAGCAGTGCGGAAACGGGTGACCGCGTAGGGAACGCGTCAAGATGCGGCCGGGCTGCGTTGTTTTCGTGTCAAGGACCCTGCCCGTCGGCCGGCCGCCGAGCTTGACTCGGGTCGCGGTCCGCCCAGGACCGCAGGACGGGTCAGGAGCGGGCAGGTGTTGATGAAGTCCGGCGGGTACCGGCCGAGCGCGGAAGCGGAGCGGCCCCCCGTCCGTACCCCGGTGGGTGTCAACCTCGGCATCGGCGCGGCCCTGGTCGTCGCCGGCGCGCTGGTCGCGGGGGGTATTCCCGCAGCTCATCATGCATGGCGGCTGGACCTGGTCGTCGCGGCGGTCGCGGTCGCGGCCGCCGTGACCAGGGACCAGCTGGCGATGGCGGGAGTCGTGCCGCTGGGCTGGCTGGTGGCGGACGGCTTTCTGGAGGACCGTTCGGGTGACCTGACTTGGCATGGTTCGGAAGATATGTACCTAATACTGCTATTGGTAGTGGCCGCCGCGATCGGGTTGGCGGCCGGCGAGGCCCGCGTTCGGATCGCGGCCCATCGCGACAGTCGAAGGAATCGGACGCCATGACGGATCTCTGGTACGTGCTGTTGACCGTGGGGCTCTTCTGCCTGCTGGCCCTGGCCCTGCGTGGGGTGGAGAAGCTGTGAGTCCCGCGAACGTCGCCGGGCTGGTCCTGGCCGTGCTGCTGACCGTCTTCCTGGTGGTCGCCTTACTCTTTCCGGAACGGTTCTAGATGAGCAATACGACGGCGGGCGTCATCTTCATCGCCTCACTGATCGTCGCCCTGGCGCTGGCGTACCGCCCGCTGGGTGACTACATGTACCGGGTGATCACGCCGACCCGGCACGCCCGGGTGGAGCGGGTCATCTACAGGACGATCGGCGTGAACCCCGAGGGCGAGCAGTCCTGGGTCACGTACGCGCGCAGTGTGCTCGCCTTCTCGGTCATCTCCATCCTCTTCCTGTACCTGTTCCAGCGCGTGCAGCACTATCTGTTGCTGTCCCTGGGTTTCCCGAACGTACCCTCGGCACTGTCCTGGAACACCGCGGTCAGCTTCGTGACCAACACCAACTGGCAGGCGTACTCGGGTGAGTCGACGATGGGTCACCTGGTGCAGATGGCTGGCCTGGCGGTACAGAACTTCGTGTCCGCCGCGGTGGGCATCGCGGTCGCCGTGGCGCTGGTACGCGGGTTCGCCCGCAAGATGACCGACCAGCTCGGGAACTTCTGGGTCGACCTGGTGCGCATCTGCCTGCGGATCCTGCTGCCGATCTCGGTGATCGCCGCGATCGTGCTGATCGCCGGCGGCGCGATCCAGAACCTGTCCGGGGGCACCGACGTGCACACCCTGGCCGGCGCTACCCAGCACATCACCGGCGGGCCGGTGGCCAGCCAGGAGGCCATCAAGGAACTGGGTACCAACGGCGGCGGCTTCTACAACGCCAACAGCGCGCACCCGTTCGAGAACCCGGCGACGTGGACCAACTGGCTCCAGATCTTCCTGCTGCTGGTCATCTCGTTCTCGCTGCCGCGCACGTTCGGGCGGATGGTCGGCAGCAACCGGCAGGGGTACGCCATCGCCAGCGCGATGGCCATCATGGCGGTCGGCAGCGTGGTGCTCCTCAACGTCCTGCAGGGCATCCACCACGGCACGGTACCGATGGCGGTCGGATCGGCGAGCGAGGGCACCGAGTCGCGGTTCGGGGTGTTGCAGTCCGCCACGTTCGCCGCGACGACCACGCTGACGTCGACCGGCGCGGTGGACTCGTTCCACGACTCGTACACGGCGCTGGGCGGGGCCGTACCCATCGCGAACATGATGCTCGGCGAGGTGGCTCCAGGCGGTACCGGATCCGGTCTGTACGGCATCCTCATCCTGGCCGTGCTGACCGTGTTCATCGCCGGCCTCATGGTCGGGCGCACGCCGGAGTACCTGGGCAAGAAGATCGGCGCCCGCGAGGTGAAGTTCGCTTCGCTCTACATCCTGACCACACCGGCCCTGGTACTGGTCGGCACGGCGGTGGCCATGGCGACCAGTTGGGGTAAGGCGGGGATACTCAACTCCGGCGCGCACGGGCTGTCCGAGGTGCTCTACGCCTTCACCTCCGCCTCGAACAACAACGGCTCGGCGTTCGCGGGCCTGACGGTGAACACGACGCAGTACAACACCGCGCTGGGCCTGTGCATGCTGCTGGGCAGGTTCCTGCCGATCGTGTTCGTACTCGGGCTAGCCGGCTCGCTGGCAAGGCAGAAGGCGACGCCGCAGTCGAGCGGCACGCTCAAGACCTACCAGCCGCTGTTCGTCGGGATGCTCGTCGGCGTGACGCTGATCGTGGTCCTGCTGACCTACCTGCCCGCACTCGCGCTCGGCCCGCTGGCCGAGGGCGTCCACT
>CAZYCD010000038.1:0-28507 GCA_964645345.1 uncultured Micromonosporaceae bacterium
TCAACCACGTTTCGACACGCCCAAATGTTGTCACGCTACGAGCCGTTCAAACCCCTGATTCCTCCGCGTCCAGGCGTACGTAGCGTGCGATCATGACCAACGCGGTGCGGACCGGCTGCGTCGCCGAGTGCTTCTGGGCCCGCGCGCAAGAGGAGGATCTGCGCGGGCTCGGTCCGCAGATCGAAGCCTCGGTGGCCGTCGTCGCCGGCCCGGGCGGGCCGGTTCGCTACCTGGGTTGGCTGCTCGTCAAGGACGACGACGTCGTGCTGGTCCTGTTCGAAGGACCGGTAGGGATGGTCC
This sequence comes from uncultured Micromonosporaceae bacterium, assembly GCA_964645345.1. GTDB lineage: Bacteria > Actinomycetota > Actinomycetes > Mycobacteriales > Micromonosporaceae > Rugosimonospora. The sequence goes on from CAZYCD010000038.1 coordinate 301, forward strand.
GCCACGTGGCGGAGCAGGCCGACATTCCCTTTGGGCGGATTCTCCAGGCCGCACTCTCGCCGTGGCCGCCGGACGCCGCAGTCGACGAAGAGGTAGTGGAATGAGAACCACATCGATCGCAAGTGCCGGGGCGGCCTGCGCTGTCGTGGTTTCCGCGTTGTTGGTCGGATGCGGTCCGAAGAACGCGCTCCCGGCGGGACGGCAACCGGCAAGCGGCGCCGCGCCGGCCGCGCCCGCCGCGTCGCCCACCAACTCGGCAGCGGCGGCCCAGCCGGTGAAGGACCTGACTCTGGGCAACTGCCCGCTCTACACCAAAGACCAGGCCGTCGGCCCGTTGGGCGGCGTCAACATGAACAACAAGGCGCTCGACATCGGTACCGACGGCGGAACGAAGATTGCTGTATGCTCATACATCGATCTCAAGAGCATCCAGGACCTACAGAGCGTGAGTTACGCGGTCGTCCGCTACGACAGCGCCGCGACCGCCTTCGCCGAGGCGCAGAAGGTTCAGACAGAAATGCTCGGCGACGTGGCCGAGCACGACTGGCCGGTACAGACGCTCACGACACCGGCGTCCGGCGCGGGACAGGTGCTCGGCGGGTACGGGACCAAGACCGACCAGGGCGTCACCTACACCATCGCCGTGGTGGGTACCAACGTCGGGCCGTACCTGGTCGCCGCGCTCGGCGCCAGCAGCGAGACCCCGGACAACACGAAGAACTTCGCGCCGGCGGTCTTCAAGGCACTCTCGACCGCCGTCAGTTGACCGCGCCCATCAAGGAGGCGCCCCGCCGGCACTGCCGGCGGGGCGCCTCGTGATTGGGCGGTGACTCAGCCGGTGCGGCGCAGTTGCTCGTTCATGATGAGGAACGAGCCCAGCCCGTGCTGGTCGTTGGTGTTCTGGGCCCTGCCGATGTAGTAGGAGTAGCTGCCCACGTTGGTACCCTCGGAGATGGTGGTCAGGTTGGTGCGGCCGTCGCCGCCCAGCGAGATCCGGGCCAGCACGCCGGCGTACCCCTTGGTGGACACCGACTTGTAGCTCGCGTCCACGTACCCCTGCTCTACCGAGCGGGAGATGATGTACGTGTACATCGCGGAGCAGGAGGTCTCGGTCCAGTTGTCCGACCGGGAGCCCTTGTCCACCACCTGGAACCAGCGGCCGCTGGCCGGGTCCTGGTAGGTCTTCATCGCCGCCACCAGGTTGCGCAGGTAGGTCAGCAGCTGGCCGCGGTTGGCCTGGGTCGTGGGCACCGTGTCGAGCGTGATGACCGTCGTCATGCCGTACCAGCCGATCGCCCGGCACCAGAACTCCGGTGAGTGGTTCGTTCCGGGTACCACCCAGCTCTGCGCCGCGTCCTCGTCGTATGCGTGCCACAGCAGGCCGTTCGGCGCCTCCAGGTGCCCGCCGTAGATCATGAGCTGCTTGACCGCCATGGCGTTCGCGGCGGTCTGCGCCTGCCCGCCGACCGTCTGCCCGTACCGCAGCAGGAACGGCAGTGACATGTAGGTGCCGTCGAGCCAGAGCTGGCCGGGTCGCGAGGTGCCGTGCTCGAAGCCGCCGTCGCGGGTCTTGGGGTAGGTGGTGTTGGCGTCCATCAGCCGGTGCCAGATCTTGTTGGACGCGGTCAGGTACTTCGCCTGGTGCGTCTCGTTGTAGAGGATCAGCAGGATGTTGCCGGCCTCCATGCTGTCCAGGTTGTTGAAGCTGTTGTTAATGGTGCCGTCGCTGGCGACGAAGCGGTCGGCCCACTGCCGGATGTAGGTCAGGTAGGAGGCCTTGTGCGTGCGCTGGTACACGAGGTACTGCCCGTACAGGTACAGGCCCTCGGTGTACCCCCACCCGCCGAGCGTGCTCGGCGTGAACCGCGCCATGGTGGAATCCACCATCTTGACCGACCAGTCAGTGCCGCCGCCGGTACCAGTGGGCGTCGGCGAGGACGACGGTACCGTGCCGGTACTGACCGTGACCGAGTCGAGGTTGGGTCCGCCGTCGGACGTGTTGGAGGTGGCCCGGATCGTGTTGGTACCGGCGGTGAGCGTGGCGGTGACCGAGGCGTTGGCCCAGGTGTCCCAGGAGCCGGTGGCCGGGAACGACAGCGCGGGGGCGACCACGGCACCGTTGACGCTGATGGTCATCGGCCGGTCGGTCGCGGTTCCGTTGGAGTACCGGAAGGTCAGCGTCGCCGTACCGGCGGCGGATGCCGGGACGCCCAGCTCCAGGTACGAGCCGACTGCGTTGGTGAGGTTGACGAACCCGGTACCGGTGAAACCGGCGTGGTTGCTGTCGACGGTACCCGAGGAGATCGTGCCGGTCTCCGCCTCGTACCGGGTGCTGGACGCGGAGGCGGCCAGGGGGAGCACGGCGGTCGCGATGCCGGCGGAGCACAGGACCAGCCCGCCGATCAACCAGGCACGGACACGTTTGCTGCGCATCATTCACAGACCTCTCTGGATGCTGGGTGGACTGATCCCGTGTCGGAGCGCGCCCGCACGGCGGGATTGCGGAGCGCTGGAGTCAGTACAGCGCCTTTGTGTCCGCCAGGCTCCTTCCAATTTTGTCTGGCGGGAAGCGCTTAACCGCCAGGTTGCCCGGGTGTCGAGCACACTCCACAGTGGACACCGGAAGGCGACCGTATCGACACCCGTCGTAGTGGCAGGTAGCGCACCGTAACTGAAAGGAAGATTGTCTGACAGATGTCGCTCACGCACCGCCCCGGGGGGCAGGCGTTCGACTAGTCTCATGCAACGGTGCGGGAGGGCGGAGGTCGGCATGCGGGTACTGGTGACGGGTGCGTTGGGCAAGGTCGGTCGGGCGACGGTACCGGCGCTGCAGCGGGCCGGGCACGACGTGACCGCCACGGACCTGGCCAACCCTGTGTGGGACCGGGAGCCCGAAGGTACCGCCCTCTACGTGAAGGCCGACCTCGCCGAGGCGGGCGAGGTCCTCGCGCTGGTCGGCGGCGCGGTGACGCAGGGCGCGCCGCACGGCCGCTACGACGCCGTCGTGCACACCGCGGCGCTACCGGCGCCCGGCCGGCACGCGCCGCATGTGGTGTTCGGCAACAACATCATGGCCACCTTCAACGTCGTCGAGGCGTGCGTGCGCTGGGGCGTGCCCAGGCTGGTCTACCTGTCCAGCGAGTCCGTGCCCGGCTTCGTCTTCCCCGAGCGGCCGTTCCTGCCCGAGTACCTGCCGGTCGACGAGGCGCACCCGGTGCGGCCGCAGGACCCGTACGCGCTGTCCAAGTACTTCGGCGAGCAACTGTGTACCGCGGCCACCCAGCGTTCCGACCTGCGCTGCATCTCGCTGCGGCCGACCTGGGTGCAGAACGCAGAGTCCTACCACCGAAACCTCGGCCCGCTCGTGCGTGATCCGGGGCCCAGCACCACCGCCTGGTCGTACATCGACGTGGACGACCTGGCCGACGCCGTCGTGCTGGCGGTCGAGTCGGACCTGCCCGGTCACGAAATCTTCTGCGTCGCCTCCCCGGACACGGTCGGCGGAATCGACCTGCACGACGCGTGGCGCAGGTGGTACCCGGACAGCAGCACCGAGCTGCGGCCGGTGAACCGGCCGGACGCCAGCGGCATCGACATCGGTCGAGCCCGGCAGCTGCTCGGCTGGCGGCCCAGCCGGTCCTGGCGCGACTATGTGACGGACGCGGGCGAGCCCCGCGACGCCGGGAACCGTGAGCCGGCAGGTTCACCATGAGTGATCGGATGTCTGGCCGTGGTTGAAAGCCTTAACAGCGCGAGAACCGGCCGGTCCCGCATGCGCGGCGCCGCGGTACCGGCCGCCCTGGTCAGCGTCAGCGTGCTGCTGGTACTCATCGTGGTGGTGGTCTCGTCGCTCATGGGCAACGGGGACGGTGCGCGCATCCCGATCGCCGGCCCGTCGCCGGCCAACGCCGACCAGGGTCAGGTGCTCGACGGGCAGACGCAGGCCGGCCCCGACGCGAGCCCGTCGGTGGCGACCGTCGCGTCGCGGGCACCGAAGCCGTCGGCCCCGCCCACCGTTGGCGCCACCAAGGGCGCACCGGCCCCGGCGGCGCCGCCGTTCGGCCCGCTGTCGCTCGAGGCGGAGTCCGCGACGCTGAGCCCGGCCGCCGGCCATCCGTCGCCGTACCCCTGCGCCGCCTGCTCCGGCGGCTCGAAGGTCCGCTTCGTGGGCAGGGGCAGGGCGGTCACCTTCAACGGCGTGTCCGTGCCGGCCTCGGCCATGTACCACCTCACCATCGCCTACGAACTGGACGGATCGCGGTCGTTCTTCGTCAGCGTCAACGGCGGGCCGTCGACGGAGGTGCCGTGCACCGGCACGAACTGGAACAGCCCGGCGACCATCACCGTCGCCATCGTGCTGCGGGCGGGCACCAACAGCATCACCTTCGGCAACCCCAGCACCGACGCGCCGGACCTCGACAAGATCACGATCGGGCCGTAGGTCGTCGCCCCGCCGGCGTCCGCCTCGCGGTACGGAGATCCGATCGTTACCGGGGTGCGGCCGTTCGCGGTCTTGTGTAGCCGGGCGGCAACCTGGTAGACATCCGATGAATACGTCGGATGTCTGCGAGGGATACGCGCGTGAAGCTGCTTCGAGTCGGGCCGCAAGGCAACGAGCGGCCGGCCGCGCTGGACGGGGACGGCCGCCTGGTCGACCTGTCGGGCGTGGTAAACGACATCACCGGTGAGTTGCTCGCGGGTGCCGACCTAGACCGGGTACGAGCCGCGCTGGACGGTGGTGGGCTGCCGGTACTCGACGGCGACGGGTTGCGGGTCGGTCCGCCCATCCGGCCCGGGAAGATCATCTGCATCGGCCTGAACTACCGTGACCACGCCGCCGAGACGAACGCCACGCTGCCGATCGAGCCGGTGGTGTTCCTCAAGACACCGGACACCGTGGTCGGACCCTTCGACGACGTGTTGATCCCGAGGCGCAGCGTCAAGACGGACTGGGAGGTCGAGCTGGCCATCGTCATCGGACGACCGGCGCGGTACCTGGACTCCGTGGCCGAGGCGCTGGCCTGCGTCGGCGGGTACGCGCTGGTCAACGACGTCTCCGAGCGCGAGTTCCAGCTCGAGCGCCAGGGCCAGTGGGACAAGGGCAAGAACTGCGAGACGTTCAATCCGCTAGGCCCCTGGCTGGTCACCGCGGACGAGATTGCCGACCCGCAGGCGCTCGGGCTGCGGCTGTGGGTCAACGGGGAGCTGAAGCAGGACGGCAACACGGCGAACATGGCCTTCGGCGTCGCCGAGATCGTCCGGTACCTGAGCCAGTTCATGGTGCTATACCCGGGGGACGTCATCAACACCGGTACCCCCGCGGGAGTGGCCCTGGGACAGCCCGAGCCGAAGCCGTACCTGCGGGCCGGAGACGTGGTGGAGTTGGAGATCGACGGCCTCGGCCGAGCCCGCCAGAGGATGGTCCAGGCATGAGCGCCCAGAACCCGGCGCTTGACCCCGCTGGCTCGTCCCTCGGCGGCCGGGGCGCCGGGAGAAGCAGGTTTCTGTCGCTGGACACCTACGACGTCCGGTTCCCCACCTCGCGGGAGCTGGACGGGTCCGACGCGATGAACCCCGACCCCGACTACTCGGCCGCCTACGTGGTGCTGCGCACCGACGCCGCCGACGGCCTCGAGGGACACGGCTTCGCCTTCACCATCGGGCGGGGCAACGACGTCCAGGCCGCCGCAATCGAGGCGCTGCGCCCGTTCCTGGTCGGCCGCGACGCCGAGGAGGTGCTCGGCGACCTCGGCGGGTTCTGGAAGGAGCTGGTGCACGACTCGCAGCTGCGCTGGCTCGGCCCGGAGAAGGGCGTCATGCACATGGCCATCTCCGCCGTGGTCAACGCCGTGTGGGACCTGGCCGCCAAGCGGGCCGGCAAGCCGTTGTGGTTGCTGCTCGCCGAGCTGTCGCCGGCCGAGATCGTGGCGCTGGTGGACTTCCGGTACCTGACGGACGCGCTCACCCCGGCCGAGGCGCTGGAGTTACTGGAGCGCGCCGCGCCCGGACGGGCCGAGCGCGTGGAGGTGTTGCGGCGCAAGGGGTACCCGGCGTACACGACCTCACCCGGCTGGCTCGGGTACGACGACGACAAGCTGCGCCGGCTGTGCAAGGAGGCGGTCGTCGCCGGCTTCCAGCAGGTCAAGCTGAAGGTGGGCGCCAACCTCGCCGACGACATCCGGCGCATCCGGGTGGCCCGGGAGGCGTGCGGCCCCGACGTGCGGATCGCGGTGGATGCCAACCAGCGGTGGGACGTGGACAGCGCGATCGCGTGGGTACGCGAACTGGCGCCGTACCAGCCGTGGTGGGTGGAGGAGCCGACGAGCCCGGACGACGTGCTGGGGCACGCGACCATCGCCCGCGCCATCGCGCCGATCAAGGTGGCCACCGGTGAGCACGTCCAGAACCGGGTCATCTTCAAGCAGATGCTCCAGGCAGGCGCGCTGTCCTACCTCCAGCTCGACGCGGCCCGGGTGGCCGGTGTCAACGAGAACGTCGCGATCCTGTTGATGGCGGCCAAGTTCGGCGTACCGGTCTGCCCGCACGCCGGCGGCGTGGGACTGTGCGAACTAGTGCAGCACCTGTCGATGTTCGACTATGTCGCGATATCCGGCTCGATGGACGACCGGGTCATCGAGTACGTCGACCACCTGCACGAGCACTTCGTCGACCCGGTGGTGATCCGGGACGGGCGGTACCTGCCGCCGGCCGCGCCCGGCTTCTCCGCCACCATGCGGCCGGAGACCCTGACCGCCTACGCGTACCCACATGGTCCAATGTGGACGGAGGCAGTTCAATAATGGGCGAGTTCGACGGCCTCAACGCGATCGTCACGGGCGGCGCCTCCGGGATCGGCCTGGCCGCCGCGAGCCTGCTCGCGCAGCGGGGCGCCACGGTGTCCTGCCTGGATCTGCGGATCGACGGCCTACCCGGTCCGCTGCGCGGCCACCCCGCCGACGTGAGCGACGACGCCGCGGTGCGCGCCGCGGTGGACGCGGCAGCGGCCGACATGGGCGGCATCGACATCGTCGTCAACAACGCCGGCATCGGCGCGCAGGGGACGGTGGAGACCAACTCCGACGAGGAGTGGCACCGGGTACTGGACGTGAACGTGGTGGGCATGGTGCGGGTCGCCCGCGCCGCCCTGCCGTACCTGCGTCGGTCCGCCCACGCCGCGATCGTCAACACCTGCTCCATTGCGGCCCACGCCGGGCTGCCTCAACGGGCGCTCTACAGCGCCAGCAAGGGTGCGGTCCAGTCGCTGACCCTGGCGATGGCGGCCGACCATCTTCCCGAGGGGATCCGGGTCAACTGCGTCAACCCGGGTACCGCCGACACCCCGTGGGTACGCCGGCTGCTGCAGGCCGCCGCCGATCCCGACGCCGAACTGGCCGCTCTCAAGGCGCGCCAACCCAGTGGCCGGCTGGTCAGCGCGGAGGAGGTCGCCGCGGCGATCGCCTACCTCGCCAGCCCGTTGGCCAGTGCCACCACCGGGACCGTGCTGTCCGTCGATGGCGGAATGCACGGACTCCGGTTGCGCCCATCCGCGCGGTGAGGATCCGTCCGTAACCGCGGTGAGCTCCGTCCCAACCTACCGAGCGAGGAAAGATGACCAGTCGAAGGATGGTAAGGATCCTGGCCCTGGGCGCGATCGTCGCACTCACGGCCGCCGGGTGCAATCGCGGCAGCGACAACACCGGCTCTAGCGGCAACACGTCCAGCGGGAAGGTCGGCATTGACCTGCCCCGTTCGGACTCGGACTTCTGGAACTCCTACGCCAAGTACATCAACGCCGACGTCACCAGCATGAAGCTCAACGCGTTGCCACCCAGCAACTCCCAGAACGACATCACGAAGCTGGCCGCGAATGTCCAGGCGCTTCAGGCGCAGGGCGCCAAGGTGATCGTCATGGCGCCGCAGGACACCGGGGCGGTGGCCAGCACGCTGGACCAGCTCGCCGGCAAGAACATCCCGGTGGTCAGCGTGGACACCCGTCCGGACAAGGGCAAGGTGTACATGGTGGTCCGCGCCGACAACAAGGCGTACGGTCAGAAGGCCTGCGACTTCCTGGGCGGCAAGCTGAACAACACCGGTACCGTCGTGGAGTTCGAGGGCGACCTGACCTCCATCAACGGCCGAGACCGGTCGGACGCCTTCGGTCAATGCATGTCCCAGAAGTACCCGGGCATCAAGGTGCTCGCGGAGGAGACCAACTGGAAGGGTGACGTCGCCTCGGCCAAGTTGCAGGACGCGCTGAACCAGGGCACCGTCAACGGCATCTACATGCAGGCCGGCGGCGTGTTCCTGGCCCCGACCCTGGCCCTGCTGCAGCAGAAGAACCTGCTGGTGCCGCCGACCGACCCTAAGCACATCTTCATCGTGTCCAACGACGGCATCCCGGCCGAGTTCGCCGCCATCAAGGCGGGCCAGATCGACGCCACGGTGTCCCAGCCGGCCGACCTGTACGCCAAGTACGCCCTGGTGTACGCCCAGGCGGCGCTTTCGGGCAAGACGTTCCAGGCAGGGCCGACCGACCACCAGTCCACCATCATCAGCATCCCCAACGGGCTGGAGGACCAACTGCCAGCCCCGCTCGTGACCAGCGACAACGTCAACGACCAGTCGCTGTGGGGCAACCAGGTCGGCAAGTGAGCGCCGCATTCGACGGCGACGGGGCCCCGCGCCCCGTCGCCGGTGCGTCGGCGGCCGGTGAGGTGCCGGCCGCCGTCGGCGTACCCATCGCCGAAGCCGTCAATGTCACCAAGCGGTTCGGGGCCACCACTGCCCTGGACGAGGTCGGGCTGCGCGTACTGCCCGGCGAGTCGCACGCGCTGGTCGGGCGCAACGGTGCGGGCAAGTCGACGCTGGTGTCCATCCTGACCGGGCTGCAGCGCCCGGACGGCGGGCAGGTGCTGTTCGACGGGCAGCCGGCGCCGCCGGTGTCCGAACCGGCCGCCTGGCGGGCGCACGTCGCCTGCGTGTACCAGAAGTCCACCATCATCCCGACCCTGTCGGTGGCGGAGAACCTCTACCTCAACCGGCAGGATCTGAACGGCGGCGGGCGCATCTCCTGGTCGGCGCTGCGTACCCGGGCGGCCGACCTGCTGGACACCTGGGGCATCGACGTCGATCCACGGGTCGACGCCGGAACCCTGAGCGTCGAGCAGCGGCAGACCCTGGAGATCGCGCGGGCGCTGTCCTTCGGCGCCCGGTTCATCATCCTGGACGAGCCGACCGCCCAACTGGACGGCTCCGGCATCAACCGGCTGTTCGCCCGGCTGCGGGCGATGCGCGAGGCCGGGGTGGCGTTCCTGTTCATCTCGCACCACCTGCAGGAGATCTACGAGATCTGCCAGACCGTCACGGTGTACCGGGACGCCCGGCACGTGCTGACCGCCCCGGTCGCGCGGCTCAATCGGGAGGCGCTCGTCGAGGCGATGACCGGTGAGGCGGTCAGGCTGCGGGAGATCGGCTCCGGTGCGGTACCGGTCGGCTCCGACGCGCCGACCGTGCTGTCCGTCGACGGACTGACCCTCGACGGCGCCTACGCCGGCGTGTCGTTCGAGGTCCGGGCCGGGGAGGTGGTCGCTCTGGCCGGAGCGGTCGGTGCCGGTGCCACCGCGGTCGGCGAGACGATCGTCGGGCTGCGCCGGGCGGCCGCCGGTACCGTCCGGGTGGAGGGCACCGCGATCCGGCCCGGCAGCGTACCGGCGAGCCTCGCCGCCGGGATCGGCTTCGTACCCGAGGACCGGCACCGCGAGGGGCTGATCCCCCTGCGGTCGATCGCGGAGAACATGACGCTTACCGTGACCGACCGCCTCGGCCGGTACGGCTTCGTGTCCGCGGGCGCCCGCCGCGAGGCGGCCGTGGAGCTGATGGACCGGCTGGATGTGCACGCGGCAGGACCCGACCAGCCGGTGTCCGCGCTGTCCGGCGGCAACCAGCAGAAGGTCGTGATGGGCCGGGCCCTGGCCGCGGAGCCCCGGGCACTGGTGCTGCTGCGCCCGACCGCGGGCGTGGACGTCAAGTCCAAGGAGTCCCTGCTCGGTACGGTCGAGTCCGCCGCCGCCCGCGGCTGCGCGGCGCTGATCGTCTCCGACGAACTGGACGACCTGCGGGCCGCGGACCGGGTGATAGTGATGTTCAAGGGTCGCATCGTCGACGAGTTGGCCAGAGGTTGGGACGACCGGCGCATGGTCGCCGCGATCGAAGGGTTGTCAGGTGAGCACCACAGTTGAAGAAGCGGTCCGCATCCGTCCCCGGACGCGCCGCTTCAACGTCCGTCAGCTACGCGATTTCTCGCTGATACCGGTCATCCTGCTGCTGTTGCTGGTCGGCTTCATCATCAGCCCGCACTTCCTGACCACCGACAACATGCTGGCCGTGCTGCAGCAGAGCACGGAGCTGAGCCTGCTGGTGCTCGGCGAGGCGCTGGTGCTGGTCGCGGGGCGGATGGACCTGTCGCTGGAGTCAACGATCGGGGTCGCGCCGGTACTGGCCGTGTGGCTGGTGCTGCCGGACCACGGCGGCCGCTTCAACGGCCTCGGTACCGGGCTGCCTGAGTGGACGGCGATCCCGTTGTGCATTCTGATCGGCGCGCTGATCGGGGCCATCAACGGGCTGGTCATCCTCAAGGTGCGGATCAACGCCTTCATCCTCACCCTCGGCATGCTCATCACACTGCGCGGCCTGCAGCAGGGCATCAGCGGCGGCAACTCCATCTTCGAGTTGCCGGAGTCCTTCACCTACCTCGGCCGCACCTCGTGGCTCGGGGTACCGGCGTCCGTCTGGGTGTGCGGCCTGCTGTTCGCGGTCGGCATCGTGGCGCTGGGCTGGCTGCGGCACGGCCGGTCGCTGTACGCCATCGGCGGCAACTCGGACGCCGCGAGGGCGGCCGGTGTCCGCACCGACCGGGTACTGCTGATCGTGTTCATCACCGCATCGACGCTCGCGGCGCTGTCCGGCATCCTCTACGTCGGCCACTACGGCTCCATCTCGGCGACCCAGGGCAGCGGCTGGATCTTCCAGGTCTTCGCCGCGGCGGTGATCGGCGGGGTGAGCCTCAACGGCGGCCGGGGCAGCCTGTTCGGGGCGCTGACCGGCGTCATCGCGCTGCAACTCATCCTCAACGTGATGACGTTCGCCCACGTACCGGGCGTCTGGTACCCCCTGCTCAACGGCATCATCATCCTTGCGGCCCTAATCATCTCCCGGTTCTCCTCCGGGGAAGCACAGGACTAAAGCGTGTTTCACAACTCGTGTTGGGGTCATGAGACACCGCCCTTCTCGGGCGTCCCTGCCGTCACCTCTGGTGTGCGGTGGTGGCGCGGTTCCCGCGTCGTTGGCGACGGCGCGGCGCCCACACTTGGTGTGGGTCGGTGTCGTCTCCTCGGCGGGCGTTGGTGACCGGACCTCGTGGCTTCGGGGTCCCGGACCTGGCCGTGGTGCTGCTCGGCCCAGGCGGCGAGGTTGGTCGCGGCGTTGAGGTCGCGGTCGGTTCGGTGTCCGCAGTGCGGGCAGTGGAAGGTTCGGGTCGACAGCGGCATCGCCGCGGCGACGGTGTGGCAGGCGGCGCAGGTTTTGGTGGACGGGTACCACCGGTCCACGGTGATCACTTGTCCGCCACGCCACTGCTGTTTGTAGGTGACGAGGCGGGCCCGCTCGCCCCGGGCGGCGTCGCCGATCGCCCCGGCCAGCCGGTGGTTGCGCATCATGCCGGTGATGTTGAGGTCTTCCAGTGCAAACCACTTCCCCCACGAGGTCGCCAACGAGCTGGTCAAGACCCACGACCGGATCGCGGCCAAACCGCGGCCCAGGTCCACCGCGGCCTCCTCGAACACCTGCTGACACACCTGGTTGCGCCAGGCCAACCCGGTAGCCACCACCTGCGCCGACCCGGTCGCGTCGACCACGAACACCCGGCCCGCACCCGCCGAGCGTTTCCACCCGTTGAACGCGTTGATCAGATCAAACCCGGACCACGGCACCACCACCGACGCGTCCACCGCCCGCGCGTCCAGGCCGGCCTTGACCACCGCCAGGCACTGGTTATAGGCGAACCGGGCGCCACCGGCGTGCCGCGCCAACACCGCCACCTGCGCCGACCACGCATCAACCGTGAACCGAAACCCGGTGTGTCTACCCCCCCATAAGCCAGCAGCGTCCCACCCACCCCCGACACTTTTGAGACCTAGGAGCACTCATGCAGCGGATCGCCTTGCATACCAGGCTCGCCCCCGGCAAGGAGGAGGAGTACGACAGGGCGCACGCGGTCATCCCCGCAGACCTCGACGCCGCGCTGCGTGAGGCCGGCGTGCGCAGCTGGCGCATCTGGCGGGACGGCCGCGACCTGTTCCACGTCGTGGAGGTCGAGGACTACCAACGGATGCGCCACCTCCTGCGCGACCACCCGGCCAACATTCCCTGGCAGGAGAGGATGTCGCGGCTCCTGGAGGTCGAGGACGACTACTCCGGCAACGACATGGGACTGCACCAGGTATGGGAGCTGCCGTGACGACGGTGGGAAAGTCCAATGTGGACGTCACGGCGCTCGGGTTCGGCGCGGCGTCGATCGGCAACCTGTTCAGAGCGGTACCCGACGAGGAGGCGGCGCAGACCGTCAGCGCCGCCTGGGACGCCGGCATCCGGTACTTCGACACGGCTCCGCACTACGGTGTCGGGCTGTCCGAGCGGCGGATGGGCGCGGTCCTGCGCGGGTACCCCCGGGACGAGTTCGTACTGTCCACAAAGGTCGGTCGGCTCCTGGTACCGAACCCGGACGGCGAGGGCCGCACGGACATCGACAACGGATTCGAGGTACCGGCGACCACGAAACGGGTCTGGGACTTCTCCGCCGACGGCGTGCGGCGCAGCATCGCGGAGAGCCTGGGGCGGCTCGGGCTGGACCGGGTCGACATCGCGCTCATCCACGACCCCGAGGAGAGCCACGACCCGCGGGGCGCGCTGGAGTCGGCGTATCCCGCCCTGCACGAGCTGCGGGCACAGGGCGTCGTCGGGGCGATCGGCGTGGGATCCAAGCAGTCGCGGATCCTCGGCCGGTTCGTCGCGGATACCGACATCGACGTCATCATGCTCGCCGGCAGGTACACACTGCTGGAGCAGCCGGCCCTGGACGACCTGCTGCCCGCCTGCCAGCGGCGCGGGGTGTCGGTGCTCAACGTGGGCGTGTTCAACAGCGGGCTGCTGGCCTCCGACTGGCCGGACGACGAGTCGCACTACGAGTACGGCGACCCTCCGGGGGAGCTGCTGGAGCGGGCGCGGCGGATCGCCACAGCGTGCCAGCGGTACGGCACCTCGCTGCCGCGCGCGGCGCTCGCCTTCGCCGCCGCGCATCCGACCGTGGCGAGCGTCGTCGTGGGAGCCGGGCGCCCGGGCCACATCCGGCGCAACGCGGAGCTGTTCGCCGCGCCGCTGCCGCCCGCCGGGCTGTGGGAGGATCTGCAGTCCAGTGGGCTGCTGCGGCCGAACGCGCCGGTACCGAGCCCGGGACCAGGGGAGTAGACGTGATCGTCGACGCGCACCACCACCTCTGGGACCCGGCCCGCCGCCGGTACCCGTTCCTCGAGGACCCGGCCCTGTCGCCGATCCGCCGCCCGTACGCGACCGCCGAACTGCGGGAGGTCACCGGCGATCTGGTCGGCGGCACGGTACTGGTACAGACCGTGCCGGACCGGACCGAGACGGAGGAGTTCCTCGCCGCGGCGGCGGCCAGCGACGGCCTGATCCGGGGCGTGGTCGGCTGGGTGGACCTGACCGCCGGGGACGTCGCCGAGCAGATCGGCAAGCTGCGCGCCGGCCGGGGCGGCGACCGGCTGGTCGGCATCCGGCACCAGGTGCAGGACGAGGTCGACCCGCTCTGGCTGGCCCGCGCCGACGTGCGCCGGGGAATCCAGGCGGTCGGCGCCGCCGGACTCGCCTACGACCTGCTCGTGCTGACCCCGCAGCTGGACGCGGCGCGGGAGGTCGTCGAGGCGCTGCCGGAGGTCCGGTTCGTGCTCGACCACCTCGCCAAGCCGCCGATCGCCGCCGGCGACTGGCAGCCGTGGGCGGACCGGATCGCCGCGCTCGCGGCGCTGCCGAACCTCACCGCCAAGCTGTCCGGCCTGGTGACCGAGGCCGCCTGGGACGACTGGGACGCCCAGCGGATCGGCCGGTACGCGGGGCACGCGCTGGAGCGGTTCGGCCCGGACCGGCTGATGTTCGGCTCGGACTGGCCGGTGTGTACCGTCGCGGCCAGCTACGACGAGGTCTTCTCGCTGGCAGTGGCGCTGACCGTCGAGCTGAACGATGCCGGGCGCGCGGCGGTCTTCGGCGACACCGCGACCCGCGTGTACCGGCTGACCGCCCACTGACGATCATCGCCGACATTCAACCGTCTGACGACCGTCAGCATCCTCTCCGACGGTGACACCGTGCGGACATAGAGCCACTGTGACCGGGTGACGTTTCTCGGACACGAGGATCCACAGCCCAGTGGCGACCCGGATTTTTCTGCGCCCGCGCAGGATCCGTACTACGGCCCGCTGCCGCGCTACAACGTCGCCTACATCGGTTCGGCGCCCGTCGGGCCGCCGAGGCGTCCTCGGCGGATCGGCGTGATCGTCGGCGCCGCGGCGGCGCTCGTGGTGCTGGTCGGCGGGGGCTCCGCGATCGCCGCGCTCAGCAACAACTCCGGTGGCAACGGGAGGCTGGGCGCACCGGCCGCTGTATCGACGTCGACGAGCCCGACACCGTCGGGCACCGCGTCGCCGGCAGCGGCATCGTCATCGGCGCCGTCCACCGTCGTGACGACCCCCGGGGAGCCGGTCACCGCGACGCCGGCCGGCCAGGTACCGGCCACTCTCCCCGCGCCACCGCCCACCACGCCGGCGGCACCGTCACCGTCCCGTTCTCCGCGGCCGACACACTCGGGCCCGATCATCCCTGGCGGCCGCTGCGATCCCAGTGAGGTCGGCTGGATCGGATTCGGGCCGGGTGGCGCGCGCTACGTGTGCTTCTGGGAACGCGGGGCCCTGTTTCCGCATTGGAGACCGCTGCGCTGAGCCGGTCGGCCGGCTTCCGCCGGCGGTCGTGGCTCAGCTCTGCAGCGCGCGGCGCAGCCAGTCCTCCACGCCCGCCACGTGTACCGTCGCCCACGAGCGGGCCAGGTCCGGCTGCCGGGCGGCGATCGCCTCGCAGATGGCGGTGTGCTGCTCGCGGGTGCGGTCGACCGCGCCCTCCTGGGTCAGGCCGCGCCAGATCCGTGCCCGCGTCGTCGGCCCCGACAGGCTCTCGATCAGCGAGCACAGCACGGTGTTGCCCGAGCCCAGCGCGATCCGGCGGTGGAACTCCAGGTCGTTGGCGACCAGCGACTCGACGCTCGGCTCGTCCTCCAGCGCATCGAGCACACCGCGCAGTTCGGCGATCTGCGCGTCGGTCATCACCAGCGCGGCCATCGCGGTGGCTGCCGGCTCCAGGATCCGGCGTACCTCCAGGAACTCCAGCACCGTGTCGTCGCGGTGGAACTCCACAACGAAGGACATGGCGTCCAGCAGCAGCCGCGGCTCCAGGCTCGTGACGTAGGTACCGTCGCCCTGGCGCACGTCCAGCACGTGGATCAGCGACAGCGCCTTGACCGCCTCGCGCAGCGAGTTGCGCGACAACCCCAGCCGGTCGGCCAGGTCGGACTCCTTCGGCAGCCGGTCGCCGGGGCTCAGTTCGCCGGAGACGATCATTCCCTTGATCTTGTCGATCGCCTCGTCGGTGACCGCCACGAAGCACCCCTCAAGCTCTGATGTTTCGCGCCATCCTAGCCTCACGGGGCGCGGGTACCGAGCGCCCGCGGAGGCGGCCGCCGGATCAGTCCGGAGCGCGCAGACTGGGGTCAGTGGGGGTATCTGGCCAGTCAGGGTCGGGTTTGTCGGCGGTGACGGCCGGCGACCCGTCGACCTCGTCGGCCTCGGGCCAGCCGACCGACGATGGTCGGATCTCTGCCTCGGGTTCGCTGATCAACTCGGGTCCGACGCGCTCGCCGGTGTCGGGCCGCGACCGGGGGGCCGGCTTCGCGCCGGTACCGTGCCGGCCCGTGTACTCGGCGGCCCCCTCCTGGCTCGGCGTCGCCTCGGCGGCCTCGCGCTCGTCAGCGTCCGACCCGACCTCGCGGTCCTCGGCGTCGGATGGCGTCCCGCGCTCCCCGGCCTCCGGCGGGGTCTCGCGCTGCTGCGGGTCGGGCGGGGCCTCGACCGCGGCCCTGCCCCCGGCGGCGGCCGGCGGCGGGGCCGTGTCAACCGGTGGTTTCGGCGGGGGAGCCAGTTGCGCGGCGGCCTGCGGCGGCTGTACCGGCGCCGGCCGCTCCTGCGGGTCGACCCGTACGGCGGTGCCGTACGCGCAGATCTCCGCCCAGGCCGTGCTGATTCCCCGGTTGTCGAAGCGCATTCCGATGACCGCGTTCGCGCCCTGCCGGCGGGCGTCCTCGATCATCTCGTTGACTGCGTCCCGCCGCCACTGCGCCAGGTCCTGCGAGCGTCTCGGGTTGAGTTGCCCGTCCATGGTCCGGATGCCTTCGGTGAAGGCGTTGCTCAGGCGGGCTATCGAGCCGACTACCTGTCCGATCACGGAGGTGACCTGATAGCCAGGCACCCCCTCGGTGGTGACCACCAGTACCGCCGGCATTGCCGCCTCTCCCGGGTCGTACCTGAGGGCCCGGCAGTACCCGTGCCGGTCTCGCCGTAAACATCCTATTTGCCGTGAAGGTACGGCGTATCGGGGACGGCCGCGTTACCCCCGCCGTATCGTGGGTAACGGTGCGGAAGCCACAAATCGACCCGCGAGGGCACCTGCCTGGGTGGGAGAAAAGAGGCTGGACCGTGACCGAAACTGCGCTGGAGCCTCCGCATCGGGGCCACCGACGACTGCGGATCGCCATGGTCGCACCGCCGTGGTACGAGGTACCACCGCTGGGCTACGGAGGCGTGGAAGTCATCGCCGGTGCGCTCGTCGACGCGCTGGTGGCGCGGGGGCACGACGTGACGCTGTTCGGCGCCGGAGCACGCACCGGAACGGCGGCGTCGCGCTTTGTCGCCACCGACCCGAAGCTGCAGTACCCGCGCCTTGGCCAGCTCCTGCCGGCCCTGGTGCACTCCGCACGAGTCAACCGCCTGCTCAGCGAGGGCGAGTACGACGTGGTGCACGACCACACCACGGACGGCCCGAGCACGGCCGGACTCCGGCACGCTCCGACCGTGGTGACCGTGCACGGCGATGTCCAATCCGAGCACGGCGACTTCCTCGAGGCGCTGGGTGACAGCGTGCGCCTGGTCGCCATTTCCCACTCGCAGCGCAGTCTCCGGCGATCCCTCAACTGGGTCGCCACGGTGCACAACGCACTGCCCTACTCCGAGCCGCCGGAAGTGCACGAACGGCACAACGGGCCGGTGCTGTGGCTGGCCCGGTTCAGCCCGGACAAGGGTCCGGACCTTGCCATCCAGGCCTGCCGAGAGGCGGGTCTGCCGCTGGTACTGGCCGGCAAGAGCAGCGAGGACGTCGAGGCCAAGTACCTCGAGGAGGAGATCCGGCCGATGCTGCGCGACAACGACGACGTGCAGCTGGTGGTGGACGCCGACCGGACCACCACCCAGAAGCTGGTTGAGGAGGCCCGCTGCCTCATCATGCCCATCCGCTGGGACGAACCCTTCGGCATGGTGATGATCGAGGCGATGGCCGTCGGTACCCCCGTCGTGGCGCTCAGCCGGGGCGCCGTGCCGGAGCTGGTGCGCGACGGGCTCACCGGCTGGGTACGCGGTCGCGCCGAGGACCTGCCGGAGGCGCTGCACCGGGTCGACGAGATCGACCCGGCCGACTGCATCGCCCACGTGCAGGCCAACTTCTCCGCACCGCTGATGGCCCGCCGCTACGAGCGGGTCTACCTGGAGGCCCTGGACTCCGCGATGATCCCGGGTCGCCGCCGCCGGCTCGTCGACACCCGGCCGCAGCCGGTACCGGTGCTACGCCGTCCGGAGCGGCGCATGCCGTACGTCCGCTGATGCGTAGCCGGCCGGTGCGCGCCACAGCCGCCGGCGGTTGGGTCCCACGCCAGCGGCCAGGACCTCACGCATCAACGGGTACCGGAACCTGAAGCCGGCCCTGGTCTCGTCCAGGATCCGGTACCGGCGTGCCACGTCGAGCTGGTCGAGTACCAGCTCGACTGGCATGTCCGTGCGTACCAGCCGGTCCACCGGTACCGTGCCGCCGAGCACGGCCAGCCGGCCGAGCGTCCGGATCGCCGGCTCGGGCAGCGCGGCGAGCTGGTGCACCACGGCCAGCCGCAGGTGCCACGGCACCGGCTGCCGGGCGGTACCGTCCGCGTCGGCGGTGCGGGCCGACGACCCGGCCGGACCCGAGGCGGCCGCCGCGCCGGCCCGGCCTGGGTACCCCGAACGGCACCGCGGCGTTCGCGGCCGGCGGCGGTACCGGCGGCGTCACGGTCAACAACCCGGGCAACCAGACCGGCACGGTAGGTACCCCGGTGAGCCTGACCGTGACCGCGGCCGGCGGCACGGGCAGCTACTCCTGGTCGGCGACCGGGCAGCCCGCCGGGCTGTCCATCAACGCCTCCACCGGCGTCATCAGCGGTACCCCGACCACCGCCGGCACCTCCACGGTCACGGTCACCGCGACCAGCGGCACGCAGTCGGGCAGCGCGACGTTCACCTGGACGGTCAACCCGACCGGTGGCGGCGGCTGCGCCAGCCCGGGCCAGAAGCTGGGCAACCCCGGCTTCGAGTCGGGCGCGACGGTCTGGTCGTCGACCCCGCGGTCATCGGGCAGAACGGCCCCAGCGAGCCGGCGCACGGCGGTACCTGGGACGCGTGGCTGGACGGCTACGGCACCACGCACACCGACTCGGTGAGCCAGTCGGTGAGCATCCCGTCCGGCTGCACGACCTACACGCTCAGCTTCTACCTGCATATCGACTCGGCGGAGACGACGACCACGACCCAGTACGACAAGCTGACCGTGAAGATCGGGAGCACTACGCTGGCGACCTACTCGAACCTGAACCAGGCCGCCGGGTACAGCCAGAAGTCCTTCAACGTGGCGAGCTTCGCCGGGCAGACGGTGACCATCACCTTCACCGGTACCGAGGACGTCTCGCTGCAGACCTCGTTCGTGCTCGACGACACGGCCCTGACCGTGAGCTGACGGCAGCCGACGAGTGACCCGGCCGGGCCAGGGGCGGCAACCGCCGTCCCGGGCCCGGTGACGTTTGACAATGTCCCACCAGGGGGAACTGAACCGCGCGTGAGCGAGCGATGGTACGACGAGGCGGTCATCTACTGCGTCGAGGTGGAGTCCTTCGCCGACTCCAACGGCGACGGGATCGGCGACTTCCGCGGCCTGATCGGGCGGCTGGACTACCTGTACCGGCTGGGCGTGACCTGCCTGTGGCTCAACCCGATCCACCCGTCGCCACACAAGGACGGCGGCTACGACATCACCGACTACTACGCCGTCGACCCGCGCCTGGGCAGCCTGGGAGACTTCGCCGAACTGCTGCACCAGGCGGGCAACCGGGGTATCAAGGTGATCATCGACCTGGTCGTCAACCACACCTCCGACCAGCACCCGTGGTTCCGGTCCGCCTGCTCCTCGCCCGACTCGCCGTACCGGGACTGGTACGTGTGGAGCGACACCGAGCCGCCTGACCGGTACCAGGGGATGGTCTTCCCTGGCGAGCAGAAGGAGACCTGGACCTACAGCCGGGAGGCCAAGGCCTGGTACTACCACCGCTTCTACGACTTCCAGCCGGACCTCAACACGGTGAACCCAGAGGTGCGCGCGGAGCTGAAGCGCATCATGTGTTTCTGGCTGCAGCTCGGGGTGGCCGGTTTCCGGATGGACGCCGTACCGTTCGTCATCGAGCAGGTCCGCGCGGGCGTCGAGGACCGGCCGATGGACTTCGAGTTCCTCACCGAGCTGCGCGCGCACCTGTCCTGGCGGAAGGGCGACGCGCTGCTGCTGGCCGAGGCCAACGTGCCCCCCGATGAGCTGGTCAAGTACGTCGCCGACCGCGGCGGGTCGGGCAACCGCATCCACATGATGTTCGACTTCCTGCTGGACGACCGGATCGTGCTCGCGCTGGCGCGGCGCCGCAGCGAGCCGATCGTGGAGGCGCTGCGCAACACCCCGAAGCTGCCGCCCGGCGCCCAGTGGGCTACGTTCCTGCGCAATCACGACGAGATCGACCTGTCCCGGCTGACCGCCGACCAGCGGGCCGAGGTGTTCGCAGCGTTCGGGCCCGAGGAGGACATGCAGCTGTACGGCCGGGGCATCCGGCGGCGCCTGGCGCCCATGCTCGGCGGCGACCGGCGCCGGCTGGAGGTGGCCTACTCGCTGCAGTTCACGCTGCGCGGTACGCCCGTGCTGCGGTACGGCGAGGAGATCGGCATGGGCGACGACCTGTCGCTGCCCGGCCGGAAGGCGATCCGCACGCCGATGCAGTGGTCGGACTCGGCCAACGGCGGGTTCACCACGGCGGACAAGCCGGTCCGGCCGGTGGTCTCGGACGGCGAGTTCGGGTACCAGAAGGTGAACGTGATGGCGCAGCGGCACGACCCTTCCTCGCTGCTGGCCTGGTTCGAGCGGATGATCCACACGCTGCGCGAGAGCCCGGAGGTCGGCGCGGGCACCTGCACGCCCGTGGACCAGGAACTGCCCGAGGCGGTGCTCGCCCACCGCGCGGACGGGCCGTCCGGCTCGATGCTGTTCCTGCACAATCTGGGAACCGCGCCGGTGCGCGTGGACCTCGGCAAGCTGGCCCGGGAGGCGGACAACCCACACCAGGTCTTCGGCAACCAGGCGTACAAGGACGTCGAGGACCTGCGGAGCCTCGACCTGGATCCGTACGGGTACCGGTGGATCCGGCTGTCCCGCAACGCCGCCGGCTGACACAATCGCGAAGGTGAGTACCCAGGACGTCGTGGCCGGGCTGGCCGCCGCCGTACAGAAGCTGGAACAGGGCCAGGCGAAGGCGGCCGGCGCCGCGCTGGACTTCGCCGAGGCGCGGGGGCTGGTCGCCAGCGCCCTGCTCGGGGCGGCGTCCGGGCCGCTGCTCGCGCTGATCGACCAGCTGCGCCAGGCGGCCGAGCAGGCGGCCGGCATCGAGGCGACCCGGCAGCGGGTACACGAGACGATCCAGAACGCGCAGGCGCTCGGCACCTTCTGACCGGTACGGCGGCGGCGACGACACCGGGTCCGACCGGACGACAGTCGATAGGCTGGGATCCGGCGCGCCGGACGCGACGACCGGCCGTCCTCGATGGACAGTCGAGCCGGGGAGGCGCAGGCGGATGGTGGACGGTACCGAGGTTGACGTCGTAGTCGTCGGGCTGGGCGTGGGCGGGGAGGAGGTAGCCGGCCGCCTGGCCGACGCCGGGCTGTCCGTGGTCGGCATCGAGCACCGGCTGGTCGGCGGCGAGTGCCCGTACTGGGCCTGCGTGCCCAGCAAGATGATGATCCGGGCGGCCAACCTGGTCACCGAGGGCCGGCGGATCGACGGCATGGCCGGTACCGCCACCGTGGAGCCCGACTGGACACCGGTCGCCAAGCGGATCCGCGAGGAGGCCACCGACGACTGGAACGACCAGGCCGCGGTGAACCGGTTCACCGGCAAGGGCGGCCGGTTCGTGCGCGGCTTCGGGCGCCTCGCCGGCCCCGGCCGGGTCGAGGTCGACGACCAGGCCTTCGTCGCCCGGCGGGGCGTGGTCGTCGGCGTGGGCACCGCGCCGGCGGTACCACCGATCGACGGGCTGTCCGGCACGCCGTACTGGACCAACCGCGAGGCCATCGAGGCGACCGAGGTACCCGACTCCCTCATCGTGCTCGGCGGCGGCCCGATCGGCCTGGAACTCGGCCAGGTCTTCGCCCGGTTCGGCAGCCGTGTCACCGTCGTCGAGGCGCTCGACCGGCTGCTGGTCGCCGAGGAGCCCGAGTCGTCCACGCTGGTACGCGACGAGTTCGCCAAGGCCGGCATCGACGTGCGTACCAGTGCCAAGGTCGAGCGGGTCGAGCACGACGGGCAGTCGTTCACGGTGACCCTGGCCGGCGGCGAGAGCCTGGACGCGGCCTGTTTCCTGGTCGCGACGGGTCGCCGGGCCAACCTGCCCGACCTCGGGCTGGACACTGTCGGGCTGGACCCGGAGGCTACGGCGCTGCCCGTGGACGACCGGCTGCGGGTCGCGCTGCCAGAGGGCGGGGCGGGGCTGTGGGCCGTCGGCGACGTCACCGGCAAGGGCGCCTTCACTCACGTCTCCATGTACCAGGCGGACATCGTGGTGCGCGACATCCTCGGCCAGGGTGGGCCGGGCGCGGACTACCGGGCGCTGCCCAGGGTCACGTTCACCGACCCGGAGATCGGCGCCGTGGGGCTCACCGAGGCACAGGCGCGCGAGCGGGGGATCGCGGTCAGGGTCGGGTACACCGACCTCGCCGAGTCCACCCGGGGCTGGATTCACAAGGTCGGCAACCAGGGCTTCATCAAGCTCGTCGCGGACGCCGACAAGGGGGTACTGGTCGGGGCGACGTCGGCCGGCCCGATCGGCGGGGAGGTGCTCAGCGCGTTGGCGGTCGCGGTACACGGCGAGGTGCCGGTGGACCGCCTGGCCAGCATGATCTACGCGTACCCGACGTTCCACCGGGCCATCGAGCAGGCGGTCAAGAACCTCGGGAAGTAGCCCGGTCGGGCTCCGCCACGCCGGGTCAGTGCTCGGCGGTGATCATTGTCTGTTGGCGGGGGTACGCGATGGTCCCCGTTCCGGCGCCGACGGTGACGTAGGCCAGATACCAGGCGGTACCGAGGGCGGCGACCCCGGTGGCGGCCCAGACATGGCGCTTCGGGCCCGCTCCCACCGCCGTACCGGACACCTCCGCGACCGGGCGCGCAGCCAGCGGAAGCGCCTGTCGCGTCGCGTGTCGGATGATATCGGTGGTCTTCGACGCCGGATCTCACCCAAACGTTCCGTAGGTCCGGGTAACCGGCGCCGCCCGGCTAGGCCGCCCGGTCGAGCAGCCCCCGCTGGGGGGCCAGACGGGGGAAGGTCAGCCGCAGCGCGGGCGTCCCGTGGAGCGCGACCGCCAGCCCCAGCGAACGGGGCGTCCAGTCGGCCGCGCCCAGCTCATGCTCGGGCGGCAGGTCGGCGTACCGGCGGCGGAGACTGCGGACCGTGCGCCGGCCGGTGAGAGTACGGCGGGAGAGCACGGCCAGCCCGGCGATCGCGACCGCGACGGCCGCCATCGGTACCCCCGCGGACGCCCGGCCGGCCGCGGCCCAGCCGGCCGCGGCGACCCCGGCCGCGGCGGTGGCCAAGCAGAACAGCATCGCCCGCCGCCAGGTCGCGACCGTCAGCCGCGCGGCGGCCAGGTCCGCTTCCAGCCTTGCCAGGGCGCGCCGCACGGCCGGCCGCAGCATCAGCTCGCGCGGCCCGGCCGGCTGGATGAGCGAGGCGTAGATGATCCGGGCCAGCGGGTCGCAGCCGCGGGGGAGCGGTCCGCAGCGCCGGGCGCGGCCGGGAAAGTCGCCGTCCACCGCGGCCCGGGCGTGCAGCAGCACGAGCGCGGTGACGACCGCCGCCCGCCGGCCGCCGCGCAGCAGGCCGACCTCGGTCGGGCGCAGTTCGACGCGGGCCACGCCGGGCCGGCGCAGCCGCACCGCCAGGGCGATGAGCAGGAGCGCCGCGGTGACCATCTGGTACGCGTCGGCCATCGCCACCTCCATCCGCTCCCGGGTTGCGCTCAGTGTGGTCGGCCTGCGCAACATGTGACGGGTAACGTTCTAGAAATGCTCGCTGAACCAGCGCGGTCGCTGACCGATCTCGCACTCGCGCTGGTCGTTGCCTGGTTGGCGGTGCGGCTGCGTCGCCGGACCGACGCGCACCGGCACTGGGTGGCCTCCTTCGGTTGGGCCGGCGTCGCCGCGCTGGCGGGCGCCGTGCACCACGCCGTGCTGGTGCGCTGGACGAGGTGGGCCGACGTGAGCTGGGCGGTGATCACGGTGATGATCGTCGTCGCGGTGTCCTACCTGCTGGCCGGTACCGTCGTGGAGGTACTCGGCAACGGCCATGCCCGGGAGTTCTGGCTGCTGCGCTCGGTCGGCCTTGTCGCCTACGTGGCGCTGGCGGCCACCGGGCACGCCGGGGTCGGCTCGATGCTGGCCTGCGAGGCACTGACCATGGCCAGCGTGGTCGCGCTCTGGGTGCTGGCCGCGTACCGGCGCCACCCGCTCGGCCGCCCGGTGCTGCTGGCCATCCTGCTCAGCGGGGCGGCGGGCGCGACGCAGGCCCTGAGCCCGTCGGTTACCGGGGTCATCGGGCTGGACCCGATATCGACCTACCACCTCGCGCAGATCGCCGGAATGGCGGCGCTCTACTGGGGCCTGACCCGCCGGCCCGAGCCGCAGGACGCGACCGGACGGGAGCCCGCGACCCAAGCCGGTTGACGGACCGGCGCCCTCGTCGGGCACCCTGTGCGGGTGACCGACCGCCCGACGCCACCACCCCCACCGCCCTGGCAGCCTCCGCCGCCGTGGCAGCCGGCGCCGGTCGGGTCAGCGCGGCCGGGCAGCCCCTCGCGCGGGCGCCTGCGCGAGGGCCTGCTGATCGGGCTGGTACTGGTACTGCTGGCCATGTGCGGCGGCCTCGCCCTGACTGCATGGACCGTCGTCGGCCCCGACAGCGCCCTCGGCGGGTCGCCGGGATCCTCGGCCTCCGGTGCGGCAGCGGGCCACCCGACGCCTCCCGCCGCGGTACCGCTGGGGCCGACCCGTAGCCCGACACCCACGGACCCGCGGAGCACTGCGGCGCCCGGCTCGGCGGCGCTGCCGTTCGGCATGTCGCACGCGGTCGTATGGCCGGATCACCTGCAGGCGGTCGTGTGGCGGGCCCGCCAGTACGAGCTTCCCGCCGACCTGGCGGCCGAGCACCCGCTGGACGTGGCGGTGCTGATCACGATGAGGATCGACAACAACACGGCGGCCGACATCGTTATCCAGCAGGCCGGCCTCCAGCTGTGGTACGGCCCCGACCACACGCCGGCCGAGCAGTTCGTGGACACCGCGCAGCACTTCGGCGGCGGCTTCTACAGCACGATCCGGACCGGCCGGTACGTCACGGGGGACTTCGCCTTCGTGGTACCGCGGCAGTACATCACGCAGTTGGCGCTCGAGTTCCGCCCGCGCCCCGGCGACGCACCCGGGAGATTCGTCGGCGAGGCGTACTGAGGTCCGGCACAGCTAAACGATCAGTCCACTGACCGGGCCTCACCCCGGCCGCCTGGCGCCGCGGAGCTTCTCGACCGCCTGGCCGACGAGTGACGATCTGGGCGTTTAGCCTGGTCAACGCCGGGAAACACAATGCTCATGTCCGGAACTTCGACGCAGCCCCGCTCGGCCCAGCCAGAAGCCGTACCGGACGGGCACAGGACCGCAACACCGGCCACATCCTCCCCACCGTCCACAGCGGACCTCATTCGCCGCGCGACCGACCAGCTGTCCACGCTGGTTCGCGACGAGGTCGCCCTGGCCAAGGCGGAGATGACCGAGAAGCTCACCCACGCCGGCAAGGGCGCCGGGCTGTTCGGCGGCGCCGGGGTGGTCAGCCTCTACGGAGTCTTCGGCCTGCTGGCCGGCGTGGTACTGCTGCTGGCGAAGGTGATCCCGGCCTGGGCCGCCGCGCTCGTCGTGGGCGCGGCCCTGCTGATGCTCGCGGGCATCATGGCGCTGATGGGCCGGGGACAGGTGAAGAAGGCGAGCCCGCCGGTACCCGAGGCGGCCGTCCACGGCGTGCGTACGGACATCGAGGCCGTGGCCGCCGCGGTCGAGGACCGGGGGCACCACCGGTGAGCGCCACCAACGGGCACCGCCCCACACCGACCGAGCCGGACGCGCTGCGCGCCGAGATCGCGCAGACCCGGATGGAGCTGGGCGAGACCGTCAGCGCACTGGCCGCCAAGGTCGACGTGAAGGCCCGGACGCAGGAGAAGGTCGGGCAGCTACGCGGCGAGCTGACCGCGCGCGCCCGGCACACCGCCGACGAGGTACGTGGGCGGCTGGGCTCCGGCGGCGGCCTGAGCCGGCGGCTGGGGCCGAACGCGCAATGGCCGATGATCGGCGCGGTCGCGGCGCTGACGCTGCTATTGGTGGGCATCGCGACCCGGCGCCGGCGGGGGTGAGGCCGCGATGTCGAAAGCGAAGCGGAGGCTGGTTTACAAGCCGGTGGGCCTGCTGGCCGGCGCGGCCGCCGGGCTGATCGCCGGTGTCCTGGTCAAGCAGGTGTGGCGGGTGGCCTCGGGCGAGGACGACACCCCGGACGCGCTGGACGAACAGCGCGGCTGGGGCGAGATCCTGGCCGCGGCCGCGCTGCAGGGCGTGGTGTTCGCCGTGGTGCGGGCCGCCGTCGACCGGGCCAGTGCTCAGGGGGTACGGCGCCTGACCGGCCACTGGCCGACCTGACCCACCGCCCGGCGGGCCCTCAGGCGACCAGGTCGGCGTACTCCGGGTGCCGCCGCAGGTACGCGCTCACGAACGGGCAACTGGCCACGATCTTCCGGCCCGCGGCGCGCTCGGCATCCAGCGCCTGGGACACGAGCCTGCCGCCCACGCCCTTGCCCTCGAAGGCGGCGTCGACCTCGGTGTGCAGCATGATCCGCACGCCGTCCGGCCGGATCCGGTAGTTGACGAAACCTGCGGGCTTCCCGTCGGCCGCCGCCTCGTACCGGTGCAGGTGCTCGTTGTCCGCGACGCTCACATCCACACCGGCCATGCTGCCACGCCGCGGTCCTTCCCTGATCGTCAGAGGCTACTGGCGAGGGGCGAGCGCCAGGAACCCGTCGCGTAGCGTGCCGTGCCGGGCCACGGGGTACCTCCGGCCAGCAGCCGTCCCACGATCCGCCACGGGCCGGGACCACGGACGACGTACCCGTCCATCGCCGCCGTGTCCCTACCCGGCGAGCCTGCCGCAGCCGTCACCTCCCGCGACAGCGTCCTGCCCACCGCCTCGTCGAGCGGTACCAGCACCTGCCCCGTCACCGATCGCGGCGCCCGGGCAGCCCGCCGGGCGGCCGCCCAGGCCGCGTTCACACCCGACACCGTCGCAGCCACCACATGCCGAGTACACAGCGGACGGGTGACGGGGCCAGCCGAGAAGGGCTCGGGCCGGAGCCGGACTGCTCACCCGGCCGGCACCGGCCCGGTGAGGTCAGGGCGGGGTGGCGCCGGGGGCGGCCAGGCCGGAGGAGGTGCGACCGATGATGCCGATGGCGGTGCGACGGGGAAGCAGCCGGCTCATCAGCGCGGCGGAGACCTTCATCAACCCGCCCGGTACCGTCCGGGGTCCGTGCGGCAGCGCCCGCAATGCCTGCGCCACCACCGCCTCGGCCGGCAGCGCGCCCGGCGCCGCCTTGGCCATCGACTGCTGGTACCCGGGGGTGAGTACCGCGCCGGCGAGGCAGGCGACCACATCCACGCCGGTACCCCGGAGTTCCGCCCACAGCCCCTCGGCCAGTACCGCGCCGAACGACTTGCTGGCCGCGTAGAGCGACAGCTTCGGCAGGCCCTGCAGCCCGGCGACCGAGGACATGACGACCAGTCCACCGCGACCGCGTGCCACCATCCCCGGCAGGTACCGGCGGGCCAGCAGTACCGGCGCCCGGCAGTTGACGTTCAGTACCCGCTCCAGCCCGTCCTCGGGCTGGTCGAGGAAGCCGCCCATCGGCGCGTAGGCGGCGTTGCACACGAGCAGCCCGACCTCACGGTCGCCGACCGCGTCGGGTACGGCCGCCAGTCCGTCCTTTGTGGACAGATCGGCGACCACCTCGACGGTCTCCACGCTCAGGGTGGCGGCGAGCGCGGCGAGCGGCCCGGGCCGGCGCGCCACCAGCACGAGGTTCACGCCCCGCCCGGCCAGCGCGGCCGCGAACGCCGCCCCGATGCCCTCGGACGCGCCGGCCACCAGGGCCCACGGCCCGTACCGGTCGGCGAAGCCCGTCACGCGGCCACCGCCGGTGCGTCCGGCGCGGTTGACCGACTCCTCGTCGAGCTCATGAATGTTGCGCGAGTTGTCGTAATCCTTGTCGCGGACAATGTCCACCAGCCCGGCCCAGCCGCGGTGGATGCCGAGCACCTTGTACGCATTTTTGGTTCCGAAGGCTCGCGCTCGCT
>CAZYCD010000039.1:0-27701 GCA_964645345.1 uncultured Micromonosporaceae bacterium
GCGCCTGCGCCCGGGAGTCGGCCTCCGGCGGCCAGGGCTGCCCGCCCTTGGGAGGAGTCTTGCTCGCCGTCCCCGTCGGCCGGTCGGAAAAGGTCTGGTATTCATGGTTAGTGGAGGAAACGCTGAACCTCGAACCGGCCGGGGGCGGACGACCCGAGCCGGAGGGTGGGGCTCCTTCGACGGCAGCCCGTGGCGTGGGCTTGGGGTTGGTGGTCGGAGCCCTCGGGGTGGTGTTCGGCGACATCGGGACCAGCCCGCTGTATTCGATACAGACGGTGTTCTCGATCGACAACGGCGCGGTGAAACCGACTGCCGGTGACGTGTACGGGATCGTGTCCCTGGTGTTCTGGTCGATCACGCTGATCGTGTCGATCAAGTATGTGCTGTTCGTCATGCGGGCCGACAATGACGGCGAAGGCGGCGTCATGGCGCTGGCCGCACTCGCCCGGGGCGCGCTGCGTAACCCGAACGGACGCCGTGTCGCCGTCGTGCTGGCGCTGGGCGTGCTCGGTGCGTCGTTGTTCTACGGCGACAGCGTCATCACCCCCGCGATCTCCGTCCTGTCCGCCGTGGAGGGACTCAAGGTCGCGGCACCGGGCCTGGCCAAGCTGGTGGTGCCGATCGCCGCGGTCATCCTGACCTTGCTGTTCGCCCTGCAGCGATGGGGCACCCAGCGGGTCGGCAACCTGTTCGGTCCAGTCATGGTGATCTGGTTCGGTTGCCTGGCCGTCGTCGGGGTTGCCCAGGTAGTACGACGTCCCGCTATCGTCCGCGGGCTGTCACCCAGCTACGCCGCACAGTTCGTCGTAGCCCACCCGTACGTCGCCTTCATCGCCATGGGCGCCGTGGTGCTGGCCATCACCGGCGGCGAGGCCTTGTACGCGGATATGGGCCACTTCGGCCGCCCCCCGATCCGGCTGGCTTGGTTCGGGCTCGTCTTCCCCGCCCTCACCCTCAACTACCTGGCCCAGGCGGCCCTGATCCTTCGGGACCCGGCCAGCCGGGCCAACCCGTTCTTTCTCCTGGTGCCGCACTGGGCGCGCCTCCCGATGGTCGTGCTCGCCACGGCCGCCACGGTCATCGCCTCGCAGGCGGTCATCTCCGGGGCGTTCTCGGTGTCCCGGCAGGCCCTGCGGCTCGGCTTCCTGCCGCACCTGCGCGTCCGCCAGACCTCGGCCAAGGAGTACGGGCAGATCTACGTCGCCGGAGTCAACTGGGGCCTGTTCGCCGCCGTCGCACTGGCGGTCATCACGTTCCGCTCCTCCGCCCGGCTCGCCACCGCCTACGGGGTTGCCGTTACCGGCACCTTCCTCTTGACCACCTCCCTGTTTCTGGTCGTGGCACGAGCGCGGTGGCACTGGGCAACGTGGCGCCTCGTCCTTGCCGCAGTCGTTTTCGGCGGCACGGAGCTGACGTTCTTCAGCGCGAACCTCACCAAGGTCACCCACGGCGGTTGGTTGACATTGCTCATCGCCCTGATCGTCTTCACCGTCATGATGACCTGGCAACGCGGACGGCAGATCGTCACCGCACGGCGCGTCGAGATGGAAGGGCCACTCGCCGATTTCCTCGACGCCATACACACCAACCGGACCAGCGTTCAACGGGTACCCGGCACGGCCGTGTTCGCCCACCCCACAAAGGAGACCACGCCGCTGGCGCTACGGGCCAACGCCACCTACAACCACGTCCTGCATGAACACATCGTCATCATCTCGGGCAGCACCGCGAACATCCCGCACATCCCGTGGGATCAACGGCTGACCATCGACCACCTCGGCAACGAGAGCGACGGCATCGTGCACGTCGACGCCCAGTTCGGCTTCCAGGACACCACCGACTTTCCCGAAGTACTGCGCCGCATCGCGGAGGAGCACCCCGACTTCGGCCTCGACCCGGACAACGCCTCATACTTCGTTTCCCGCATCACGTTACGGCGGAGCAACCGGCCGGACATGGTCACCTGGCGGAAGACCCTGTTCATCGCCTTGGCACACAATGCCCCCAGCCAAGCCGAATTCCTCTGCCTGCCCAACGAACGCACCATCGTGCTCAGCGGCGACGTCCCGATCTGACCGTCGCCTGCCACACCGCTGGGGCATCCGTGGCCACGCGCCGCGCAGCCGCGGGCCGCGGTGCGCGTGCTCATGGCGCTGCCGTGCCGGGTGGTTGGCGGGCTCGGTCCGAGATGCGCAGCAGCAGCGCGATGGCGATCCAGGTGGCCAGCAGTGAGGAGCCGCCGGCGGACAACAGCGGTGTGGTCTGCCCCGTCAAGGGGATCAGGTCAGTGACCCCACCGAAGATGACGAACACCTGCAGGCCGATGCTGAAGGCGAGGCCACCGGCCAGGAGTTTGCCGAAGGAGTCTTTGACCATGAGCGCGGCGCGTAGCCCGCGCACCACGATGATCAGGTAGAGGGTCAGCAGCGCGGTCAGGCCGAACAGGCCGATCTCCTCACCGATCCCGGCGATGATGAAGTCGTTGTGCACCTCGGGGACCAGGTCCGGTCGCCCGGTGCCGGGTCCGGTGCCGAACAGTCCGCCGGTGCCGAGGCCGAGCAGGCCCTGCACGAGCTGGTAGCCGTCCCCGGTGGGGTCCGCGAACGGGTGCAGCCAGATGGACACCCGCAGGTGCAGGCGGGGGTACAGCTGGTAGGACGCCACCGATCCGGCGGCGAACAGGACCAGTCCGATCAGCACCCAGGACACGCGTCGGGTGGCGATGTAGAGCATCGCGACGAACATGCCGAAGTACATCAGCGCCATGCCGAGGTCTTTCTGACTGGCCAGGACCAGCATGCTCGCCAGCCAGACCACGACGACGGGTCCCAGGTCGCGGCCGCGGGGAACCGGAAGGCCTAGGACCCGGCGGGTCGCCAGCGCGAGCACCTCCCGCTTGCGGACCAGGTAGTAGGCGAAGAACACCATCAGGGCGAGTTTGGCGAACTCGCCGGGTTGGATGGAGAACCCGCCGAAGCGGATCCACAGTTTCGAGCCGTACACCTCGGAGAACCGGGCCGGCAACAGCACCGGGATGACCACCAGGACGCAGCCGGCCAGGGCGAACGTGTAGGCGTACCGGGAGACCGCACGATGGTCGCGCAGCAAGGCGAGTACCAGCGCGAAGACGAGCACCGCGCCAGCGGTCCAGGCCAACTGCCGCACACCCAGGCCACCGAGCAGGGCACGGGCCGACGGCACGGCGTTGGGCGGCCCGCTCAGGTCCAGCCGGTACAGGAAGATCACGCCGACCCCGTTGACGAGTGCCGCACATGGCAGCAGCACCGGGTCCGCGTACGGTGCCCACCGGCGAACCACGACATGAGCGGCCAGAAAGACCACTGCCATGCCGGCCGGCAGCATCAACGTCCCGCGAGCGACCCGGCCCGTCGCACCGACGTCGACCGCCGCGGCATACGCGAGCAGGACGACCACGGCCAGCACGATCAGCACCAGTTCCCGGGTACGCGCAACCGGTCGACGAGCGGTGGGCCGCGTCGGGTCCACACGCACCGCTGACTGCGAACCGGGAAGAATCATGGGTACCTCAGCCATCATGCTGTCGTCGGCGAACCGGCCGACCGCGGTTGACATCCGCGAGTCGGTGCGCGGCGCGGCCTGGGGACCTGTGGCCCGGAACGTCCGTCGTTCACGGTACTCATCCCCCCGGTCGGCGCGACTCGCAATGCTTGCACACCTGCGCAACGTTGTGAACCGCATGCGGAGAGCGCTCCCAGCCGACAGATCAGTGACTTGCCGCCGTGTTCGGTGGCAAGGGACACATGCGTCTCGCGTGACAGCGCCCGATCTGACTTGCGCCCATCCGCAAGTGTCGAGATAAACTGCGGGGCCGGAGGCTGGCCCGCGGCGAGGAGGGCGGCCGGTCCGCGACCGTGGGGAGGTGGCGCGCCGGACGGCCGGCTGCGAAGACTCACGCATCGGGTCATTGTTC
Organism: uncultured Micromonosporaceae bacterium; assembly: GCA_964645345.1. Taxonomy (GTDB): domain Bacteria; phylum Actinomycetota; class Actinomycetes; order Mycobacteriales; family Micromonosporaceae; genus Rugosimonospora. Next base: position 3,953 of record CAZYCD010000039.1, read on the forward strand.
GACACGGTTGGGACGTTTCCCTCGTCGCCGCTGACGGCCGTTCAGTCGTCGGGTGTTCACCTGGTGGCCGCCCGGGTGTGACCCGGTTCCGTTATCGTCATCGGACCTCCCGCCGCCTGCTGCGCGGCCGGAGCGGCCGTCGACTGCCGTGGAGGATGGGTGTCGAACTACGGACGGCGGGCTGGCTATTCGTACCCGCCGGATCCCCCCTGGTATCCGGATGCACCGGCCAGCCCCGAGCCGGTCGGTTCCGGCGCGGGGGAGGACGTGACAGCCGAGTACGACTACCTCGGTCCCGCACCGGCCGCGAGCCCCCGGCAGGACCGGACCGGCATCGCCATCACGGTCGTGGTGGTCCTCGTGGTGATGTTCTGCGTTGGCACCGTCATGGTCCTGCGCCATGTTCCCGGCTCGACCTCGGCGGCAAGCGTGCCGCCCTCGGCCACGCCGGCCGACACGCAGTCACCCGCCATGGCTTCGCCCGGGGTGGCTTCGCCGGGCGCACCGTCCGACGGCGATCCGTCCGTCATCGTCCCGGGTCAATGCGTGGTCAACGACGGTACCGCTGACCACGTGAAGTTGCGGATCGTCGGGTGCGGGCCCGGTACCTACCAGGTGACCAGTCGCTTCGACAGCACCGATGACATGCACAAGTGCAAGCCCGGTCCAGGGTTCACCCAGGGCTACTACTACCAGACCACGCCCCGCAGCCTGGACTTCGTGCTCTGCCTGAAGAAACGGTGATCCTGCGTCGCGACGCGGAGCTCATTTCACCGGGCACGGCGGGCGTGCCGTCACGCATGCGGGCAGAAGCCGCTGGACCACCGGGCCGTGGGTCGGTTCGGGGATCGCCGGCCCAGGCTTGGAGCTGACCTGGGGGCCGGCCATCCAGGCCGAGAGCCAGTCGAACGTCGTGGGCTCCAGCGTCCGCCAGACCGGGGGAGTGTGGCCGCCCCGGGGTAGCACGAGCGTGGTGAGCTCCGCGGGTGGCCGGGCCACCGCGATCAGGTTCTGCAATTCCTGGTAGCCGCTGTGATCGTCACGGGCCACCGCGGCGAATATCGGCACCGGTGGTACCGGGAGGTTGCGCAGCCGCCACGCCGGGCTGTTGAGATCCCGCAGGTGCGCGTCCCCGTGGTACAGGTCTCCGGTGGTGTTGTCCGTGATCGCGGTGAAGTACCCGGACAGGCTGGCGGCCGCGGCGTAGAGCTGGGGGTGGCGAAGGGCCAGGTTGACCGCGCAGAAGCCGCCGGTGGACAGGCCGGTGATCGACCAGCCGGCCCGGTCGGTGCGGACCCGGAACAGCGACGCGACCGCCTCATGCAGGTCGGTGCTCAGGTAGGTGTCGAACTGCGCCCCGCCGACGGCGTCGACGCACTCGCTGTCGCGGGTCGGGTCGAGCACCTGGGTCGGGAAGATCACGACGGTGGGTGCCATCCGGTGGTGGTTGATCTCGTCGTCCAGGATCCGGGCGGCATCGAGGCCCACCAGCCAGCCGTTGGGGGAGCCGGGAAAGCCGTGCGTCGCCTCAATCACCGGGTACCGGGTGCGCTGCCCGATCGCAGAGTCGTAGCCGGGTGGCAGGTACGCGTACGCGGGCAGGGAGATCCCACTGACCCGACCGGTGAGGCTGAACTTGACCACCCGGCTCGCGGAGTCGCCGCCGTCGACGACGGGATCGCCGCCTTGGACGACAGTCACCGTCTCACCCTTACTGGGCGCGCTCTCCCCGGCCCCGAAGACCTGGGGCCAGTCGACGAACAGGCTCAGCTGCCGGTTGACGGCGATGCCGCCGGCCGCGACCGCCATGGTCACGCTCAGCAGGATGGCGACGATCCGGTCGAACCAGCCCCACCAGTCGCGTACCCGGTTCCAGAGCCAGGCGGTACCGACCGCGCAAGCGACCGCGGCGAAGGCGGCGGCGAGCAGGGCGGTGATGCTGTTGGGTGCCGGCATGGTCAGCGCTGTCCGCTCGGCGACGGTACCGGGCCCCCGTACTGCCCCGTCAGCGTCGGTGACAGTTGCTGGTACACCCAGCGCAGCGCCGCGGGCAGCCGCTGGCTGGGCCGCGCCACGAACTGGACGGCCACGGTCCCGGCGGAATCGCCCGACCCGCCCGAATCGTCCGACATCTGCCCGCCGCCGCCCTGGCCGCCGGCACCCGGGGTGGCCGTCGCTGCCGGCCCGGCGATCAGCAGCACGGCCTGGTCGATCCTGACGTGATGCGCCTGGGCTTCCAGCGCCGGGCCGACCACACCGTCGGTCCCGGCCACCACACTCGCCGACCGGTACCGCTGCGGCGCACCGGCCAGCCCGGCCAGACCGACCGCACCGTCGCTACCGACCCCGACCAGCGCCCAGCCGCGGTGGTTGACCCTGATATCGGCCTCGAGCCGGGCCGGCAGGTCCCGCTCGAGCAGCCCGGGGTCGGGGTGGTCCATCCGCAGGAAGACCAGGATCGCCGGCACCGGGTCGGCGGTGCTCGCGGCGACCAGCGGCGCCAGGGTGGACGGATCCCAACCGGACTCGTCCGGCCCCGCCGTGGCCGGTGCGACCACCACGACCACCGGGAACCGCAGATGTGCGTCGGCGAAATAGGTCGGAGGTATGTACATGGCCGGGGTAACCGGCAGGTGCCAGGCCGCAAGATCCCGCGGCTTCCACGAGAAGACCAGCCCTGCCTTCGCGCCCTCGCTGGCGTGGCCGCGCAGCCACAGGTCCAGTGAGGTGCCCGGAGCGGCGGCGATCGGATCCGACGACGACGACGGCGAAGGGTCCGGCTGGAACAGGGTGGACCAGGACGGGTAAAGACCGTCGAAGGAATCGTTGATCGCCAGGCCGCCGGTGAACAGCAGCAACGCCTCGCACAACAGGATGCAGCCGGCCCGGCTGAGCACCCGCAGCCTGCCGCCGCGGCGCCAACAGATCACGGTCAACGCCAGCGAGCCGAGTAGCGCCACGAAGCTCAGCGCGAACAACGGTGTCCCGGTCAGGGCCACAACGTCCCCTATCACGTCTGGTCGCGCCTGCGAACGGGGACAAGTATGCCGGGAGCGCGGTGCGTTCCCCAGCCCGCGTCTCGCGTATCACCGGCCCGGCCCCGACCACCCCGCGTCGAGAAAGTCGACCATCGCGCCGAGCTGCGGATACCACGTGTCCTCGCCGTGGCCCCCTGGCGGATGTGCGACGCTCACGGTGATGCCGGCAGTACGCAGGATTGCGGCGAACCGGTCAGATTCGCCGCGAATCGAACCCTGCTGCAGCGGGGTGTCCTCGTCGGTACCCTCCACCAGGAAGTACCGCTGTCCGGCACCAGCATTGACGAGCTGATCGGGTGCGTGCGCAGCGGTATCCGCACCGAAGACACCGTCGGGATCATCGACGTGGAAGTAGCCGCCGAAGGCTGCGACCTGCCGGTACTCCTGCGGGTGGCGCAGCGCCAGCGCCGCCGCGCCGTACCCGCCCATGGAGAACCCGACGATGGCGCGCTCGGCCGCCGGCCGGTGCTGGGCACCCTCGACGAGGCCCACGACGGTCTGGGTGACGAACGTCTCCAAGGCGAAGCGTCCCGCACTGTCGTCTCCCCACTCGGTGTCCACATCGCCGGCGTTGCCATCGGGTACGGCCACGACAAATGGCCGCCCGGTCCGGCAGATCTCCTGGTCGAGCAGGCGCGGCAGGCTGCCGGTGCCCAGGTCGGCCGGATTGGCGGGGTATCCGTGCAGGACGTACACGACCGGGATCGTGGCCCGATCCGGTCCCGGTGGCCGGTGGACCCAGATGTTGCGCCGCCCGCCGGCTGCTGTGTCGTCCGGGACGGACAGCACAGTGTCAACGCCCGGCTGGCATGGCGACGGGCTCGCCGGCGCTGCTGGGGCCTGCTTGGCACTGGGGGACGGCTCAGCGCTGCGGGACGGCGCAGACGGTGGGGTGACCCACCGCGGCGCGGACCGGGCAGCGTGGCCGGCCGCGTGGACCGGCCAGTGCCATTCGACCGCGACGACGACGCTGAGCACGGCGCCCAAGAGCCCGAGCGCACTGGTGGCCCGCAGCCACCTGGTCAACCCGCGCCGCCCGGCCGCGAACCCCCGACGACCGGCGGCCGGCCGGCCGGGTCGTGGAACCGGCACGGCCCGGTTGTCACCCGCCCTGACCGCCGGAACACCGACTCGGCCCGAGGAATCTCGCGCCCGAGCAGGCCGGCGGGGTCACTCGGTTCGCCGACGGCACTAGCGGTGGTCATGACTCCTGAGACTTGCATAGGTGCGCAATCACCGCAATCGGAACACCGTCAAAGTGTGATGAGCCGACACCGTCGCCCGCCGCGACGCGGAACCTGAAGCCGTTGGCCTGACACACGTAGAGCGGTTGACCCGTGACAGCCGAATGCTTCGACCTGGGTTTGCCCGCTCGGGCAACGGGTACCCGACGGCCTCCGGTCGAGACGGGGCTGCCTGCTCGTCCCGGGCGAGGGTTTCCGGATCGGCGCCGGCCGGTGAGAAGGCTTCGGGTACGAGAAGGAGAGGCGGCGGCGATGGCGAGTACGGGCAGAGCCGGGCAGCGCCGGTCGGGGAAGGCGACACGGACCACAGGCGCGGCCGGGGCCGACGCGGCGCAGCCGATTCGGCGGGGGAAGGCGACCCGGACCACAGGCGCGGCCGGGGCCGACGCGGCGCAGCCGATTCGGCGGGGGAAGGCGACACGGACCACAGGTGCGGCCGGGGCCGACGAGGCGCAGCCGATGCGGCCGCGTAAGGCGACCCCGACCGCGGGCACCGCAGTGGTGGACGCGGTAACGATTCGGCCGATGGAGCAGGCCGAGACGGCCGCCGACGGCTCCCGTGTGGAAGTCCCGGTGGGGGGCGCGGCCGTGGCCGCGCGGCGGGCGACGCACCGCGACTCGGTGCGGGTCGGACTGCCGCTACTCGGATCGGTCCGGCTGCCGCGTGAGGAGTTGGCGTTCCTGACTGGCGTCGCGGTGCTGGGTGTGGCGGGCGTCGTGGAGTGGCCGGTGGTGGTCCTGCTGGGCGTCGGACACGCGTTGGTCAACCGTCGGCACAACAGGGTGTTGCGCGAGTTCGGCGAGGCCCTGCAGGAGATCTGACGGAGTGCGGCGTGAGGTCCGCGGCGTCATCGGCGGGCCGGGGCGAGTCCGCGTGCCGAAGTTGGGGAGGACCACCAGTGGGTTGGGTGGATGGGCTGCGCCTTCCCGGGCGCGCCGTGCTTGGACTGATGTCCCACGTCATCGCGATCGACCCGGTGGTGACCGCGAGCGGCCGGGTGGAAACGCGCGAGGACATCGTCATGGTGGCGGTACCCGAACTCGCCGCCGCGGACGATGACCTGAGCCGCCGGTTGACCGACGAGGTTGGGGCGCTGCCCGGGGTGGCGTGGGTGGCGACCAATGCGGTGCTCGGCCGGATTGTCGTCGGCCTGGCCGACCCGCCCGCCGCCGCCGACGACGTTCACGCCTGCGTCGCGAAGGTGCGGGCCGGCCACGCATCCGATGCGGAGTCGGCCGGCGGCCGGCAACCCGAGCCGCCCGGTTCCGCGGGCGCGCTGGCCAGTCCGTTGGCTGCGCTGCTCGGTGACGCCGCGGGGTTGGTGGTCGCCACGGCCGGGCGGATGGCCGGCCGGGTACCAGGCGCCGTGCAGGCCGCATCCTTGATCACGCTCGTGGACACCCAGCCGCGGCTGCGCTCGGCGCTGCAGCAACGTCTCGGCGCGCAGCGTGCGGACACAGCCGTCGCCGTGGCCAACGCCGCGGCCCAAGCGGTCGCCGGCGGGGTGACCGGGTTGGCGGTGGACGCGGCACTGCGCGTGGCGCAGGTGGACGAGGCATGGCAAGGGCGCAGGTGTTGGCGCCGACACGAGGCCCGTCTGCTGGGCAGCGCGGCATCGGCCAGCGCGGGGCCCGCGACCGCCAACCGGCCCGGGCGTCTCCCCGAAGGCCACGTCGAGCGGTACGCCCCGGGCAGTGCCGGAGTCGGTGCCGTCGCGGCCGGCGTGGCCCTGGCCACTGGCGGAGGTCCGGGCCGAGCCGCCGCCCTGGCGATCGCGTCGCTGCCGAAGGCGGCTGGTGCTGGCCGGGAGGCGTTCGCCTGTGTGCTGGGCAGGGCGCTGGCCGGCCGGGGCGCCCTCGTGATGGACCGGCGCGTGCTACGGCGGCTGGACCGGGTCGACACCGCCGTGCTGGACGTCGACGCGCTGACCACCGGGCGGCCGGTGGTCAGTGACGTGGTCGCGCTGCCCGGCGCTGACGTTGACGCGGTGCAGCTGGCCACGCACACGCTGTTCCAGGACACCGTCCTCGACGCACCGACCACCGGGCAGGGATGGACGTTGGGACCGCTCGACCGGTTGGGCGTGCGTGGTCGCACCGGCGCCCGGGAACAGCGGCGGTTGCGCACGGCCGGCGCGCTCGCCGTCCTGGGCCTGGCCCGCGGCACCCGGCTGGAGGCCGTGGTCGGCGTGGCCGCCGAGCCGGCGCACGCCGCGGACGCGCTGATCGCCGCCGCCCGCCGCGCCGGGCTGGACCTGATCCTCGCCGGAAACGGGTCGCCGGGAACGCGGCCGGTTACCGACCGGCGGGTACCCGGCGGCGACGAACTCGTGGCCGCGGTGCGCAGGCTGCAGGCTCAGGGCCACGGTGTACTGATCGTGTCCCGCCACCGCGGTGCGCTCGCGCAGTCTGACTGCGGCATCGGGGTCGAAGGCCATGACGGCACTCCGCCGTGGGGCGCGCACGTACTCGTCGGCGACGACCTCGACACCGCCGCCCTGCTCATGGACGCGACCGCCGCTGCTAGGACGGTCAGTCGCCACGGCGTGACGTTGGCCGAGGCCGGATCGGCGATCGGCGCCGTGACCACGCTGACCGGCCGATCCACCGGCGCCAGCCGACGCGCCCTGCTGGCGGTCAACAGCGCCGCGGCAGTGTCGATGCTGTCGGGCGTGTGGGCCGCGACCGAGCTGAACCGGCGGCCCATATCGCCGCCCGTGGCCAGCACCCCCTGGCACCTGCTGCCCGCCGACAAGGTCCTGGACGCGGTGGACACCACCGTGAACGGCCTGACCACCGGGCAGGCGCGCCGCCGGTACCAGCCCGACCCGCAGACCAACCCACCCCGCACCGGTTTCCTGCGGGCCTTCGCCGAGGAACTGGCCAATCCGCTCACCCCGGTCCTCGCCGGCGGTGCCGCGTTGTCGGCCGCCATCGGATCCGCGGCTGACGCCGGTGTCGTCGCTGGCGCGGCAGCGTTGGGCGCGCTGGTCGGCAGCGTCCAACGCAGTGTGACCGACCGCGCGGTAGCCGACCTGCTGGCCAAATCCAGCGTCGTGGCCACCGTCCGGCGCGACGGCGAGGCGCTGCGGCTGCCCGCGGACGACCTCGTCATCGGAGATGTCGTGGTGCTGGCCCCCGGCGACGTGGTACCGGCTGACTGCCGGCTTCTTGAGGTGGCCGACCTGGAGATGGACGAGTCGTCGCTGACCGGCGAGTCCTTCCCGGTGAGCAAGACGACCGCGCCGGTGGTCGCGTCCGCCGTGGCCGACCGCACCAGCATGGCTTACGAGGGCACCACCGTCGCGGCCGGCCGGGCCATCGGCGTGGTGGTGGCAACCGGAGGTGGCACCGAAGCCGGGCGCGGCATGGCCACCGCGCAGCGCTCGGCACCGGCCTCCGGGGTCGAAGCCCGGCTCGGACAGATCACCCGGACCACTCTGCCCATCGCGTTGGGATCGGCCGGGGCCACCATGGCGGCCGGGCTGCTGCACGGCAAGACGGTCCGCCAGACGGTGAATGCCGCCGTCGGCCTGGCCGTAGCCAGCGTGCCCGAAGGCCTGCCTTTCCTGGTCAGCGCCGCGCAGTCGGCCGCCGCCCGACGGCTGTCCCGGCAGGGAGCGCTGGTGCGCAGCGGACGCACGATCGAAGCGCTCGGCCGGGTGGATGTGCTGTGCTTCGACAAGACCGGCACCCTCACCCAGGGCCGCATCCGGCTCGCCGCGATCAGCGACGGCAGCCGCCACCGCGACGCGGCCACCGTTAAGAGCGATGACGGCCTGCGCCGCGTGCTCGGCGCTTCTCTGCGCGCCACACCGATCGCCACACCGGACCAGCCCCTGCCCCATCTCACCGACCGAGCCGTCACCGATGCCGCGGCCGACCTGGGCGTCGAGCGCGACCACGGCCATCCCGGTTGGCGTCAGACCAGCATGCTGCCGTTCGAACCCAGCCGTGGCTACCACGCAACCCTGGGCGGGAATGGGCAGGGCACGATCCTTAGCGTCAAGGGTGCCCCCGAGACCGTGCTTCCCCGCTGCCGCGTCGATGCCGCCGATCAGTCCCTGACGAAGGTCCGCACCCGGGGACTGCAGGCCGAACTGCACCGGCTCACCGGCCAGGGCTACCGGGTGCTGGCCGTGGCCGAGCGACCCACCGACCGCGGCGAACTCAACGACAGCGACATCACCGGTCTACGGTTCCTCGGCTTCCTCGGCTTCGCCGACCCGGTACGGAGCACCGCCGGCGCATCGCTACGGTCGCTGCGCGACGCTGGCGCCCAGGTCGTGATGATCACCGGCGACCACCCGAACACCGCCGCCACCATCGCCGGTGAACTGGACATCCTCGGCGGTAGCCGGGTCATCACGGGCACCGATCTGGACGCTCTCGACGACGACGCGCTAGACCAGCTGCTCCCCACCGTCGCCGTGGTGGCCCGCGGCACGCCCGCCCACAAGGTCCGTGTCGTACAGGCCTTCCAGCGACTCGGGAAAGTCGTGGCGATGACCGGGGACGGAGCAAACGACGCCCCCGCCATCCGGCTGGCTGACGTGGGCATCGCGCTGGGGCGCCGGGGCACCCCCGCCGCCCGCGCCGCCGCCGACCTCGTCGTGACCGACGACCGGCTGGAGACCATCGTCGCTGCCCTGGTCGAAGGCCGCGCCATGTGGCGCTCCGCCCGCCAGGCCCTGGCGATCCTGGTCGGTGGCAACCTCGGCGAGATCGCCTTCACCGTCTTCGGCGCCACCCTGCAGGGCAACTCGCCACTCAACGCCCGACAACTGCTGCTCGTCAACCTGCTCACCGATCTGGCCCCAGCCCTGACAGTGGCGCTACGCAGGCCCGACGCGAACCCCGACCAGCTGCTCACCGAGGGGCCGCAGATCTCCCTCGGCGGCGCGCTGACCCGCGAGATCAGCCTCCGCGCAGGCGCCACCGCGACCGGCGCCGCCACCGGATGGCTTCTCGCACGCGCCACCGGCCGCGGCACCAGGGCTCAGACAGTCGCGCTGGCAGCCCTGGTCGGCAGTCAGCTCGGCCAGACCGCGCTGCTCGGGCGCCGCAGCCCCGCCGTCCTGGCCGCCAGCGTCGGCTCTGCCGCCACCCTCGCCGCCGTGGTACAGACACCCGGCATCAGCCAGTTCTTCGGATGCACCCCACTGGGACCCGTCGGATGGGCCATTGCCGCTGGCGCCGCCACCGCCGCCAGCCTGGGTGCCGCGAGCATGCCCCGACTGGTGGACACCGTACCGCCACTGCGTGAACTCGGCGGCATCCTCACCGGCCTCGACGTGGACCGCATCACCGCACTCGTCGCCGAATCCCTATCCGGTTCCCGCCTCTTCCCGCAAGGCGGCACGGCGCGGTGAGCTGCCTGCCCGCACGACGCGTCGCCGGTCACGTGGCTACTGCGGTACCTACCCGCCGCTTGAACTGCCCCGACGGGCGTTTCGGCACCCACCAGGTCGCGCCGACGCCAGTCCGGCTTCAGCACCCGCCTGAGCGCTATTTGAAGATGTTGACCGCGCGTGCGATCACGAGTGCGACGGTGACGAGTGAGACGCCGGACTGTGTCAGCATGAGCAGCTTCGCCCAACGTGACAGCGGCATGGTGTCGGTCGGGCTGAACGCCGTGGCGTTCGTGAATGAAACGTAGAGGTAGTCCACGAACTGTGGTTCCCAGTTCTTGTCCGTCAGTTCAGGTGTGAGCATCTGGGGAAACTGAAAGTCCGGATACGTCTTCGTCGCTTTGGCCCGCTCGACTGGGCCGCCGCGGTCGAACTCCCAGTACCACAGTGCGAAGATGATGACATTGGTGGACCAGATCGCCGCGCCGTAGGCCAGCAGCGGGCCGGCCGACTGGCCGACCGTGCCTTGCACGAGCCCAATCACCAGCCTTGCGGCGGACACGATGTTGGCCACGCTGGCGATCGCGACGAGGGTCAGGCTGGCCATCCGCACCCAGCGGCGATCGCGTTCGATGCGCTTGGGGTTGGCGGCCACGAGCAGGATCAGCAGGGTGAACTCCGCTGCCGGCAGCACCCAGCGGGGGCGCAGCGCCAGGTTCTCGGGGATCAGCAATTGCAGGCCGATGGCCACCAATATCGCGAGAGTTACGGGCCAGCGAGGTTCTCCCGGCGTGCGCCGCAGCCAGGCCGGCACGATGTTCTGTAGCTCTCCACCCAGGTCGATGCGGCGGCCGGTACTGACGACCAACTCCTCGACCCTGCGCAGGTGGTCGCGAAGATGCACGTGCAGCGCCGCCTCAACGAGCTTGGCGAGGTCGGATCCGCTCTCGTCCACGGGCGGCGGCGTGCCAGATGACTGGTCCCCCGCGGGTCCGCGGGACTGCTCAGGGCGCGTCATGGCCCCATTGTGTCCTCTGTGCGGAGGCCACCGGAAATGCGCCCGCGCTTCACCTCAACGGAGGGCCGCCCCCATAGGTGGCCCAGTGCTGGTATGTCGACTCCGTTCAAAGGTGGGCCGCGTACCCGGGCGAGGGCGTGGTACGCCATGAGCCGCTATGCGGGCGGGGCGTCCGCCCTTGCGCCAGCCGAACCGCCCGCTCCCACAACTCGTGCGGGTACTGTCCCTGAACCACCCCGGCCGCAACGCTTCCGCGATCGGGCCGGTCATCCTGGGCGGATTCCAGCGATCCGTGCAACACCCACACGATCGGGGTGGTAGCTGTGCCCGGGTGCGGCGGGCGCCGTGCCGGCACGCTGGTGGGAAGTAACCTTTGTCACCGCGGCGGCCAGCCTCCCAGGTCATCTCTGCCGGGCCGGGCCTGAACGAGTGACTCCCGGTCGGGCTGCTTCGGCGTGGACCGGGCCGCGGTCAAGGCCGGGAACACCTCGGCGGCAAGTACCTGCTGCCCGCTCCACCAACTGTCCATACAGGACATAGCGCTCGGCGACAAGCAACTCGCGCAGGCCGAAAGGGGCTCGACGGAGCGTGAACGCCGTGAAGACGACCCGCCCCGGCAGCAGTCGTTGCCCCTTGCCGCGCAAGCCTGGCCGAGCCGCCGGGCAACCAGTGGACGCCCGGCTTCGATGAAGGCCAACGCCCCACTCGAGCGGATGTAGTCCGTGGACTGGCTACGAACCGAGGCGAGGTTCGTATACTTGCGCTGATCCGCAAATGACCGCGGGCCGACTGCGGTGGCCGCCATCCTGGTGCGTGTGGTGGTGCCCGCGCCGGCGCCCGACCATGTCGCGATGACGCGATCGCGGGCGTGATGGGCAGCGTCGGGAGGACGTGTGGGTACGACAGGCGGCGGTGGGGCGGCTCCCATTGACGAAACCGGACGGCCCCGCCGCTGGGCGCGGATCGTCCTCGTCGGCGGTGTGGCGTTGAGCCTGCTGGCCGTCTCGGCCGTCGCGGCTACGTTGTTCCTGCTGCACCGTTACACCGGCGCGGTGCACCAGGAACACCTGTTGGGGGGTGCGGCGGCAACCGCATCGGCGTCCGGCAGTGCCGCCCCCGTGCATGCGTCGATCGACGGCCCGATCAACATCCTTCTGGTGGGGATCGACGAACGGGTCGGTCAACCAGCGGACGGGGCGCGCTCGGACACGGTCATCATCATGCACATCACCGCCGCTCACGACCGCGCATATCTCATCTCCATCCCTCGGGACAGCCGGGTGCCCATCCCTGCCTACCCGAAGACCGGGTACCCGGGCGGCACGGACAAGATCAATGCCGCGTTCGCGTTCGGCTTCCTGAACAACGGTGGCCGCGCCGGTGGCTTCGAACTGCTCGCGCTGACGATCAAGCAGCTGACCGGGTTGACCTTCAACGCCGGCGCCATCGTCAACTTTGCCGGGTTCCAATCCGTAGTCGACGCAGTAGGCGGGGTTGACCTGTGTGTTGATGAGAGGACGACCTCGGTCCACATCGGATGGGACCCGTCCGGCAAGGAGACGCCACCGTACGAGCTGGTCCCGCCCGACTACCACCCGGTGCGCATCGCTGGCGTCCGGCCGCAGGTGTACGAGCCGGGCTGCCAGCACATGGCCGGCTGGCAGGCCCTGGACTACGTCCGGCAACGGGAACTCATCCCCGACGGCGACTACGGGCGCGAACGCCACCAGCAACAGTTTCTCAAGGCCCTCGCGAAGAAGATTGCCAGCGTCGGATTGATCACCGATCCGCTCAGGGCCGACTCGGTACTTCGCGGTGTCGCGGACTCGATCACCTTCGACGGCAACGGCGTTTCCCTCGCCGACTGGATCTTCAACCTCGCCGGGATCGATGCCAGCCACATCACCATGATCAAAACCAATGGTGGGCAGTACAACACGCAGGTCATCAACGGCGTGGACTTCGAGATCCTCACCGACACCAGCCTGCAACTGTTCCAGGCCGTCCACGACGACACGCTGGCGAGCTTCCTCGCCGCCCATCCCGACTGGCTGGCCACCGACGCGGCTCCCGCGTCCCCAGGCCGACCCGTTGGCGCACAAGGGCAGTGAATGCACCAACGGCCGCTCGTCAGCCGGGCTGTGCTCCGTCCGTCACGGACACCGGCGCCCAGCCGAGGCCGGCAATCTCCAAGTCGACAGAGGTGTTTGGTCGCCGCGGCGGTTAACGGCCGCGCAGCGGAGGCGTGGTTCTCCTCCTCGAGATGCCGTCGAATGCGCCCGGTGCCCCCGATGGATGGCGACCGGACCGCGACCACCGGGTCGGAGGGCGGCACTTAGCAGGACGTGGTGCGCTGCACCGTGATTTGCGGGTTGTCGTCGCCAGCGGCAATGATCATGCTGATCGGGCCCTCCCGCCAGATGACCCGGTTGGCCGGGGTGGCGATCCGGTGGGCGCCCGCGGGTAGAGCTGCGGCCAGCCGCGTGGGCAGATTGAACCTGTCGGTGGTCTGGCTGGTGGCGTCAACCGTCGTGATCTGCCCAACCGGGCAGGTCACCGTCTCCGCGTGCCACTCCGCGGTGCTCGTGCCCAGCGCTGCGAAAACCGATGCAATCGGGGCGGGCGCCGCGCCGGCTTGGGTGTCCGGGGCCTGCCTGGGCGGTGCACCGCCACGACAGTCGGTCGTTGCGGTGGCTGCCAGCCATCCCGACCCGAGCTGCTGCACCCGCAGTGCAACGCCCTGACCCACGTTCGCGGTCAGCGGTTGCGGTCCGGCGACGAGCGCCGCGCCGCGCACCGGGTGATCGTCAGCCGGCAGGGCGGCCGCGATGTGGCCGATCAGGGCCTCCTCGCCACCCGGGTCCACGTACAGGTCCGCGGTACGGGTGTAGATGTGCCCGTGGGCCAGCATCGTGTGCTGGCACGGCGTGGCGGCCACCAGCGAGCTGACCGTCACGGCTACGGAATCACCTGCGGCCCGTACCACCTGCGCGATCGCGGTGTCCGCGGTCGCCGTGACCGTGGAGACGGGCGCCACCCGGGGGCGTGCGACCTGCCACAGCACGGCCGCCACCGCGCCTTGGATCACCACCGCGGCTGCCACGAGCCCGGCGATCAACCACGCCAGCCGATGCCGCACACGCTTACCGTAGCCGACGCCACCGAAGCCGTCGCAACATACGCGATGGACGGCGCTCCTCCGACTACACTTGCGCAACTGCGCGAGCAAATGTGCTACGCTGGCCCGTCCATGAGTCTGTACACCGCGATCCGCCATCACCGGGTTCACCCGCGCTGACAGGCCGGGCGGCACAGGTAGACGACGAGCGCGACGGTGTCGACAGCCGGGCCGCGGCGGGGTGTGACCGCGACGATCGGGCGGTTCTGGACGATCTACGGCTTGGCGATCGCCGCGGATGATGCTGCTCGCAACCGTGAGCGAGCCTGCACCATTTGACCGGAACCGTCGTGTGTCACACCTTCCCGCTGGTCGGGTGGGTCCTCCTGAGGGTGCGGGTAGTGTCGCCGACGGCGATCGTTGGGGAGGGAGCGGCAGATGTGGAGGATGCAGGTCCGGCGCAACGGCGGGACGGCACAGGCGCGCGGCGCGCTGGACACGGCACGCCTGTTCGAGCTGCGCGTGCGTCCGGACTTCCGCAAGACCGTGGTGTTCGGGCTGGTCGCGTTGGCCGCGCTGATCGCCGGCCACGATATCGGCGGGGTGCATGCCACAGCGGTGCGCGTGCGGCTCATCGCTTACGGCTGCGCGGCACTGGTGGGCGTCTTCGGCGTGGCCGCCAGCCGCACCGCGGCGCGGGAGGTCCACCGCATTGCGCTGGCGCGGGCCGGCGACGTCGCCGCAACACCGCTACGCCTGGTGGTGCTGCTCAGTGGATACCTGATCGCGGCGATGTCAGTGTGCGAATTGGTCGGCCTCCAACTGAGGCAACTGCTGGTCGGTGGCGCCATCACCGGCATCATCCTCGGTCTCGCCGCCCAGCCGGTGCTGAGCAACCTGTTCGCCGGACTGGTGCTGCTGTTCGCCCGGCCTTATGTGCCGGGCCAGCGGGTGCGGGTGATGTCCGGCGCGCTCAACGGCCCACACACGGGCGTCATCGTCTCGGCGGGCCTGCTGTATACGGTGTTGGAGACCGGCGACGGACCGTTGAACATTCCGAACTCGTCGTTGCTCGCCGCGGCTGTCGGCCCCTCCGCGTTGAAGCCGGACCCAGCCAACGAGGAGGTCCCCGTACCATTCGACGGAGTCGCAGCGGCCCAGGACGGTGCGACCCTCGCTACCGTCGCCGCAGGTGCCCTCAGTGCCGAGAGCGGCCGCAGCAGCGACCGCAAGCACACAGATACCTGACAGCGGGCCGACCACACGGACCGGCGCACCCGCCGCCGGCGTCCATGGTCGTGCCGCGCGGTAACCCGTACGCAGGTACCGGGTGCACGGCGGCGACAGCCAGGACGGCGTGCCGTACAAGAGCGATGCCGGCAGTGCAGCGGTCGCGCACCGCCCGATCACTGCCGATTGTGCCGGCCGCGGCGGGACGGACGGCGGACGTGGGCCGCGCGGGCGCGGCGATGCACGCCGTAGAGCAGAACGAACGCGGACACGAGCAGGATCGCGCCGGCCGCGGGCTCGCGCCTGCGGGCTACGATCACGGTGAGGCCGATGTTGGCGGCGGCGACGGCGATGACCGCCGCGTGGTACCGCCAGCGACGACCGGGCCGCCGTGGTGGTTGATCGGCGAATCCGGCAGTGGCCGCGGCCGCCACAAGCGTGAGCAGCGCGGCGAGAGTAACCGGGTCTGGCACGTGCATGAGACTCCCTCCCTTCGGGAGTTGCGTCGGTCCGCCCGGTCGCCAACCGCGTTTGCTAGAGATCAGATCCTGGTGTCGCACCCCGCCCCTGGGACGTGGCCACGTGCCGGGCTGGTCATGCCGCCTCCGGCGTCTGGGTTTCGGGTTCGAGGATGAGCTCGCCGTTGTGGTAGTCGAACAGCTCCGCGTAGCGGCCCCAGTCGATGGCGATGTCGAGTTGACGGCGGGCCTCGGCGGCGGTGTAGCCGCGGCCCAGCAGGTCGAGGAAGAACCCTTCGCGCAGGGTACCGTCGCCGGTTGCACGCAGTGCCTTGAGGATGGCGCGTACCAGAGGGGCGCGGTCGGCGGCGAGTTCGGCGAACAGTTTTTTGGTGGCGTCGATGTCGGCGGCGGCGAATTCGCGACCGGTATCGGTGATGGTGATCCGGGCGCCGGCGGTGGTGGCCAGTCCGAGCAGTTCGACCGCGTCGACGAGCGGGAGTAGGTCGTCGACCTCGAAGCTGAGCGTGTCGGCGATTTCGGCGAGGCCTTCGTCGCCGCCTCGGGCGGCGAGGATTTCCAGTAGGCCGGACAGGCCGCCCACGCTCGCGGCGGGCAGAGGTACCTCGGTGGGGGTGGGTGCGGGCCGGCCCGGGGCACGCTCGCTGACCGCTTTGACGGCGGCATCTTCTCGGCCGGTCAGGATGCCGTACACGGTGTCGACGAGGGCCTCGAACGCGGGTGCGTGGCGGTCGCGGGGGCGGGGCAGATCGACGGGCAGTTCGGCTTTGATGCGGCCGGGGTTGGAGGACAGCACGAGGATGCGGTCGGCCAGCAGCGCGGCTTCCTCGATGTTGTGGGTGACGATGAGGATGGCCTTGGTGGGGAACTGGTTGCCGTTCCACAGCCCGGTCAGTTCGTTACGCAGGTTCTCCGCGGTCAGTACGTCCAGGGCGGAGAAGGGTTCGTCCATGAGCAGCGCGTCGGGCTGCACCACGAGTGCGCGGGCGAACCCGACGCGTTGGCGCATGCCGCCGGAAAGTTCCTTGGGGTAGGCCGATTCGAACCCGTCCAGGCCGATGATGTCGATGGCATCCAGGGCGCGCTGCGCGCGATCGGTTTCCGAGACGCCGCGGGCCTGCAGCCCGAGTTCGACGTTCTGCTGCACGGTCAGCCAGGGCAGCAGGGCGAAGGTTTGGAAGACCATGGCCACACCGGGGTTGGCGCCGTTGAGCGGAGTGCCGCGGTAGGTGACGGTGCCGGTGGTCGGCGCGATCAGCCCGGCGATGCAGCGCAGCAGGGTGGACTTGCCGGAGCCGGACTTGCCGAGCAGCGCGACGATCTCCCCTTCGTGCAGGGTGAAGGTGATGCCGTCCAGCACCGGTAGGGCCTGCCCGTCCGGGGTGGTGAAGGCCTTCGTGACGCTGCTGACCTCAACGATCGCCGCCATGAGCGGTGTCCTTTCCTACTGCAGGCTGTATCGGGTTTCGGCGAGCTGGTACAGCCGCCGCCAGAAGAACCGGTTGGTGGCCACCACGTACACCGCCATGACGGTGACGCCGACCAGGACGTTGCCGAAGTTGCCGGCCCCGGTGGCCTGCGCGATGTAGGCGCCCAGGCCGCTCGCGACGAGGTGGTGGTGGCCGTAGTCGACGACCTCGGCCACGATGGAGGCGTTCCACGCCCCGCCGGCGGCGGTGATGCCACCAGTGACGTAGGAGCTGAAGATCGCCGGCAGGATGAACCGTTTCCAGCGCAGCCACCCGGTAACGCGGAAGCCGGTCATCGCCTCGCGTAGGTCGGCCGGGATCGCGGCGGCACCGGCGATGACGTTGAACAGGATGTACCACTGCGCGCCCAGCGCCATGAGCAGGATCCCACCGATGTTCAGGCTGACACCGAGGGTGATGAACGCGGCGGTGGCGAACGGGAACAGGAAGTTGGCAGGGAAACTGGCAAGCACCTGCACGACAGGCTGGGCGATACGGGTCACCTTCGGGTTCAGCCCGATCCACACCCCGACCGGTACCCAGATGACGGTGGAGACGGCAACCAGCACAACGACCCGGGCGAAGGTGAGCGCCCCCAACGCGAAAGCGTGGCCGAACTCCGCGACGCCGGCGGTGTGGTGCACGTAGGTCAGCGCTCGCCAGGCCCCGTACACCACGATGACGGCGACCGCCCCGGCGAAGAAGACGTCCCCGGCCCGCTGTCTCGTGGCCGGCTTCGACAACGGGTGTTCGGCCAGCCCGAACGGGCGGGTCGCGGCGTCCAGGGCGCGGCCGACCGGCCGTAACGGCCGGCCCACGAGGTGCGGGATCGCGGAGCGGCGCAGCACGTCGAGCACGACGCTGCGTTGCTGTACAGCGGCGGTGGACTGTTCCAACCGGAACTTCTGGGACCAGGCCACCAGAGGTCGCCAGAACACCGCGTTCACCGCGACCACCATGAGTGTCATCACCACAATAGCGATGCCGACCTGGCCGAGGTTGCCGTCCTGCAAGGCGGCGGCCACGTAGCTGCCGATGCCGGGTAGCGCGTATGTGTGGCCCAGCACGCTGATGGATTCGGAGGCGACCAGGAAGAACCAGGCCCCGCCGAAACTCATCATCCCGTTCCAGACCAACGGGATCATCCCGGCCGGCACGTCGAGCTTCCAGAACCGTTGCCACTTGGTCAGCCGCATGATCCGGGCCGCCTCGTCCAGTTCCCGTGGCTGGGTGACCAGGGACTGGTGGAACGCGAACGTCATGTTCCAGGCCATCGAGGTGAAGATCGCGAAGACGGAGGCGCACTCCAGGCCCAGTTGCGAGCCGGGGAACAGGTTTATGAACGCGGTCACCGTCACCGACAGGAACCCGAGGATGGGGACCGACTGCAGGATGTCCAGGACGGGGATGAGCACCTTCTCCGCCCGGGGCAGCCGGGCGGCGGCGGTGGCGTAGACGAACGTGAACACCACCGACGCGACCAGACCGGCGAACATCCGCAGCAGCGACCGCGCAGCGTAGTAAGGCAGAAGCGCCGGGTCGGTCGACACCCGGGCGGGCGCCTGGCTGGGCAGGAAAGGGGCGTTCAGCGACGGGGCCAGCCGCAGCAGCCCGTACAGCAGGGCGACGATCGCGGCGAGCACGAGCAGGTCCACCGGCCGCGGGCGCGGACGGGTGAGGACCCCGCGGGTGGGGAACAGGCCAGGCGGAGCCACCCGCACCTCCAGGTCAGATGTCGATCAAAAGGGTGTGCGGCGCGGCCGGCTAGCCGCGGAGGTCGGCCTCGAACCGGGGACGCCGTCGCACCCGCCGCGGTTGGCTACCCCGGTCCGGCGCCAGCGACCCGTCCGGTGCGACGTGGGCGAAGACCTGTTCGACCAGGACCAGGACATGCGGGTCGTCCGCGGTGTAGATCTGGTACCGGCCCTCCCGCCGGGCTGACACGAGCCCGGCCAGCCGGAGCTTGCCCAGCTGCTGGCTGACCGCGGCCACCGTGGCGCCCACCTGCTCGGCCAACCACCCCACGTCGTGGTCGCCGTGGCACAGCAGCCACATCAGGTGCAGCCGGATCGGGGTGGACAGCATGTCGAAGGTGGCCGCCGCCGTCTCCACCTGCGCCGGGGTGGGTCCGCTGATGGGTTCCGGCCGGGAACCGGTGGCCATCGTGTCTCCAACCCGCCGGCCACGTCCGGGCCGGCTGGTCGTCAGTCTGACCGGTCTCGCACATTCGCGCAACTCGTTGACCATGCCGTCGACCCGGTGTTGACTGGCCGCCATCCGTCCACGCGACGCTCGCCGCTACCGTGGTGGAGTACCGGTCACCGGCACGCGCACGAGGGTCCCGTTCACCTCGACCCCGCCGGACCATGCGACGGGGAAAGGGCCGCCACTGCCAGAGGCTGTGCGGTACGCCGGCAAGGAGGGCAGGATGCGGACACCGACACGAGTCCCCGCCCTGCAGACCGCCGACGTTGCGGCGCGGCCGGACGAGCTGCTGGACGAGGCCGGGTCCCGCGCGGTCCGGCAGCTGCTGGCGCTGAGCGCCTGCCCGGCGGCCGAGGCGTTGGTCGGACTGGGCACGGACGAGCGCGGGCTGACCGAGGTCCAGGCGGTCGCGCGGCTGGCCGAGGCGGGTATCAACCGGCTGCCGGTCAGTCTGGTACCCGGCTGGGGTGCCCGGCTGGCTGGCGCGCTGCGCAGCCCGTTCATCGTCCTGCTGCTGGCCTTGGACGTGGTCGTGGCGGTGACCGGCGACCCGCTGGGCGTGCTGTTGATCACCGCGGTGGTCGCCGGCAGCCTCGCATTGCGGCTGCGCCAGGAGGGCCGTTTCGACCAACTGGTCGCCTCCCTGCACAACCTGGCCGCCCCCCGGGTCACGGTGCTGCGCCGGCCGGGCCGCGGCGCACGGGGACGCCCGGTGAGCCGCGAATGCAATCCTCGGCTGCTGGTGGCGGGCGACCTGATCGTCCTGGAGACCGGGGATGTCGTGCCCGCCGACTGCCGCCTGATCCGGGCCGAGGACTTCGCGCTCGATCAGGCGGTTCTGACCGGCGAGTCGATGCCGGTGGCCCGGTTCGCCGAGGACCCGGGTGACGTCGGCGACTGGATGGCGGCGCCGGGTGCCGGGACCGGGGGCCGGGCGGATGTGCTGCGGGCGCCGACACTGTGTCTGACTGGTAGCAGCGTGGCGTCCGGGCGGGCCACCGCGGTCGTGGTCAAGACAGGTGAGGACACCGTACTGGCCGCGGTGACCCGCAAGCTGACCGCGCCCCGTCGCCGCACGGCCGCCGACCTGGGCCTGCGCGCGGTGACCTGGCTGTTGATCCGGCTGCTGTGCGCCCTCGTGCCGGCCGTGTTCGGGGTGACGCTGCTGGTGCACCACGACAGCGACTGGTCCGGCGCCGCGTTGTTCGCGATCGCGGTCGCGGTCGGCCTGGTCCCGGAGCTGCTGCCGGTCGTGCTGGCCGCCGCACATGGCCGCGGCCTGTCCGCCCTGGCCCGGGCGCGGATCGTGGTCACCCGACCCGCCGCGGTGCAGGACCTGGCCGCGATGGATGTGTTGTGCACCGACAAGACCGGCACCCTTACCGTCGGCGTGCCGGCGCTGGAGGACTGGATCGGGCCCGACGGCGGCACCAGCCCGCTGATGCGCGAGTATGCGACCCTGCACGCCGTGTTCACGACGGCGCGGTACAGCCGGCTGGACGCCGCGATACTGGACGCCGTCGACCCGCTGGACCAGCAGGTCGCCCGGGCTCAGTACGACAAGGTCGACGAATTCGAGTTCGACTACACCCGTCGCTGCGGCAGTGTCCTGCTCGACGCCGGCAGTGGGCCTTACCTCATGATCACCAAAGGCGCGGTCGCGGACGTGCTGTCCCGCTGCACCGCGCTACAGGTCGGCACCGGCACCCATCCCCTCGACGCCGCATGGCGGACCCGGCTGGCCGGAGTGTGCGCTGACCGGTGGGCCGACGGCCGGCGCCTGCTCGCGATGGCGTACCGCAGCATCGACGAGGACACCCGCAGCGAACCGGACATCGCGTGGGAGAACGGCCTGACCCTGCTCGGATTCCTCACCTTCATCGACCCACCAAAATCCGGCCTCGCCGGGGCCGTCGACGCCCTGTGCGGGCAAGGGGTGCGGACCGTCGTGGTGACCGGCGACGCGGCTGACGTGGCCGTCGCCCTGTGCGCCGCCGCCGGGATCAGCCCTGGGCAACCGGTGACCGGCAGCCAGGTCGACCGGCTCGACAATGCGCAGCTTGCCGGTCTTGCCGCGACCACCACGGTGTTCGCCGAGGTCGACCCGCTGCAGAAGGCCCGCGTCGTCCGGGCGCTGCGCGCGGCCGGGCACGTAGTCGGGTTCCTCGGCGACGGTATCAACGACACCGCCGCGCTTCGCGCGGCGGATATCGGCCTGGCCGTACCCGAGGCGGTCGGAGTGGCCCGGCACGCCGCCGACGCCATCCTGCTCGACAAGGACCTCGCCATCCTGCACCGGGGCGTCACCGCCGCCCGGCACGCCACTCTGAATGCCACCAAGTACCTCAAGGCCACCCTGTCGGCCAACCTCGGCAACGTGCTGTCGGTGCTCGCTGCCAGCGCCTTCCTGCCGTTCCTGCCGATGCTGCCGTTGCAGATCCTGGTGCAGAACCTGGGCTACGACGTGGCCCAGCTCAGCCTGCCCGTCGACCGAGCGGACCCGGAGCAGCTCGCTCGACCGCACCGCTGGGATACCCGGGACATGGTGTGCTTCATCGCCTGCTTCGCTCCGCTGTCCTCCGCGTTCGACCTGGCCACGTTCTGGCTGCTGCGCCATGCGTGGGCCAGCGGAGGACCCACTCTGTTCCACGCCGGCTGGTTCATCGAGGGACTGCTCAGCCAGGTTCTCGCCGTCCTGGTCATCCGCACCGGGCGGCTTCCGCTAGTAGGCAGCCGTCCGGCCGCACGCGTACTGCTCGCCACCCTCGCCGCCGGCGCCCTGGCCGTCGCTCTGCCCTACACGACCTGGGGTGCGTCGCTCGGCCTGCCGGCCCCAGCTGGCGTGCTGCTGGCCCAGTTGCTGCTGATCGTGGCCGGCTACCTTGTTGCGCTGCAGATCACGAAGACCCTGTACCGGAGGATGACCGGCCGCTGGCTGTGAGGACACGGACGGCGGCCCGCAGAGTGTGAATCAACGACCTGCGCAACCGATTGACAGTGTGCGAGCCGGCCAGGCTAGTATGGATTTTGCGGCACCTCGTTCGGTGAGGCGTCTGCGCGGACACAGGCCACTGACCCCAACCGTCGAGAGACGCTCCGGGTCAGGACAGGTCTCCCCGGCCTAAGGGGTGACCCCAAGTGGCTTCCCGACCCTAGTGGATCACGCCGCGCAGTGCCAAAGCTCTTACGAGGAGGAGCCAAGCCCACGGAACCGGGCCACCCCGGCCCGTGCGCCAACTCTGCTGACCGCGCGGATGACGCGTGCGCGTCACGGACGGGAGGAGGTGAGAGCAGTGGATAGCAGTCCCTGCGGACATAGTCCGATACCCCAGATCGCTCTCAACCCCTCGCAGTTCGTCCGCGGCACGCGCTAGAGCGCCGGTCCCGACCACCTTCGCGAGGCACCATGCACGCCGCCCTTCCGGGTGTCGTCGCGTGGTGGCCTGACGTGCGTGGTCGCCAGGCTTCGTGTGCCGCCCAAGCCGCCGTGACGGCGGATTGGAAGGTGCATCATGACCACGCTGAACACCACCCTGCACGGCCAGGCGGTGCTGGACGAGGCGCACGTCGGCGACATCCGTGGCGCGCTGGGCACCATCCGGCACGACGACACCGGCCCGCGCCGGGGCGTGTCGGCGAAGTTCAAGACCCTGCTGGCGATCCTCGGCCCCGGGCTGATCGTGATGGTCGGCGACAACGACGCCGGGGCGTTCGCCACCTACGGGCAGGCCGGGCAGAACTACGGCACGAAGCTGCTGTGGACGCTGCTGCTGCTGGTCCCGGTGCTGTATGTCAACCAGGAGATGGTGCTGCGGCTTGGCGCGGTCACCGGCGTCGGCCACGCCCGGCTGATCCTCGAGCGGTTCGGCCGGTTCTGGGGCGCCTTCTCGGTGATCGACCTGTTCCTGCTCAACGCTTTGACCATCATCACCGAGTTCATCGGCATCACCCTGGCCGCCGGGTATCTCGGCCTGCCGAGGATCCCGGCGGTGATCCTGGCCAGCCTGGTCATCGTCGCGGCCGCCACCACGGGCAGCTTCCGTCGTTTCGAGCGCGTGGCGGTGGTCTTCTGCGTCGGATCGTTGCTGCTGGTACCGATCTACCTGATGGCCCACCCGCGGCCCACCCAGATGGCGCACGACTTCGTCGTCCCCTCGATGCCGGGCGGCAGCGGCGGCATGGCCACACTCATGCTGCTGATCATCGCGATCGTCGGCACCACGGTCGCTCCCTGGCAGCTGTTCTTCCAGCAGTCCTACGTCATCGACAAGCGCATCACCCCGCGGTTCATCCGGTACGAGAAGATCGACCTGGTCATCGGGATCGTCGTGGTCATCGTCGGCGCGTCGGCGCTGATGGGCGCGGTCTCGGTCGCGTTCACCGGTACCGCCGCTTTCGGCCACTACACCGACTCGGCCGGACTGGCGGCCGGCCTTGCGAGCTACGCCGGGCGGGCCGCCGGTGGGTTGTTCGCCGTCGCCCTGTTGGACGCCTCCATCATCGGCGCCTTCGCGGTGTCGCTGTCGACCGCGTACGCCGTCGGCGACGTGCTGGGTATGCGCCACTCGCTGCACCGCGGCGTCAAGCAGGCCAAGGG